>DAIPHR010000180.1:0-6525 GCA_036771215.1 Cyclobacteriaceae bacterium
CACGTGGCGTGCATGTTCATCTGCGTCCATATACTCCGTCTTCATGCCAAGAACAGAAAACACATCCTCGGCACGGGCAAGGGCATCGGCTGCTGAGCGGTTACGCTCACAAATAATGTTCGTCTTTCCCGCAAACAATCCGGTAAAAGCCGCACGCGGGCCCGAATTTTCAGTACCCGCCAGTGGATGGGCAGCCACAAAACGTTCGCGACCGGGATGTTGATCAAGCGCATCGCAAATCTGCTTCTTGGTCGAACCTACATCAAAAACCACACAGGTGGGCGAAATGCGATTCAGCACATCAGGCAATAGTTGCACCAGTGCCCCGACCGGAATGGCCGCGACAATCAGGTCACTCTCAACGGCCAGCCGGTCGACCGTAACACATTCATCAATCAAACCAAGCCGAACAGCCTCTTCACCGGTTTCCTCCAGCTGGTCGGCACCCAATACCCGGCTGGCCAAGCCTGATTTCTTTAAATCCAGGGCTATGCTGCCACCAATCAACCCAACGCCTATGATACCGAGATTCATCGTACTTCCACCTTTATCTTTTTTTCCACGAGCGCCTGATGTTGCTGAATGCGTTCAAGCGCAATCTTCATCTGCTCAACCGGGCTGCACAACGAAATGCGAATATGCCTCGCGCCCTTTGAACCAAAAATAAAACCCGGAGTGATGAAGACATGGGCACCGTAAAGGATTTCATCCACCCACTTTTCCACTTCGGCAATACGTTCGTTTACGCGAGCCCAAACAAATAATCCGGATTGATCCAGCGCGTATTGGCAATTCAACTCATCCAATATCTGGTGAGCCACTACCTTTCGTCCGCGGTATACGTCATTCAGTTGATTGAACCAGTCACGGGAGTGCCGAAGAGCTTCGGTGGCCGCCTGCTGCAAACCGAGAAACATGCCGGAGTCCATATTGCTCTTTACCCGTAAAATGGCATCCAGAAATTCCGGCTTACCGGCCGCCCATCCGATGCGCCAGCCCGCCATGTTGTGCGACTTGCTGAGCGAATTCAACTCGAGTGCAACCTCCTCAGCCCCGGGTATCGACAAGAGACTGAGTGGTGAATCGTTCAGGATCAGGCTGTACGGATTGTCGTTGACGATCAAAAAGTGATGCTGACGAGCGAGGCTGACAAGTTCTTGCAACTCCTCCGCTCGGGCCACTCGCCCGGTAGGCATGTGTGGGAAATTTACCCACATCAACTTCACACGCGAAAGATCCTGCTGGCGTAAGGCATCCAAATCGGGCGCCCAGTTTTGTTGTTCGTCCAGTGCATACGTTCGGATTTTTCCACCCACCAGACTGGTAACACTGGAATAAGTAGGGTAACCGGGGTCTGGCACCAGCACTTCATCGCCTTCATCGACAAACGCCATGGCGATGTGCATAATGCCCTCCTTACTGCCCATCAGGGGTAAAATTTCCCGTTCAGGGTTCAGGGAAACACCATAGGTGTCGCGGTAAAAAGCCGCGATGGCCTGGCGCAGCGCGGGTATGCCTTTGTAGCTTTGGTAGCCATGCGTATCCGGAAGGCGTGCAGAATCAATCAACGCATCAATCACGTTTGAGGTAGGGGCAAGATCGGGACTGCCAATGCCGAGGTTAATCACTTTCCGACCTTGTGTGTCGAGAGCCCGCACCTCAGCCAACTTGCGACTGAAGTAGTACTCATCTACGCGTGCTATTCGTTTTGCCGTTTGAATCATGGTCAACTGAATTGAATGTTAGCCTTTTTGTACTCGCCCAGAATATTGAGGTTGCGTACCTGCCGCAGCACAACTTTCAACGCCTGATCATATTGCTTGCGCTGGCGCCACTCCACATCCACATGAATCGAGTACTCGCTGGGTTTTCCAATAATGGGTACAGACTGAATCTTCGTGAGATTGATCTGATGCTGCTTGAAAATAGTGAGGATGTCGGCCAGACTGCCCGCCTCATTTCTTACCTCAAAGCACAGTGTGGCTTTGTTGGCGCCCAAACCGTTGGCCTCCCGGCTCAACATCAGAAAGCGAGTGAAATTTTTCTTATGAGTCTCAATTCTGCGCTCCAGGATATGCAATCCAAACTTTTTTGCTGCCTGCTCATTGGCCACGGCTGCAGTATCTTTCAGCTTCTCATCACGAATGCGCCTGGCAGAAAACGCGGTGTCTTCACTCTCGCGGATGGCCACCCCGGGCAGCGCGTGGAGAAACTCGGCACATTGGCGGATCGCCATCGGGTGGGACTCAATTTGCCGGATATCGTGCATACCGACACCGGGCAGGGCCATTAAATGCATATGGATGGGCAGATAAAGCTCACCATGGATTGAAAAATGGTTTTGTTGCAGCAAAAAGTAATTCGGTAAAATGCTACCCGCGATCGAATTTTCGATTGCCATCACCGCATGATCGGCCTCCCCGCTCTTCAATGCCTCGCACAGGCGATGAAACGAAAGGCACTCAACCGTTTCTATTGATTTACCAAAGAATGAAAAGGCTGCTACTTCATGAAAACTGGTAGCTATGCCCTGAATGGCGATGCGCAACTTGGTGTTTTTCCTCTTTCCCATTATGTTCAAAAAAAATCCCCCGTTTTTGGCGGGGGATTCTCGAATAGCTTGTTTGTCAGTTCAACAAAGCGATCTTCGTTTCAATCCCCCCTGGGCCTGAAAAAAATAATACCAGAAATAAAATCGCTTGTGGTTCATTTTCATTTCAATAGCGTGAAGAAAGGTGAATTTGCCTGAAAGTGCAAATGAGAGACGAAAATTATAACAAAACGGATGTCGCCTAACCCCCGTTAGTTCGCCACAAGGTTCAATTTTGGTTACCTTTGGGCATTATGAAACCGATGATTAAGCTTGCTTCAATTTACGCCATGGCCCTTCTGTTGCTGGCCAGCTGTGGAAAATCAACCCACGACCAACACAACCACGGCAAAGCCGAGGGAGACAACCCGAACCAGGTGTTGTACAACCAGGTAATGGACATCCATGACGAGGTAATGCCAAAAATGGAGGACCTCTATAAGCTTAAGAAAAAAATGGAGGAAGAAATTGCCCAGGCGCCCAATTTGACCGAAGAACGAAAGCGGGAATTGGAAGGCCTGATTGCCAAACTGGACTCCGCCAATCTTGCCATGATGGACTGGATGCACGAGTTTAATCCACTGCCCGATTCCGCCAATCAGGAAGATGCGCGCGAGTACCTCGAAAACGAGATGGAACGGGTAAAAAAGGTTCGTGAAAAAATGCTGGACGCGATTAAAGAGGTACAGCAAAAGGTGCAGCCGGAATAAACGCCCAACCGATCAGTGCTTTTGCGACTGCCGTTTGGCCAGCTTATGGTGCGGTAGCTCAACTTTGCCTGACTTCACCCCGCGTTTGGCTTTGTTCTTTTGATCAAGTCGAATGTTATACCGAATCACCTGCCAGTACTCAGCCCCGTAACCCACAAAAATCTCTGACCCGGCCGGGATATCTTTAATGGCCTTGATGAAGCACTTCCGTTTTTCCGTGTCATACTCCGCGTTATTGGTCAGGCCTTCCACGCGGGTCAACCCCCGGGCATCGTTGGCGTAACGGCCCAACGCTTTGCGGTGCGTCCACGCATCAATGCAATACCGGTTATTGAAAAAAAAGACGTACCCGTTGCGATCGTCCGCCATCTTCTCGACTTCCTTCCAGGTGACAGGCGTACCCTTGTACTCCACTATGCGTGTTCCTTTCTTAATGTCGATGCGGGTGAACAACCCCTTGCCTGCACCGGGTAACCCCGATCGCTTGACGTAAAGATGTTTTTCGAGTAAAGCCATAAAAATTTGCGCGCGCAAGATGCTAAAAAAGGATCAACGAAAAAGCCCCGTCTACCGACAGGGCTTTTGTTATACATAAAATGAGTTTAACTACACTTTGATCTCAACATCTACGCCACTGGGCAACTCCAGCTTCATCAGCGCATCTACTGTTTTAGCACTGTTGGAATAAATATCAACCAGGCGCTTAAACGTGCACAACTGAAATTGTTCACGTGATTTCTTGTTCACGTGCGGAGAGCGCAGAACCGTAAATTTTTCTTTTTCGGTGGGCAACGGAATAGGACCGCTTACCACAGCACCGGTTGCCTTTACAGCCCGAACGATTTTCTCAGACGATTTATCGACCAGATTGTGATCGTACGACTTGAGTTTGATTCTGATTTTCTGATTCATAATCTAAACGTCTTTTAGATATTTATTTAGCGGCTACAGCGCCTTTAACTTCTTCAATCACCTTGTCGGCCAGGTTCTTCGGTACCGGTGCATAGTGCGAAAACGTAAGGGTGGCCGAAGCACGCCCTGAGGTAATCGTACGAAGGTCGGTCACATAGCCAAACAATTCGGACAACGGCACATCGGCCTTAATGACCTGGGCACCCCCGCGGGTGTCCATACCCTTCATGATTCCCCGTCTGCGGTTGAGGTCACCCGTCACCGAGCCGGTATACTCATCCGGTGAAATGACTTCCACACCCATAATCGGCTCCAGTAACTGCGGGCCGCACTTGGCCGCTGCCTCCTTAAAGCCAATGCGGGCAGCCAATTCAAACGACAAAGAGTCGGAGTCAACATCGTGGTAAGAGCCGTGGAACAGGCGCACCGTCATGGAGTCAATGGGGTAACCCGCCAGCGGGCCGTTGACCATTGCCTGAGCAAAACCTTTTTCGACTGCCGGAATAAATTCGCGGGGAATAACGCCACCCACAATATCATTCACAAACTCCAGACCGGCCTTGTCATCAGGGCCAAGTTCGCGCGGACCGATTTCAAAAACGATATCGGCAAACTTACCACGACCGCCCGTCTGCTTCTTGTACACTTCCTTATGTTCAACAGACTTCGTCAAGGCTTCTTTGTACGCGACCTGAGGTGCACCCTGGTTAATCTCCACCTTAAACTCGCGCTTCAGGCGGTCAATGATAATTTCAAGGTGCAATTCACCCATACCACGCAGAATGGTCTGGCCGGTTTCCTGATCCGTATTCACGCGAAGTGTAGGATCTTCTTCCACCAGCTTGGCAATAGCCATACCCAGTTTGTCGGCATCGGCCTGCTTTTTGGGCTCAATGGCGTAACCGATAACCGGCTCAGGGAAGATCATAGACTCCAGCACTACAGGGCGCTTTTCGTCACACAACGTGTCACCGGTCTTAATATCTTTAAATCCGACCACCGCGCCAATGTCACCGGCCTGCAGACGTTCAATTTGATTCTGCTTATTGGCATGCATCTGGAACACGCGGGAAATCCGTTCTTTTTGTCCGGAACGGGTATTCTGGATGTAAGAACCTGATTCAAGCACACCCGAGTATGCACGCACGAAGCATAGGCGACCCACGAAAGGATCGGTAGCAATCTTAAAGGCCAATCCTACAAAGGGTTCCTTTTCGTCAGGACGAATTTCAACTTCACCTTCGGTGTCGGGGTCAGTACCCAAGATCACATCCTTGTCCATCGGTGATGGAAGTAGCTCCATGACGTAATCCAGCATGGTTTGCACGCCCTTGTTCTTGAACGAGGAGCCACACACCATAGGCACAATCTTCATATCCACCACGGCCCTGCGCAGCGCGCTGAGAATTTCCTGTTCGGTGATCGAGTTCGGATCCTCGAAGAACTTCTCAATCAGCGTTTCGTCATACTCGGCTACTGCCTCGAGCAACTTCTCGCGGTATTCGTAGGCCTCATCCTTCATATCATCCGGAATAGGCACTACTTCATAGGTCATGCCTTTGTCATGCTCATTCCAGATAACACCGCGGTTATTCACCAGGTCAACTACACCTTTGAAGTTATCTTCGGCACCAATCGGCAACTGCAGGGCTACTGCTTTGCTGCCGAGTTTCTCCTTCACCTGCTGACAAACACCAAGGAAATCAGCACCGGAGCGGTCCATTTTATTCACAAAGCCAATGCGGGCGACTTTATAGTTGTCGGCCAAACGCCAATTCGTTTCGGACTGGGGCTCAACACCGTCCACCGCACTAAAAAGAAATACTAAGCCGTCCAATACACGCAACGAGCGATTCACCTCCACGGTGAAATCCACGTGGCCGGGCGTATCAATGATGTTGACATGATATTTGTCACCACGATAATTCCAATAGACAGTAGTGGCGGCAGACGTGATGGTGATACCCCGCTCCTGCTCCTGCTCCATCCAGTCCATGGTGGCCGCGCCATCGTGCACCTCACCAATTTTGTGGTTTACACCGGCATAATACAAAATGCGCTCGGTGGTCGTTGTCTTACCGGCATCAATGTGAGCGGCAATACCGATGTTACGTGTATATCTTAAATCTCTGGCCATGGGTTCGCTTAGAAACGGAAATGGGAGAATGCTTTGTTGGCTTCGGCCATCCGGTGTGTGTCGTCCTTTTTCTTCATCGCAGCACCTTCACCTTTGGAGGCAGCCAAAATCTCGGCTGCCAACTTATCCATCATGGTTTTTTCACCGCGCATACGGCTGTAGTCGATCAGCCACTT
>DAIPHR010000181.1:0-6455 GCA_036771215.1 Cyclobacteriaceae bacterium
ATGTGGCCAACTACCGCCACTTCATCGCGAATGCTTACAGCAACGGTACCGTTCATCAAGCTTATGTGCGCACTACAAAAGAGTTTTCGGAGCGGGAGATCAAAAACCGAAGGGAAATTATACATCGGCTAGAGACTACAATGAGCTGGGTTATTGATGGAACCGATTCAGTGGCCATATCGCCCGTGGCTCAGCGGGAGTCCCGCTTCAAACCTATCGTACTGGTTCCCGAAAAAATGGTTGCAGGACTTGTTTTCAGGGATACCGTGGCGAAGGGTTGTTTATACAACATTCCCCCATCCCGGATTCCTTCGGCCAGGTGATCGTTTGGTGTCGATCCCACATTCATGAGGCGCACCCTGCCTGTGTTAAGAGGTTTTGGTGCAACCGATGCGATTGGACAAACCTATTTTGCAATCTTCTATTCTGAGGTGCCGACCGGAAACGTTTTCCGAACAACCGTCTGCCGGGTATCAATAACGGGAGGACTGGAGTGGGCCCACAACTTTTCCCTTGAACTTCCTCCGTCAGATGCTACGTACTTTCCCGAGTCACAGGATTTATCAATTTTGCTGAAACGTTCTGCCGTAGAAAAGCGACTCGTCACGCTGGATAAATCCGGAAAACGTCTGCCCTGACTATTTTCGGGTAGTATCTTCGAATGGCTTTTGAACACCCACAAGGAAGGTGTTGTTCTTTCGGTTGACATCGGCCATTCGCTGAGTAGGGTCAATTTCCAGCGATTGAATGTCTGCCAGCTTACCAGCAATCTGTAAGGTGTAGGTAGGATTAACCCAGGGCCAGGGCACAGCGTTAACGCGTTTCACGGTGCCGCCTGCCGGCTTATTACTGAGTGTTTCGTTCGTAGGTACGTAATACAATTCCTGACGACCGCCCCGGTACGTTACAACCACCTCAACCGGCATCGGAAATTCACCGATACGGTGCAAATCAACCAGTGTATTGTTTTCTTGGGCTGAAACCTGGCCAATGGCATAGTCAATCCGCTTGGTGGTGTTTACCCAATACCTCAAATACCAGTGCAGGTGCATGCCCGAAACTTTCTCCATGATGCGAATAAAGTCATTGGGTTCCGGGTGTTTCATCTTCCAGGTGTTGTAATAACGCTTCATACCGGTATAAAAGGCATCCTCGCCTACGATGTATTTCAATTGTTCCAGAAACACTTCGCCCATGCTGTAAGCCGAACGGCTATAGGCCCGGTTGGTGTTGTAATGGTCGGCATGCTGGCTGATGGGCTCTTGTAACCCGCTGTTGACAAGGGCAAAGTAGGACTCGTAGGCACCTCGGTGCGGAAATTTGTCGTCTGGGTTCGCCAGTGCTTCCTCACTGGCAAAAGAAGTATAACCCTCGTCCATCCAGGGATAAAGTGCCTCATTACTGGCTAATGCCATCTGGTACCAGCTGTGGGCCACCTCGTGCGCCATGGTACCGCTGACACCGTCCAGCGAGCCATCGCCCAGGATCAGCGTACACATCGGGTATTCCATACCTCCATCGCCACCCTGAATGATAGAGTACGTCTCGAATGGATAACGGCCGAAACGTTCGTTCAAAAACCGGAAAACATGAACGGCAATGGGTTGCATCTTCTTCCACGTATCTATGGTTTTCTCTTTTTTGAGGTAGAACAAGTGGACTTCCGGTCCATCGGGCACTTGTACCCGGTCGTGGGCATAGTCGGGGTCAGCCGCCCAGGCAAAGTCAATCACATCGCGGGCGATGAAATGCCAGGTAAGGTCGCCAGCCGGACGGGTCACCTTGGTGCCTGGCTTTTCATACCCGTGCCCGATATGTTGTGGATTTTGTAAAACCCCGGTACCCGCTACTACATATCTGGGATCAAGTGTGATCTTGACATCAAAATCACCCCACACGCCATGAAACTCGCGCGCCACATATTGGTAGGCATGCCACCCCTGAAAGTCATATTCGCATAGCCGTGGATACCACTGGGTCATGGAGTAATCAACACCTTCGCGGTTATGTCGTCCGCTTCTGCGGATTTGCACCGGCACCTGCGCTTCGAACTTCATGGTCAGGACCGTTTTGGTATTCGGCAAAATCGGGCGAGCCAGCACTACCTCCAAAAGGGTTCCGTGCACCGTGTAGGTAGTGGCCGTTCCGTCCTGTTGGAGTGACAACACTTTTTGGTAGCCGATTTCGTCATCCTTCAACTTTGAAATACGGTCAATCACGCGCCCATCCGGATCAGGAAGGTTTCGCGAGCGCACATCCATCATGCTTCCAGGCTGAAAAGCATTGAAAAAAAGATGATAGTAAACTTTAGTTAAGGTATCAGGCGAGTTGTTGTAATAGACCAGACGTTGATCTCCCAGCACGCGATGGGTGGTAACATCCAGTTTTACGGACATCGTGTATTCAACTCGTTGTTGCCACCGAAAATCCTGGGCCAGCCCGGCTAACGAGGCAAATAAGAAGTAAGGCAGAAGTATCTTTTGCATGCGGAAAAATACATAAACCGGCAGGCTTGCAAAGGCCTATTTCTGCGACTTAGGATAAAAGTTGAACTGCCGGAATACCGTAGCAGACAAGAACCCGCTGTTGGTCAGATCAAATGTCTCACCGGGAAGTTGTTTGGGAATGTTGTAGGCGTAGTTGACCATCACTGTCCAGTTTCGCATCGTGAGGCTGACGGGCAAATTGAAGGCATAGTTCATTACACCATAGACCTGATTGGTTTCCGAGTAGTACAGCGGAAGTCCGTTGCGTACGCGTAGTAAAACGACCAGCAGGTCGGTCGAAAAGGGTATTTCTTCGGTGACTTTCTCACTCCCCATCAGCACCGATACAGACGGGAAAACCCGGAAGCGGGAGAGTTTGGACCAATAGCGCTTTTCAAAATTGAAGCCCAGGGCCGGCATCAACCGGTGTCCCGTTTTGTCGCCAAAATACATTTGGTAATCGAGGCGTAGAAACATCTTGCCGATGTCGAAGAAGTTTGAAACGCCCACGCTGTTCCGATAGGGCGTGCTGGCCTGATCCTCTTCACTTGAATATTGGAAGCGATTGTACTCGGCCAGCACCGACCAAACTTTGGTTGGAGCGGCCATGTATCCGACTGTTCCAATCGTGAGGTAATAGGTGGGGGAATACTGCTGACTCCAATAGCCCGAAACATCTGCATAAAGCCCGCTCTTATGGTAGTAGGCAATGCCGGGCGCCAGACCAAATTCATCAATGCCCAATGTTCGGCCGGTGGACGATACGTTGCTGTTGTACCCGACTCGAAATGCAAGCTGAGATCCTAGCGCGGGTGCCGGGGCGTTCATCAGGCTGTCAATTAAGCCGAGCAGTGTACCCGAGTCACTGGCGAGCAGCAAGGAGTCGGCAGCCAATATTTTCCTTATCTCCTCTTCCAAACGAACTGAGTCACGCATTAACGAGTCGACCCGGGCCTCCTGCGCGAAGCCCGGGTGAGTAAACATCGTTACAGCCACTACAAGCAGGCCGATGCGCACCAGGATGTCATTTTTAAAGGTCAGTTATTTCGCTGGCGCAGGCGCTGGTTTTCGCGCAGATTCTCTCTGCGCTCCTGCTGCATTCGCCTTTGTTGAATCTGCTCACGAATCAGGATGTTGAAATCACGCTCGGCTTTACCCAGATTCATCAGTTGCTGGGCCGAGATCACACGAATCAGCCTTGTCGAATAGTCTTTTTCCAGGTCAAGTTCCTGCTGCTTCATCTTGTGATTCAACTCGAGCAGGCGCTGTTGTTCTTCGTTGGTAATATTCTTGGGATCAATCCCCTTGGCGGCCTGCCGGAACTCATCCCGAATGGCATTTCGTCTGTCAGCATACTCGCGGTAGACCGGCCAGAATTTTTCGGCCTGCTCGGCATTGAGGCCAAGTTTTTCGGTTATGTAGGCCACCCGAAGAGCCTTAATGCGGTCCTGCACCTTCGGGTCTTGCATTCCCTGCGGTTCGTCTTGGGCCCGGCTCGCCACGCTTGCCGCCACAATACATGCGAAAGCTAATAATAATTTCATAATCAGTTGATTAAATTCCTTCATCAAAGTCATTAAAAAGCTCATCTACATCTGCGGCCGTGGTTGTAAATCCTTCATAAACCTGCTCCTCAAGGGCTCGGAGGTCGTCCTCGCTCCAGATTACGGCCTCCATCAATTCTTCGTTATGCAGTTCGTTATCATCCAGAAAAAGGGATAGTTGATCCTGATCAATCTGACCGAGTTCATACTCAATGTCAGCATACCCCGTTATCTGTTGCGGCTGTGAGAACCAAAAGATGCCCGCACCCACCAGCAACAACACGGGCACAGCCACCCGGGTGATGAGCCATGGATTCCAACTGGCCAGCCGTTCAGGTTTTGCCACCCGTGACTGAATGACCCCAGGCAACTTTTCGAAATACCCATCGGGTACATCAAAAACGTTCTTTTTTGGTATGTCGTCCAGTTTCTTCATTTTTAGTGTCTTGGATTGCCCCTCCAGTCGAAAGTTTAATCATTCAGTCAAAAAATCCTCAATTTTTTTAACCGCGTGGTGGTAGCTGGCTTTTAGAGCTCCTACGCTCGTTTTCGTGATCTCGGCCATGTCTTCGTAGGAAAGCTCATCATAGTATCGCATGTTGAATACAAGTCTTTGTTTATCAGGTAGTTTAAGGAGGGCTTTCTGAAGCTTTATTTGAATTTCATCGCCCTCCAAACCCGGGGTTGAGTCAATCGTGGCGGTAAGCTGTCCGGCCACATCTTCAATGGGTAAAAAGAAACGTCTCTTCTTTCGATTAAGAAAACCCAGGCATTCATTTGTCGCAATTCGGTAGATCCAGGTGTACAATTGGGAATCCTCACGAAACTGATCGATGGCCTTGTGGACTTTGATAAAGACTTCCTGTGTGATGTCATCGGCATCATCATGGTCGATAACCATTTTGCGCACCAGCCAGTACACCCGCTGTTGGTATGCGCGTACCAACAGGTTGAATCCGTACCCCCGGGTTTCGGGGTTACGCACTTTAAGAAGTAGTTCTTTGTCCTCCACGCAGGTGTTCGGGTCCTTAGACCCCGAAAGTAGCGAATCGTTTAATCAACCTTTGAAATCCAGAATGCTGTCCACCAACCACTCGTATTGCTCTTTGGAGTGCGTGGGGAAATTGGCGAACCGCAGCTGGTTGCCCTTCCCGGGGCCGTAGCCATCCCCGGCCAAAAGGCCACGGCCGGATAGATGCTCACTCACCCGTTGCGTGTGATTGCCTGTTTGAGCCACAATCACCGTTTTTGATCGCCATTGATTCTCCGACACAAAGGGTTTGACCAACGGGTGCTGATCCAAGGCCTGATAAAGAATCGCTGCTTTGTACTCGGTTTCTCTTCGAATCGTTTGGATGCCTTTTCGCAGAAAATCCTCGATTACACCGGCCAGCAGCCAGATCGCGAGAGTATTAGGCGTCTCCGGGGTTTGATTTTTCAGCGCAAACTGGTGTAAAGAGGGTAGGCTATGGTACGATCCGATCCGATGTCCTGATTTTTTCATCTGATTTGATTTATCAAGACAGCGGTCGTTAAAGATCCAGACGCCCAGTCCGGGCGGAAGGCCGAAACATTTTTGTACGGAAAAGAAAACGGAATCGATTTTCGAAAAGTCAAACTGAGGAAAGGGGAGTGAGCTCACCGCATCCACGATGACGAGGGTATTGGGATTGAGCGTGCGGAAACCGTGAATAAACTCCAGCGGTAACGCAACACCGGTGCTGGTTTCGTTGTGGGTGAGCGCAATTAGTTCAGAATCATGCCGGGTTGCCTGGTCAAAACCAAGACCTTCGACCAACCGCTTTACTTCCGTGTTGCGTCCAAGCTGGCCGGCAAGTTCGGCATATTTGGCGGAGAAACTCCCATTTACATAGTGCATACTTTTGGTAGCTACAAGATTCTGAATCGAACGCTCCCAAATTTCGGTAGCCGAGGCAGTGAACGCGATGTGGAAGTTGTCGGGTATCTCGAGCAATTGGCGGAGGCCGACCGAGACCCGCTCAACAGTTCGCTCAAATTCTTTTGAACGATGCGACAGAGAAGGGACGGCCTGCCGCAAACCCTGCCGCAGATGGTCTTCAACGGTAAAATACAATTCAGATGGTCCGGGTGCGAAATGAACAGGTTTCATAGAACAAAATTAAAGCATCAAGCGATAGAAAACTGTCTAGCAAAAAAAAGGTGAAAGACAATATTGCAAGCCGAAAACGTTTTGAATAACTAGCACCATGCCCGCTCGGCTTTGGGACACGTTTGCTGAACCTAACAATTAAAACAATACCGAGTGAAGCTTTCAGGCAAAACCAGGCCTCAATCCCGGCTTAGTCGGGGCCCTCGCCCAAAAAGCAGGTTAACAGAGGAAGGTTGCGGCTGACGGCAGCTCAAAACTTGTCTTTATGGGGTTCAGAAACACCTCACCAAAGCT
>DAIPHR010000182.1:0-6453 GCA_036771215.1 Cyclobacteriaceae bacterium
GCACTGCATACGAGACGACATACACACCTTCCTGGTTAAGATTTCTAAAAATCCTGTATTCCGATAAATAGCCTGGAGAAACCACCTCGTCCATATGCTCCGTTTTCATCCAATGAACCCATTCCTGCTCAATGGCCTTATCTACGGCTACGGTAACGTTATAAATCACCATGGGGCAAAGGTATGACCAAAGTCATTTACAATACCATTTCTCTTGGCTAGTTTTAACTTCGGAATAAGTATGTCACACTCTTATTACAAAATAATCAACGGCAAGAAACTGGACGGAAACTTGTTGTCTGTAGCAGAGTTGGCGGTAAGCGGAGTAGGGGATGGCCGGATTTCATTGGAGGATGCGCACGAACTGTTTAAGATTGTGCATGATGCCGGATCATACACCGAAATTGAAAAACATACCATGGAGCACATCCGGGATCATTTTAAATGGACCGACACAGCTGACGCCTGGTTCCGCAAAGAGATTGCCAGTTGGACCCACCGGCAGAAAAAACTTAGCCATTAACGTAATCTTCCAGATAGCTGAAGTGGGGCGTTAGCTGGCCATGTTCGGCTATGGTCGCTCTGGCAATTATCTGGTCGTGATCCTCCTCCAGCAATGGTTTAATGATTCGGTCCAGCATGTCTCGTCCAAATTCTTCGGACGCACTTCGGGGCAATTCACATGGCAGATTATCAATGGCCATAACGGTCACCTGGTGGTCACCGGTAAACGGTGGTTGCGTGCTGTCGGTGGCAGCATCATAGTCATACCACGGATCGGCAATGGTGCTGGCTTTTTTTGTTGACGGAATGGAGCCATTGATATCGCAGGTGATGTCCGCGATCACCCGAATGCGGAAATCCGGCTGCAGCATATCGGCCCGGGTGAACAAGGCAGGTGCTTTGGGGTTCCAAAATGCGCCTGCCAGAAACAGGTCACTGTGCCGGGCGAATTCTACAAAGTGACAGGCATAGCGCTCGGGATGTTGATGAAACTCTTCACGGTTGAAATGGCCACCCTCCTTCCGCGTATGAAAGTCGGCACTGGAAAGCTGGCTATACACTGGTTCCAAAAATGTTTTGGTGAGATAGTCGTGGGGTGACACCTTTCGGATACCGGCAGTGTCCAACGTTTCCATGGCACCTTTCGCCACGCGGCCCGCTCCGGTCAGCACAATCTTGATGGCGGGCAGTTTCACCTTACGAATCTCAAGCTTGAGCTGATTGACATCAAAGCAGTCCCCGGCTCGCTTTAGGTCAAACAGATGATGGCGTTTTCCGTAAGTCAGTAATCCGTTGTAGGCGCCCACAAGTCCGGCATATCGGCCAAAAGCAACCAGGCGGTTTCCCTGAAAATCCTTCAGGGCCTCATAGTCGATCAGTCGTATCTTTTTCTCCAATATGGCTTTCAGCAAGCCCCGGTTGTACGGTTGCTTCTTTATGGTGTGGGAAAAGAAAAAGTAGGTCTTGTTCGGAATGAGCTGGCTAACCGGCACTTCCTTGATTCCCATTAAGATGTCGCAGTCACTCATATCTTCCTGCACGAGCACATCCAGGGCGCGATACTCGTCATCCTGAAAGCAACGAATCGGGCTGGTCTGACAAATCACGCGCACGTTGGGATAACGTTGCAGAATCTCCTCCGCTTGAAGAGGGGTAAAGGTGACACGTTTGTCGGGCGGCACTTTCCCTTCACGAATCAAGCCGATGGTAATCATGCCACAAGTTACCAAAAGGCGATTATTCGCCCGTGATTTTGGTGGTACCTTTGGCTATGACATACGGAATTTTGATAGCCGGTTGGGTCACCTACTTTTTGGTTCACAGTCTTTTGGCGGCCGATAGCGTTAAGCGTGCTGCCTTTCGTTTGGTATCTCCCCGGGGTTTTCGATTGTTCTACTCGGTCATAGCCACGTTGGGCCTGATCGGTTTGTTGTTGCTGGCGGCCTCTCTTCCTCCCGACTTTTGGATTGATTCCGGTCCGTGGCTTAGGTATTTCGGCTTGGTGCTGGCCACGTTCGGGGTGCTGGTGATTCGCCTGGCGTTTCGCCAATACGCGCTCAAGCCCTTCTTAGGCTTCGCCACAGACGAAGGAAATTTCAAAAGAGAGGGCATTCTGCAACACGTTCGGCATCCACTTTACAGTGGCACCATCCTTTTGGTATTAGGCTATGTGTTGTTTGTACCTACCTATGCTTCGTTAACCACGGCCGGATGCATTTTTCTGTACCTACCCATCGGCATATGGCTCGAAGAGCGGAAGCTCCTGCGGCACTTCGGGGACGCATATCGGCAGTACCGGGCTGAGGTGCCCGCCCTGGTGCCGCGCTGGCCCTGGCGTTAACGTTCGAGTAGCCCACCGAGCAGTGAACTGGATTCTTTACGACTGTTGCTTCCGTAGGGTGCCAATGCCTGAACCAATTTGCGAATCGGCATGGACTGTAGCCAAACCTTGCCGCTTCCCCGCAGCGTGGCCAGAAAGATTCCCTCCCCACCAAAGACCATGGAGCGCAGACTGCCCGTAGTTTCCACATTAAAGTCGATGTGCGATTCAAAGGCCACCACGCACCCGGTGTCAACGCGGAGTGTTTCGTTGTTCAACGTTCTTTCAATCAGCGTACCACCGGCATGCACAAATGCTTGCCCATCACCTTGAAGTTTCTGCAGAATGAAACCTTCACCACCTACTAATCCAGCGCCAATTCGTTTATTGAATACAATGCTCAGTTTTGTGCCAAAAGCGGCACACAGAAACCCGTCTTTTTGAACGATCAACTCCTGGCCGCGCATGGTAGCCAGGTCCACGGGAATGACCGTGCCGGGATACGGAGCTGAGAATCCTACCTTCGCCTTTCGGTTACCGCGGTTTGTAAAGTGCGTCATAAACAAGGACTCACCGGTGAGTACGCGGCTTCCGGCCGAGAGCAATTTATCGAACAGGCTTTGATTGGGGTTGGATCCGTCACCCATCTTCGTCTCGAACTGAATCCCTTCTTCCATAAACAACATGGCCCCCGCCTCCGCGATCACGGTTTCCATCGGGTCCAGTTCGACTTCTACAATCTGTATACTTTCGCCTTTAATTTGGTAGTCAATGACGTGCGAGTTCATAAATCATCGGGTTTTCTTCCTTTTACGGGTTTTCCCTTGCTTGAGTTCGGAATAATCTTCGCGCTCCTCCAACTTCTTATCCTCCACGTTGCGATTCAGGAATTCGTTGATTTTTTCGATTTCCAGGTTAGATGAGATTTCACCAAGCGAATTTACGCGCATCTCAAATCCCTCCAGTTCGCGGTGAACACGAGGTTTTGCTTTTTTCTTGCCGGGCTTTTGTTGGCTGGGCATATCAGGCAATCGGTTTTATGGTGTGTAAGGCTGTAGCGAGTCGGTGGGCCACTTCTTTAGGCCCGAGTATCTCCAGGGTTACCATTAAATCGGGCCCTGAGGCTCCGCCCGTGATAGCAGTGCGCAAGGGTTGCAATATTTGCCCGGTTTTCGCTTGAAGACGGGCGCACACCTCATCCAGTTTTTGTTTGGCGTCCGTATGCGTAAGCGTAGTGAGCGGTTCAATTTCCTGGCGATAGGCATCCAACACGGCCGCCACCGTGGACGTCCACTTTTTTGCGACCACCTGCGGATCGTATTCCGTGGGTGGGTAAAAGAAAAATTTGCCTTGTTCCCAGAAATCAGCTGGGAACGTTACGCGTTCGCGCAACACCCGGGCAATCGCTACGGCTTTGTCCTGTGGGCAGTTGATTTGATGAGCTTTCAGTGAGGAGAGGAGATAACCGGCCAGCACATCATCGGGTTGGGCGCGCAGGTAATGCTGATTGAACCATTGCGCTTTTTGGATATCAAAGCGGGCACCGGCCTTGTTGATGCGATTGAGGGAGAACACCTGAACCAATTCCTCTTTGGAAAACAATTCCTGCTCGGTTCCCGGGTTCCACCCCAGCAACGCCAGGAAGTTAATGACGGCCTCGGGCAGGTAGCCCCATTCGCGATAGCCACGACTGATTTCACCTGATTTGGGATCCTTCCAGTTGAGCGGAAAGATGGGAAAGCCAAGTTGATCGGCATCGCGCTTACTGAGTTTGCCGTGTCCATCCGGTTTCAGCAACAGCGGCAGGTGCGCAAACTGCGGCATCTCGTTTTGCCAGCCTAGCAGGCGGTACAGGGTAACGTGCAAGGGTGCCGAAGGCAACCATTCTTCGCCCCGGATCACGTGCGAAATCTTCATCAGGTAATCGTCCACCACGTTGGCCAGGTGGTACGTAGGCATTCCATCGGATTTCATCAACACCTTATCATCGACCTGTGCATTTTGAAACACAACTTCCCCGCGGATCAGGTCGTTCAACTTAACGTCACCTTCGGCTGGCATCTTCAAACGGATAACGTAAGGTGTTTTTTCCCGCAACAGACGATTGACCTCTTCGGGTGCAAGCGTTAACGAGTTGCGCATACTCATTCGCGTTTGGCTACCGTATTGCTGATTGGATGCGCCAGTTGATTTTAATCGCTCACGCATGGCGTCAAGTTCCGCCTCCGTATCGAAAGCGTAGTACGCGTGGCCGACTTCAATCAATTGCTGTGCATATCGGCCATATAACTCTTTTCGCTCTGACTGTCGGTAGGGCGCGTGGGGCCCACCCACGCCCACACCCTCATCAATTTCAATGCCGGCCCATCGAAGGGAATCCAGGATATACTGTTCGGCACCCGGCACGAAGCGCTCCTGATCCGTATCCTCGATTCGCAGAATCATCGTTCCGCCCGTTTGCCGGGCGAGCAAATAATTGTAAAGGGCGGTGCGCACGCCACCAATGTGCAGAGCCCCGGTAGGGCTTGGCGCAAAACGAACACGAACGGGTTTCATCTAACAAAAAAGAGGCTGAAAGGTAGGGATTTTGGCCTTAGTGTTCCTGCAGCACGCGGAGTATATGCGTTTCAAGATCTTGCCGGTGCAATCGGAAATTGAGCCACGCCACAAGGCCAACAACCAGGGTGGTTCCGGCAATGGCTCCGGCCGCTGCCGGTTGCCTGGCCTGGTAAATAACCGTGGCGGTCAGGACAGCCACAAAGGCTCCCGCCATCAATAACCACCGGGTGATCGGCAGCAGGTGGTATTGCAAAACCAGGATGCAGCCCCGGGAGGGAGATTCCAGCCGTCCGTGAGCAACCGGTTGGAAGGGATTAATTCGGGTGGCATACCGCATGATCTGAAACCGATCGTTTTGCACCCAGCCGGTGAACATGATTTTTCCATTTATGCCTGCCTCACGAGGCACCGTAACCGGCCTCAGGCTATTGACCACGTCTTCCGCTGCCATCGTGATGACAAACGTTTTGCGGGAATGAGGCCAGGTGATCATCACCCCATGGCAATGCAGGAGATTTCTACATTGACATCTTTGGGCAATCGACTCACTTCTACAGTTTCGCGGGCCGGAGGGTTGTGCGTGAAATACGACCCATACACTTCATTCACTTTGGGGAAGTCCGCCATGTTTTTGAGAAAGATGCTACACTTGACCACGTGATGAAAACCCAATCCCGCTGCGGTCAGGATGTGCTCCAGATTTTTCATCACCATCATCGTTTCTTCCGCGATGTTCGTGGTTACCAGGTTTCCGGTTTTTCGGTCAATGGCAATTTGGCCGGAAACAAACAACCAGTGGTGGTTTTTCACCGCTTGGCTGTATGGCCCGATAGGCTCAGGTGCTTTGTCGGAGTAGATCACTTCTTTTGACATATTCGTTACTTTTACAACACTGCAAGATAGCACACGCCCATGAACATCGGTATACGGGGAGACACGGATCAGTCTCAGGAAATTCGCACGCGGTTGGGGGGAAATTTCCGGTTTATTGACGTGGTTGCCCCCGATGAGTCAGGGCTGGATGTCCTTTTCGATTTTCGACCTGACCCCCATCACCCATTTCCGAACGGGCCAGTCATTTTTGCAGACGTCATGAGGTATCCGCTGGCAGCCTTTGCCGCCTCAGGAGCGCCACTTTTTGGTTTTTGCGGATGGCCGGGCTTTTTTTCACGACCATCGGTTGAGGTTTCCCTTTTGGATCAGGTTCATGCAGCAACGCTTGACAGGCTGGCGAAAGAATGGAATGTGTCGTTTTTGACCGTTAACGATCAAATTGGATTGGTTTCACCGCGGGTGTTGGCCATGATCATCAATGAAGCTCACCTGGCGTTTGACGAGGGAATTGCCACGCGGGATGACATCGATATAGCCATGAAGTTGGGAACCGGCTACCCGTTCGGTCCGTTCGAATGGTGCGATAAGATCGGGGCCGCTCGTGTGGTGGATTTGCTCCAGGCGCTTGCTACCACACAACCCAATCGTTACGTGATAGCGCAGGCACTGCTGGCGAAAGCCTAACCTTTCGTTTACCCGAGCCGTATACACGGGATAAATCCCCTGCTTTATGGCGT
>DAIPHR010000183.1:0-6451 GCA_036771215.1 Cyclobacteriaceae bacterium
GGCAAGGGCTTCCAGCGCAAATTCGTAGAAGCTTTCAATATCGTTAAAGGCCAGATCTTCTGCTACAAAGTCGGGCTGGGCTTCGCGTGAGTCGATACTGAAGTTGAACAAATACACCGCCATCACCAGACAAAACGGGCGGCTGATAAGTCGAAGAAGTGAAAATAGGCGGCTCATTTTCGGCTGCAAAATTAAACAACGTGATTGATATCAACCAACACCCATTTAAACCCTATTGTTTTGCGCGATCGATTGCTTTTCTTTTCTGAGAGTTATCCTGTAGCTTTATACCGTGAAAAAGCAAGTCGCCCTTGTCCTGCTCTGCCTGCATCTGTTGTCGGGCACCGAACTGCATGAGTTATGGCGACTGCCGATCTTGATTTCCCACTATTTTGAACACAACAGTGACGGGCTTTCAACATCGTTCAGCCAGTTCATTGCGCTGCATTATTTCGAAACGGAAGCCCATGACGACCGGGATATGGAATTGCCCTTCAAGCAACACGATTCCTGCCTGGCCTCGGTGGTGATGGCCGTGCTCCCTTCGTTTCCGTTACCGCAAAATCCTCTCGTGGCCACCACCCGTGGCTACCAGCATTTCGATCAAAACCTGCCACTCAATTTCTACCGGGCTGACATCTGGCAGCCACCCCGTGCCTAAGTTGTAGTTCTTTGTTTTTCAGTCGGCACACTGTGCCCGGCTGCTTTTTCTTTCATTCTACTACTTTGCTTTTATGATTAATCAGATCATTCTCTATTCTATACGTCACAAGTTGGTGGTGGGGCTGCTCGTGCTGGTGCTCATTGGCTGGGGTTTGTATTCCTTCACCCGCCTGCCGATTGATGCCGTGCCCGACATCACCGACAACCAGGTGCAGATTATTACTGTGGCCGGTTCCCAATCGGCTCTTGACATCGAACGGCTCGTCACGTTTCCGGTGGAACAAACGATGGCTACCATACCGGGGCTGGACCACATGCGCAGTTTCTCACGCTCAGGGCTTTCGCTGGTCACGCTCGTTTTCCAGGAACACGTGGACGTGTACTGGGCGCGGCAACAAGTGAACGAGCGGCTGGTGACTGCGAAAGAATCAATACCTGCCGGTATTGGAAATCCTTCGCTGGCGCCCGTCACCACCGGCCTCGGTGAAATCTATCAATACGTGTTGCGCCCGAAAAAAGGATATGAAAACCGGTACTCCGCCATGGAACTGCGGACCATTCAGGATTGGATTGTGCGCAGGCAACTGCTGGGCACACCGGGTGTAGCCGATGTGGCAAGCTTTGGCGGCTACCTAAAGGAATACGAAGTGGCCATTGACCCCGACAAGTTGCGCAGCTACAACATCAGCCTGACCGAAGTGTTGGAGGCGCTGCGTCAGAATAACCAGAACACCGGAGGGGCTTACATCGAGCGAATGCCGCAATCGTTTTTTATCCGCAGTGAAGGCCTGGTCGGCTCCCTGGAGGATCTGAAGTCTATTCTGGTGAAATCCACTTCGGAAGGCATGCCCATCCTGCTGCGAGACATTGCCGAAGTGCGGTGGGGCCATGCCGTGCGTTACGGGGCGATGGCCTATAACCAGGAAGGCGAAGTAGTGGGGGCTGTGACCATGATGCTGAAAGGCGATAACTCCAGCGCGGTGGTGAACCGGGTGAAAGAGCGCATTCGACAGATTGAAAAGAACTTGCCGGAGGGCGTAACGATTGAACCGTTTCTGGATCGCAGTGAGCTGGTTACGCGTGCCATCAACCCGGTGGAAAAAAACCTGCCCGAGGGTGCACTCATTGTCATCTTTATTCTTGTTCTGTTTCTGGGCAACCTCCGCGCGGGCCTGATTGTGGCATCGGTGATTCCGTTATCCCTCCTCTTTGCCATCGGTATGATGCAAACCTTCGGGGTGTCGGGTAATCTCATGAGCCTCGGTGCCATCGACTTCGGATTGATCGTGGATGGCGCGGTGATCATCGTGGAAGCCACCATGCATCACCTCGGCCTGCGCAAGTCGGTGCAACGACTTACGCAAGCTGAGATGGATGACGAAGTCTACAAATCGGGGTCGCAGATTCTCACCTCGGCAGCGTTTGGCGAAATGATTATCCTGATCGTTTACCTGCCGCTGCTGACGCTCATTGGCATCGAAGGCAAAATGTTTCGGCCCATGGCCGAAACCGTGGCGTTTGCTATCGGTGGTGCCTTTCTGTTATCGCTCACCTACGTACCGGTGGCCAGTTCCCTCTTCCTTGGCCGTGGAAAAATTACGTCCCTGAAAATTTCAGATAAGTTGATGGCTTTGTTTTATAGCTCGTATGCTCCGGTGCTGGCGTTCTGCCTGCGGTTCAAGAAAACGGTTGTGGCCGTTTCACTTGGATTTGTGATCCTGGCGGGCGGCATCTTTTTCTCTATGGGCGGTGAGTTTTTACCCACCTTGGAAGAAGGTGACTTTGCCGTGCAAACGCGGGTGTTGTTGGGCAGCAGCCTCAACCACACGGTGGAGGTGTCGCAGAAAGCAGCCGGTGTGTTGCTCCGCGAATTCCCGGACGAAGTAATCAAAGTGGTAACGAAAGCCGGATCGTCTGAAATCCCCACCGACCCGATGCCGCTGGAAGAGTCTGACATGATGGTGATCTTACGCGATCGTAATGAATGGAAAAAAGCGAAAACCCGCGAAGAGTTGGCGGAAAAAATGGGCGAGGCACTGGACGTCATTCCGGATGCCAACTTCGGATTTCAGCAGCCCATTCAAATGCGCTTTAACGAACTGATGACCGGTGTGCGGCAGGACGTGGCCATCAAAATCTATGGCGAAAATCTGGACGAACTGAGCCGGCTGGCCGAGGCGGTGGGTCAACTAACCGAGCAAGTAGAAGGCGCGCAAGATGTTTATGTAGAGCAGATCAGCGGCCGGCCGCAAGTCGTAGTTAAAATCAACCGCGATGCGCTGGCCCGCCACGCACTGAATGTTTCGGATGTAAACGAAGCACTCAATACCGCTTTTGCCGGGCAAACAGCCGGGATGGTGTTTGAGGGTGAGAAGCGGTTTAGCCTGGTCGTTCGCCTGCGACAAGAAAACCGAAAGCAGGTAGACGACATTGGCAAC
This sequence comes from Cyclobacteriaceae bacterium, assembly GCA_036771215.1. GTDB lineage: Bacteria > Bacteroidota > Bacteroidia > Cytophagales > Cyclobacteriaceae > ELB16-189. The sequence continues at coordinate 3,102 of DAIPHR010000183.1, forward strand.
TTGTTTGTCACCAACCCCGCGGGCGAGCAAATTCCGTTGCGCCAGCTGGCAGACGTTCAACTCGTGATGGGCCCCAACCAGATTCAACGCGAAGACGCGAAGCGCAGGATCGTTGTAGGTTTCAATGTGCGCGGCCGCGATGTACAGAGCATCGTAGAAGAAATCCACACGTTGATCGATCAAAAGATTGACTTCCCTGCCGGATACTACGTTACCTATGGCGGGCAATTTGAAAATTTACAGGAAGCGCAGCAGCGCCTGGCTGTAGCCGTGCCGGCAGCCCTGCTCCTCATTTTTATCATGTTGTTTTTTGCGTTCAATTCGATCAAGCAAGCGCTATTGATTTATTCGGCCATTCCACTGGCTGCCGTGGGTGGAGTGTTCGCCCTGCTGCTGCGCGGCATGCCGTTCAGTATCTCTGCGGGTGTCGGATTCATCGCGTTGTTTGGTGTGGCCGTACTCAACGGTATCGTGTTAATCGGTGAGTTCAACCGGCTGCGGCTGAAGGAAGGGCTTACGGATCTGACCGACATCGTGTGGAAGGGCACATCCACCCGGTTCCGCCCCGTGTTGATGACGGCAGCCGTGGCCTCGCTCGGCTTTTTGCCCATGGCCCTGGCGCAAAGCGCAGGCGCTGAAGTGCAGCGGCCATTGGCTACCGTGGTGATCGGAGGTTTGATTACGTCCACCTTCCTCACCCTGGTCGTGCTGCCTTGTTTGTATATCCTGTTTGACAAAATCCAATTCCGAATGAAACCTTCTGCATCACTCTTCGCGGGTCTGCTCATGCTGGGTACTACACTGGCCGCCCAGGGCCAGGACTTACCCGCACTGCTCGAGAGGGCCCGCCAAGAAAACAACCTGATCAAAGCAGCTCAACTGGAAATTGATGTTCAAAAAGAGCTGAAGCGAACAAGCTCGGACATCGGCAAGACCTCGGTGATGTACATGCGCGGGCAGTACAACAGCTTCTACCGCAACGACAACAACCTGACGGTGATGCAAACCCTGCCCTTCCCTACAGCCATGAGTGCACAACGCAAACTGGCTGAGGAGCGTATTTCGGGCAGCCTGCTGCAAAAACAGGTGAGCGAGAATGAACTGGCCTACCAGGTGAAACAGGCCTACTACCACCTCTGGTACCTGAACGAGTATCGGGCGTTGCTTGGGTTTCAGGATTCGCTTTACAGCGAATTTGCCCGCGCAGCTGATCTTCGTTACCGGACGGGCGAGACGCGCATGCTGGAAAAAACAACTGCCACCACACAGGCTCTTGAAGTGCAAAACCAACTGCGCCAACTGGAGTATGACGAACAATCGTGGTTAGCGGTGCTGCGCTCATTCCTTCACGATCCGGGTGCAAACCCGGTATTCTCCGGCAACTTACCTACGCGCCAGACCGATACCACCAATGCGTTTGGCAACAACCCTCAATTGGCCCTTCAGCAACAAGCGGTTGCCGTGGCCGACCAGGAAAAACGCGTGTTGAAAAACCAGGCCCTCCCCGACCTGACGATTGGCTATTTCAATCAAACCCTGATCGGTATACCGCTGGCCGAGGCTGGCAGCACGGCATCCACAACCGATCGGTTTCAGGGTTTCTCCGTTGGCTTGCAAATTCCGCTGTGGTTTGTACCGCAAACGGCCCGGATCAAATCGGCCGAAGTGGGCCGCGAACGCCAGCAAGCCTTGCTCGGCTGGCAGCAGGAACAACTGCGGGGCGCATGGCAACACGCTGTTCAGCAATACGAAAAATACAAGAGCAGTGTCAACTATTACCGATCCTCAGCGTTGCCCAATGCCGACATCATTCGCTCACAGGCCGATAAAGCCTATCGAGCAGGTGAAGTGGGTTATCTGGAATACCTGCTGGCCCTGCGGCAAAGTCTCCAGATTCGCGAAGCCTATTTGAAAGACCTCAATCAATTCAATCAGTCGGCCATTTACCTTGACTACCTGGCCGGTAACACACAACCCTAAGCATTTGACATCATGAAAAAAATAATATCAATCGCACTGGTCGCCCTCTCCTGCAAATCACCCGACACCCGGCAAGAGCCTGAAGTGGTAGCGCACGTGCCCAATCGAATTTCGCTGACGGCCGCCCAGCGCCAAGAGGCTGCCATCGAGGTAGGCCGGTTGGAGACACGCACGATCAGCCAGAGCCTGGTGGCCAACGGGAAACTGGATGTACCACCGCAGCAGATGGTGAGCGTGTCGTTGCCCATCGGGGGATTTTTGAAATCCACTGACTTGCTGCAAGGCAGTCGGGTGAAGAAAGGTCAGGTGCTCGCCAACGTAGAAAGCCTCGACTACGTGCAGTTGCAACAGGACTACCGCGAAGCCGTGAGCCAGTACGACTATGCCCACGCGGATTTTCTCCGGCAGTCGGAGCTTGCCCGCGAAAACGTAAACGCACAAAAAACGCTGCAACAGGCTAAACGAGAAAACGATTTATGGGAAACCAAGGTAGCCGGGCTGCGCGAAAAACTGCACTTGCTCAATATCTCGCCTGCCGAGGTGGAGCGAGGCGTGATCACACGAACGATTGAACTGCGGTCACCACTAAATGGCTTCGTCACGCACATCAACGGAAACATCGGCAAGTTTATTCCCGCAGGCGAACCGCTTTTCGAGTTGATCGACACTGAGCACCTGCATGTGGAGCTAACCGTTTTTGAAAAAGATCTCCCCTTTGTTCACACCGGGCAGCAGGTGAAATTCACCCTGGCCAACGAAACCCGCGAGCGTGAGGCCGAAGTGTATCTGATCGGCCGCGAGATCATGCCCGATCGCACCGTGCGCATCCACTGCCACCAGAAAAAGGATGACCCGGCCCTGGTGCCCGGCATGTTTGTGCGCGCCCGCATTGAATCCGAGCCGCGCCAGCTCACCTGCATTGCAGAACAGGCAGTAGTCAGTTACGAAAACAAAAACGTGTTGTTTGTAGCCCTGTCCGACCTGGAGTTTGAACTTGTAGAAGTGGAAACAGGCCCGGCCGAAGGCGGCTGCCGCGTGGTGTACCTGCCGGAGAAGTTTGATGCCGCCACCACCAACATTGTGGTAGCCGGTGCCTACACGCTTTTATCGAAAATGAAGAACCAGGAAGAAGACTGATCTACCGCCTGCGGCTTCGGGCTGGCCGCGTGCGTGGTTTTTGAATTCCTACAAAGTTTTTCTTTTTGGTCAGGTTAATCCTGACGGCTTCGCGCAGGTAGTATTGAATCTTGCGGAGCGGAAACTCCTTGTCTTCTTCGAAGAGCAACTTCTTGACATTCGTGGTGTCGTGAACAAATTAATACCGCAAAACCAAAAGTCGCATTTTTTCCAAAATCAAAAGTATAAAAAAA
>DAIPHR010000184.1:0-6406 GCA_036771215.1 Cyclobacteriaceae bacterium
TCCTTGCTCATGGCCAGCAGGCGCTCCAGCACCTGGGGCGGGTTGCGGAAAATATCCATGCGCGCGCCCGTGGCGTGCACATCGTGCAGCCTGGCCTCCAACTGATAGATCTTTTCTTCCAGCGCAGCCGCCTTGGGGTCTTTCGATTTCAGCAGGGCCGCCCGCGTGCGCTCCATATCGTCAATGAGCGAGAGAGACAGGTTGATAGCCGTGAACATTTTGACGCCATGCTCGTACTGAGCCGCAATGTCGCTGTCGAGCCCGCGGGTTGTGGGATCGCGCAGAACGGTAATCGTTTGGCGTTGCTCCTGCCCGGCTGCTTTCAGCACCACCGTGTAATTACCGGGCGGCACTAGCGGGGCCGTGAGGCCGGGACCGATGTCTAAATCAAAGATAAACATGTCGCGTTCGCCTTTATCGTTCAGCGGCACCCACTCTTTCCCGCGCGGTTTGGTCCGCAGTTTGGGCAACACGTAATCTTCCAGTTTCAAATCCCACCACACCCGTTGCAGCCCTGGGCGGTTTTTTACATTCAGCTTTTGCACCTGCTCCCCTTTGCTGTTGAGCACTACCAACTCCACGCTGTCTTTTGATTTTTCCTTCAGATAGAAGTTGATATCGGCTCCATAGGGCGGATTCTGTCCGTTGCTAAACCCATCTTCTACTTTGATATTTTCACGCTGGCGGAAGCGATAGGCCGGGCGCAGTGAAAACAGGTGAGCCGGCTTTTGCTGAACTTGCTCGCTAAACTCGCGTAGCGGGGTAATGTCATCCAGAATGTAGATACCGCGGCCGTACGTGGCCACCACCAGGTCGCGGAAGTTTTGCTGCACCACAATGCCATAGACCGGGGTGGGCGGCAGGTTGCTCTTCAACCGCGTCCAGTTTTGCCCGTCATCGGGTGAAAAATAAAGGCCTTTGTCGGTGCCGAGGAACAACAGGCCCTTTTTGGCGGGATCTTCCACGATCTGGTGTACGTAGTTCGAGTTGGAATACGTGAGGTTCACCGGCAGTCGCGTCCACGTCTTGCCGAAGTCAGTCGTCTTGTATACAAAGCTGTCAAAGTTCCCGATGTAGTTGGCCGTGGCGGCTACATACGCGGTGGCGGCATCGTGCCACGAGGCATCGATATGACGAATAGTGGCCCACTTGGGCAGGTCTTTGATATTGTCTGACACACGCTGCCAGGTTTTGCCGCCATCGCGGGTTACGTGAATGAGCCCATCGTTGCTGCCCGTCCACAGCACCCCTTCCTGTTTGGGTGACTCGGCCATGGCCAGCAACGTGCAGCCGTCCCAGGTCATCAGGTTGTCACTGGCCATGCCACCAGAGTTTTGCTGATGGCTCTTGTCGTTGGTAGTCAGGTCCAGGCTGATTTCGCGCCAGCTCTGCCCGCGGTTGTCGCTTTGGTGTACATACTGGCTGCCGGCCCACACGCGGCCGCGCACATGGCGTGAGGTGACGAACGGAAAATTCCAATGCCAGCGGTATCGCGCATCGGCTGGCGCCTGCCCGATGGCCGTTTCGGGCCACACGCGCACATCGCGGCTGTGCATCGCCTGCACATCGAACACATCCAACCCGCCATCGTAGCAGCCCGACCAAACGGTGTTGGCATCAAACGGATCGGGTTGCGCAAACCCACTCTCGCAGCCGCCCACGCCCATCCACAAACCGAGCGGAATGGACCAGCCCCCGAGGTTGCGGCTTGGCCCGCGATAGGACCACGCATCCTGGCGGTTGCTGTAAATATAATACGGCACCTGGTTGTCCACCGCCACGTGATACATCTGGGCAATGGGCAGGTTGATGTTCTCCCACGTTTTGCCCCCGTTGAAGGAAAGGTTAGCGCAGCCATCGTGCGCGCACATGATGCGGTCGGGCATTTTCGGATCGAACCACATATCGTGGTTATCACCGCCCGGTGCCCATTGGTTAAAATCTTTCACGAATGATTTTCCGCCATCCACTGACTTCAGAATGCCGACACAGATCGTGTACAGTTCGTTCTCATCGCGCGTGGACACGCGCAAGCGGATGTAATAGCCGGCCCGCTGGCCCATCGAATGATTTTTCTGCATCAACTTCCAGCTATCGCCTCCGTCTTCTGAGCGGTACAACCGGGGCTCCTTGTCCTCGACCAATGCATAGACAACTTTGGGGTTCGTGTAGGCCACATCAACGGATGTTTTTCCTACTGGATGCGAGGGGCCGCTTTCCAGGCCATTGCGCAGCGGCTGCCAGGTTTTGCCGCCATCTTTCGAACGGTAAATGCCGCTGCCGGGGCCTCCACTTTTGAGATTCCAGGTGGTGATTTCCACCTGCCACATGGCCGCAAAAAGAATTTCCGGATTTTGGGGATCCATGGAAAGATCAGAAGCCCCGGTGAACTCGTTGACAAATAGCACACGCTCCCAGGTTTTACCACCATCGGTGGTTTTGTAAATGCCCCGCTCCTGCTGCGGTGCGTGGGTGTGGCCCATCGAGGCCACGTACACCGTGTTGGTATCAGTCGGGTGCACAATCACGCGGCTGATGCGGAACGTTCGTTCGAGCCCCATGTGCTTCCACGACTTACCGGCATTGGAAGACTTGTACACCCCGTTGCCCACCGAGTGATGCGGGCGTATTAAGAACGTTTCGCCCGTACCCACCCACACTTGTTTGGGGTTGGAGGGCGCCAGGCCGATGGCCCCAATGGAGGAATCGTCCATGCCATCGAACACCGGGCGCCAGTGATAGCCCATGTCTTCCGTTTTCCAAAGGCCGCCCGAGGCCGCCCCGATATAGCTTACCTGCGGGTTGCCGGGTTCACCGGCTACGGCAATGGCGCGGTTGCCATGCGGGCCGATGAAACGAAAGCGAAGATCGTTGAAGAGTGAAGACTCGAAGGATTGAGCTGATGCGAGCTGAACCAGCAGGGCAAAAGCAACGGAGAGAATTTTTTTCATACCTCGGATTTCTCCGAAGGTAAGACAGCGCGTTGAGGGATCAAAAAAAGAAAGTGCGCAACGGACGATGCGCACTTTCAACGTTTAACAAACATCTTGAACGGCCGCTTCGGCCATCTCTTTAGGCTGCTACTGCAACCTGTCCGTTGTTTGCTTTATCGGCAACGACCTTCTTCGACTTCCTGGTCGACTTGATCTTTTTCATCTCTTTCTTAATCAAACGGGCATAGGTGGAAGCCAACGCCTTCGAGGCCTTCGTCATCACTTTTTTCACTTTCCTGTTGGCCTTTGGCAATTCCAGGCCAGCGAGCGAATGAACCAGGGAATCCGTCAACAGTGTGCGCAATGCCTTTTTCGACACTTTTTGCTTTTTCTTCTTCTCCTTGGGGGCGTTCGTTTCCATGTGGCAAATTAAATTTTAGCCAATTTCCTCAATATTATTTATTGGTTGGGTGAATGTTACCCCAATTTTTTCAACAGGTTATCCACAGGAATTCCACAAAGCCAAAAGCCCCTCCCAAAAATGGAAGGGGCTATAAATCAATGCGTTATATAGTATGCCAGATTGGCTACTCGTAGCGCAACGAATTGACAGGCTTGGCCATGGCGGCCCGGAAGGCCTGAAAAGCTACCGTGAGCCAGGCAATGACCAGCGAGGCTACCCCGCTGAGCACAAACACCATAATATTAATGTCAATGCGGTAGGCAAACTGACCCAGCCAGCGGTTCATCAGGTACCAGGCCGGGAATACCGCCAGAAGGATAGAAATCAAGATCAGCACGGTAAACTCGCGGGACAGGAGACCGGTGATGCCGGCAACGGAGGCCCCCATGGCCTTGCGGATACCAATCTCTTTGGTGCGCTGCTCGGCCGTGAAGCTGGCCAGGGCAAACAGGCCGAGGCACGCAATGAAGATGGCCAGCCCGGTAAAGATCAGGAATAGGCGGCTCAACCGTTGCTCTTCGCGGAAGAGCGCATCAAAATTCTGATCGAGGAACGAGTACTCAAGCGGATCGCCCGAGGCGTACTGCTTCCAGAGCTTCTCCACCTGGGCCACGGCACCCGAGGCATCCCCATCGTACCGCACCAATAAATTTCGGTCAGTGTCCGTGAGGCGCAAAACCATGGGCCGCACCTGGGTCTTGAACGACTCAAAGTTAAAATCTTTCACCACGCCAATAACTTGCATCGGAACTTCCACGGGCCCGCCATTGCCGCCATCATCAAATACAATAAGCTTCTCTTCAAGAGGTTTCTCCCAGCCCAGTTCTTTTACTGCCGCTTCATTCAGCACCACAGCCGAGCTATCGGAAGGAAACTCCCTTGAGAAGTAACGACCCTGCGCCAGTTCAAACTTCATCACCTCGGCATGATCAACATCAGCAAAGTAGGTGCCCATGACGTGGTCTCTGCGGGCAGTAGCCGAGCGGAAGGCCGTAGTATTATTAACACCGGGAAAAACATTGTTCGTGTAACTCACCCCGGTAATGCCGGTTTGCGCCAGCAAACCATCCTTGAATGCTTTTCGATTGTTGCCGAGGCGGCCGGTGTTGCTCAACACCAGCACATTGTGTTTGTCAAGTCCGATGTTGCGGCTCTGCAAGTACTGTATTTGCTGATAGCTGATGATGGTACACACGATGAGAATAACCGACAGGGCAAATTGAAACACAACCAACCCACTGCGTATACCTTTGCTTTTCATACCTGACCGCACCTTGCCCTTGAGCACATCAACCGGGTTAAAGGCGGTAAGGTAAAAGGCCGGATAACTGCCCGCCAGCAAGCCAATCAGGAGCGTGAGGCCCAACGCGCCCAGCAGGAATGATGGGCTCACGAGCGTGGCAAAACTCAACTCCTTACCGGAAAGCAGATTGAACTGAGGCAGCAAAACAAAGGTGAGGGCCACCGCCAGCACCATGGCGACCAAACCATAAAGCGTAGACTCAGCCAGAAACTGACCCACCATTTGCGACCGTACCGACCCCAACGTCTTGCGTAATCCGACTTCCTTGGCACGACCAGCCGACCGGGCGGTGGATAGATTCATGAAGTTGATGCACGCAATGACGAGGATGAAAAGGCCAACGGCTCCAAACACATAGACGTAGGCCATATTGCCGCCTGGTTCCATATCATCCTGCCAACCCGAACGAAGGTGCGTGTCCAGCATCGGGTACGGCACATAGCCATATTCGTTGCCGCTTTCGCGGAACTTGGCGACCGATGCCCCCAGAAACTGTTCGATCTCCGGTGCAATATGCTTGTCCGTTACTTCTGTGAGTTTGGCTGCAATCGCCTCATTGGAAGTTGCCGGGTTCTTGCGGAAATAGGTGTACAAACCATTGTTCAGCCAAATGGGGCTGTTGTAGTAGTCCTTTTGCGAACTGGTGGAGATGATGGCCGCAAAGGAAAAGTGAGAGTTATGAGGTGGCTCGGCCGCGATGCCGGTCACTTTAAACGATTGATTCTGATTGCCGATGGTCAACAACTTGCCCATCGCCTCGTCACCAAAATACTTTTTGGCAAGTTCCGGTGTGAGCACCACACTGTTCGGCTCTTTCAACGCGGTTAGCGGATCGCCTTCCAGTAGCTGGAAACTGAAAAACTGGAAAAAGTTGGAGTCAGCAAATAATATTCGGTCCTCCGTAAATGCTTTTTCCTCAAACTTAAAGACCATGTTATCGCGCCTGTTCAGGCGCGTGGCGGATTCTACACCCGGTATCTCGGCCACCAGCGCAGCGGCCAACGGAGGGCACGAACTGGCGGTGTTGATCTCTTGTCCCGCAATCCGGCCATGCAGACCAATGCGGTAAATGTTCTCCGGATCCTGGTGGAAGCGGTCGTAGCTGAGTTCATCCGTAATGTAGAGCAGAATAAACAAACAGGAGGCCACCCCGATGGCAAGCCCGAAGATGTTGATGGAGGAATAAAATGACTGCTTGCGAATATTGCGCAGCGCTACTTTGAAATAGTTTTTCAGCATACAACAGGGTTAGGAAAAAAGATGCCCCGCTCCGTTCGGAGCAAGACATCTCTCATGGGTTCGTTACTGAGACGCTGACACCCCCCGCCAGGTTGCAGGCGATGCCAATATTTTTTACTCGGTACGCAACGTATTGACAGGGTTCAATGCCGCTGTTTTCAGGGTTTTGGAACCCACGGCCAGCACGGCTAAAATCACCATAGCCAATACAGACATCAACAGGGTTGTTACGGTTAATTTCAGATAGTATTCCCAGATGGAATCCATGAGTATATCGGCCAGAAAATAACCGGCCACACCACCGAGCACCGAAGAAATACCAAGGTTAATAATGAATTCGCGGTTGATCACATCGGCTTTTGCATGGAAACGATCATATCGCAGTTCATCGGTAACATACAGCAGCACAAACAAGCACGCAGCTACAGCAACAGCCAGACCCGCAATATTGATGGTTGAATAAAATAC
>DAIPHR010000185.1:0-6342 GCA_036771215.1 Cyclobacteriaceae bacterium
AGAAAGAGGACTGCGAGTTTAAGGGCCATGCGGCTTTAACGATTGAGGGTAAGGTAGGGACGGATACCTTCCGTTGAAAATGTCTTTATCCCATCCGGCTCGGAATAGATCAGGAAACCTTGCAGTTCGGGATGCTGCTGTAATGTTGCCTTTGCTTTTTCCAGGCCCATCACCATCAAAGCGGTAGCCCAGGCATCGGCTGTGGCCCCATCCTGGGCAAATACGGAAGCACTCAACAAATTATGCTCCACCGGAAATCCCGTGGCCGGGTCAATCGTATGAGAAAACTTTTGCCCGTTGACCATCCGGTAATTAAAATAATTGCCGGACGTGGTGAAGGATTGGTCGCGCAAGCTCACCTGGGCGATGTAAAACTGATTAGCGTAGTCTGAATTGGGATCCAGGATTCCGATCTCCCAGGGCTTTCCGGTTTCCAGATTCTTGCCGATGGCCATACCTTCCCCACCTAACTCAACCAGTATATTTTTAATTCCCTTCGAGGTAAGAAAATCTACAATGACATCGGCTCCATAGCCCTGGCCAATGCCGCCAAAATCAAGTTGAACGCGCGGGTCAAGCTTCCACACACTGTCACGGTTGAACTGGAGCTTTTCAAACCCCACCAGTCTGCGGATGGAATCAACTTGCGAACTGTCCGGGTTCAGGGGCTTGGCCGGACCAAAGCCCCACGCGTTCACCAGGGGCATCACCGTGGGGTCATACGCGCCTCCGGAAGCTTTCACCACCTCCAGCGACTTGGCCAGCGGAGGATAAAAATAGGGTAATTCGAAGCGAACCGAGTTCTGGGTATAGTTGAAACGCGAAATATCAGAGCCGGGGTCATAGGTGTTGATGCACCGGTTAACCAAAACCAACAACGAGTCGATGTCCTCCTTGAAGTTACGCTTTTCGCGATCGAAATAGGTGATGTGGTAGGAAGTACCCATCGTGGCACCCTCAATCTTTACAGCCTCCTGTTGCTGGTTGGCGCGGTAGAAATATACAGCCACCACCGCCAGCACCAACACAATCGAATACAGGGCGTTTTTCGCGCGGTTCGTCATCGTTCCTGATAAAGGCGTGCAAGTTAGAAAGGGAAAGGATAATGTTGCTAACTTGAACCGGAGAAAACACCATGCGCGAAGACTATCTGAAGGGTGATGCCGACTCGCTGAGTCAGGGCGAGCGGGAATTGGAAAGAGCTCTACGGCCGTTGTCGTTCCACGATTTTACCGGCCAGCAAAAAGTGGTAGACAACATCAAGGTTTTCGTAGAAGCCGCCCGGCAACGGGAGGAATCGCTCGACCACGTTTTGTTGCACGGCCCGCCCGGGTTGGGTAAAACCACCCTATCGTTCATTATTGCCAATGAGTTGGGCTCTAAGATCAAAATTTCATCCGGCCCGGTGCTGGATAAGCCGAGCGATCTGGCCGGCCTGCTGACAAATCTGGAGCCGCACGATGTACTTTTCATTGATGAAATACACCGGCTCAACCCCGTGGTGGAAGAGTATTTGTATTCGGCCATGGAGGATTTCCGCATTGACATTATGCTGGATAGCGGCCCCAACGCGCGGTCCGTCCAGATTTCACTAAATCCGTTCACCCTAATCGGGGCTACCACGCGGGCGGGGCTCCTCACCTCGCCTCTGCGAGCCCGTTTCGGCATCAATGCCCGCCTAGAGTATTACGACTCCGAATTACTGACTCGCATTATTAAACGCTCGGCCGGCATTCTGAATACGTCCATCCATCCCGATGCTGCGTTCGAGATAGCCCGCAGAAGCCGCGGCACTCCGCGTATCGCCAACAATTTGCTCAGGCGCACCCGCGACTTTGCGCAGATCAAGGGTGATGGTACCATTACCCTCGCGATTGCGCAGGTAGCATTAAAAGCGTTGGATGTTGATGAGCACGGTTTGGATGATATGGATAACCGGATACTCTCCACCGTTATTGAAAAGTTTAAAGGTGGTCCTGTTGGGCTGACTACCATTGCCACGGCTGTTGGCGAAGAAGCAGAGACCATTGAGGAGGTATACGAGCCCTTCCTGATCCAGGAAGGATACCTCAAGCGCACTTCGCGCGGCCGCGAAGCAACCGAACGGGCCTACCAACATTTGAAGATTGCCCCGCCCCCTTCAACCAAGGGACCGGGCCTGTTTGATTGATGATGGAGCTGGATCGGTCATCGGAAGTTATTCGTCCGAAGGATGATCGTGCCCGGTTGGTGAAACAAATGGCAGCCGACCTCGGCTTTAGTTTCTGCGGAATATCCAAAGCCGAATTTCTCGAAGAAGAGGCCCCGCGCCTGGAAGAGTGGCTGAACCGCGGCTACCAGGGCCAAATGAAATATCTGGAAAACCATTTTGACAAACGCCTGGACCCGCGCTTGTTGGTGCCGGGCGCCAAGTCTGTGATCAGCTTGCTCTATAACTACTACCCAGCGGCTGACCTGGCCAGGGAAAACGGCTTGCACGTTGCCAAGTATGCCTATGGTGAAGATTATCACTTTGTCATCAAGGATAAACTCAAAACATTTTTGAACCGGTTGCGCGAAAAAATCGGAGATATGGATGGTCGCGCATTCGTAGACTCAGCACCGGTTCACGAACGCGCGTGGGCGCAAAAGTCTGGTTTGGGGTGGGTGGGCAAGAATAGCTTGTTGCTCAACCGGCAAATGGGCAGCTTCTTCTTTCTTGCCGAATTGATCGTGGACCTTGAACTGGAACCCGATGGGCCGGTTAAAGATTACTGCGGCACCTGCACGGCCTGCATGGATGCCTGCCCTACGGAGGCCATACCGGAGCCTTACGTGGTCGATGGCAGTAAATGCATTTCGTACTTCACCATCGAACTCAAAGAGGAGATTCCGGATGGGATGAAGGGCAAATTTGAAAACTGGATTTTCGGTTGCGACATCTGCCAGGATGTGTGCCCGTGGAATCGGTTTGCCCAACCCCACCGCGAGCCGCGTTTTGCGCCACCCGAACAGCTGGGGGCGATGAGCAAGCGCGAATGGGTTGAGCTTACGCAAGACGTATTTGAGAAGCTGTTCCGCAAATCACCAGTGAAGCGCACCGGGTTTGAGGGGTTGAAACGCAACATCCGGTTCGCCCTGAAAAAATAAGTCCCGCTTGTTGGCGGGACGATTTTTCGTTTCAATTCTCAGATAACTAAGCAACCACAAAACAGCGATTCAAAATCGCCTGGTATTGACCTCCGAAGTTAGCATAGCACCAGCTTCTGAGTTCCTGTACTTCCTCTGCGATCAGCGCCTTGATCGCCTTGCGCAACTCTTTCTCAAAGAGCCACGCATCGAAACTCACCCGGGTGAGCACCGTCTTCACGTAATTGAGCATGGTTGAACAAAATCAGTGAAGTAAAATGTTTTCGATAGCGTTAGGTTTTCGTTGGGGTGAAGTAAAATAAAAAAATCAAGAGTGAAAAGAAGAACCTACTTTTGCATTATGCAACTTGTTGCGCAACGTATTGCAATGGTCAAACAGCCGAATCTTGCGGTATTTTGGGTTATTACATTTTTGTTAAAATTTTCTGCTTCGGCACAAAATCCGGCTATCCAGGTTACCCTGGGCCCGGATGAAATTGGCGAGAACCAGGTCTGGACCATTACGGTAACGGTCAATAACGAACAGTTGCGCAGTTACGACAATTTTCCCGACATCAACGGCATGCGCAAACGGGGTGCGTCCACCCAATCACAAACCAGTATCATTAATGGGCAAATGAGTTCCTCTCAAAGCGTCATTATGACATACACTCCCCTGCAACAGGGCGTGATCACCGTGCCCGCGTTCAAGATGAAGGTGAATGAACAAATCATTTCGGTTTCCGGTAAGAAGGTTAAAGTCGGGCCGGCCGTACAGCAGCGGTCGACCGATCCATTCCGCGGCCTCTTCGATCGCGACCCCTTTGCCGATGCCTCTGGGCGTGGTGAAACGGAGTTTGTAGAAGTGAAAGAGGATGCTTTACTGGCGTTATCCACTTCCGCAGATGAGGTGTATGTGGGCGAGGGATTTACGGCAACTTTATCGTTTCTTGTCTCGGAGAGCAACCGCGCGCCCATGCAGTTTCACGACCTGGGGAAACAACTGGCTGACATCCTGAAAAAACTGCGCCCAGCCAATTGCTGGGAGGAAAATTTCAATATTGAAAATATCGAGGGCGAACAAGTTCAAATTGGCGCGCGGAACTACACGCAGTATAAACTGTACCGCGCCACGTTTTATCCTCTCAATAATCAGCCCGTGGCCTTTCCCAGCGTTGGCCTGGAAATGATCAAGTTCAAGGTAGCGAAGAACCCCAGTTTTTTTGGGCAGAACCGCCAGGAGGCGTTCAAGACTTTTTATTCCAAACAGAAAACGGTTAAAGTGAGAGACCTGCCGGCCCACCCCTTGCGCGATGGCGTTGCGGTAGGCGACTATCGTTTGCAAGAAAAAATTACCACGGCCGAAGTAACGACAGGCGAAAGTGTGGCGTACGAGTTTTCCATTGGCGGAGAGGGGAACATTTCAGCTATCGACAAACCCGCAGTACCGCCTCAAACGGATTTTGACATTTATGATCCGAACGTGCGTCAAAATATTAATCGTGAAGCGGGGCGCGTAACCGGCTCCAAATCATTTAGCTACTTCCTGGTGCCCAAAGAGCCAGGCGACTACCCGCTGGCCAACCTCTTTCAGTGGATATTTTTTAATCCGGAAAAGAAGAAATATGACACGCTGCGTTCGGGCATTACACTGCGCGTAACGGGAGAGAGCCAACACAACCAAACCATCGAGAGCGTAGATGCCGGAACATTCTACGATCAAATCAATCAGGCGGACAACACCTTGCGGGCCAACCAGCGCACCGATCCGATGAACTGGGTGGTTGCCCTATTCCTGGTTTTGGTAGCCGGGCTAACCACGTTTGTCGTGGTTCGCAAACAGGCCTGACCAACCGTACAGAAAAATTTCTGATTCCCCGCGCTTAGGGTTACTTTAGCAGGAATGAATAGCTACGGTAAACTCTTTCGCATTACCTCCTTCGGAGAAAGTCATGGACCCGCGATTGGCGTGGTGATAGACGGTTGCCCGGCCGGGCTACCGATGGATGAAACATTCATTCAACAGGAACTGGACCGGAGAAAACCCGGACAATCCAAAATCACCACGCAGCGAAAAGAAGATGACACCTTTCGCATATTGAGTGGCGTGTTCGAGGGAAGAACCACCGGGATGCCCTTGGCGATTGTAATCGACAACGAGGATCAGCGCAGCAAAGATTATCGTCATCTCGAAAATACATTTCGGCCTTCGCATGCCGACTACACGTATGAAGCCAAGTATGGCACACGTGATCATCGTGGGGGAGGTCGCAGCTCCGCTCGGGAAACGGCTGCCCGTGTAGCGGCCGGTGCGGTTGCCAAGCTACTGTTAAAGGCCTATGGCGTGGAGTGCCGTGCCTATGTCTCCCAGGTGGGGGATCTTCAGGCGCCACCTTACACGGCACTTGATCTGGCCCGAACCGAAGACAACATCGTTCGATGCCCGGATGCGGCCACGGCCGAAAAAATGATTGCGCTGATTGATCAGGTAAGGCTGAATCGCGATACCATCGGTGGTGTGGTGACCGGTGTCATTCAGGGCGCACCCGTTGGCTTGGGTGAACCGGTGTTTGACAAGCTGCACGCAGAATTAGGCAAAGCCATGCTCAGCATCAACGCGGTTAAGGGTTTTGAATACGGCAGCGGGTTTGAAGGCGTTCGCTTGCGCGGCTCGCAACACAACGATGAGTTCTATGCTGAAGGTGATCGCATTCGTACCCGAACCAATAACTCCGGTGGTGTGCAGGGCGGCATTTCAAACGGAGAGGATATCTATTTCAATGTTGCCTTCAAGCCCGTGGCTACCATCATGCAGGATCAGCAGACTGTGGATAAAGAGGGGCATGAAGTAACCGTGAGCGGCAAAGGCCGCCACGACCCCTGCGTGGTACCGCGAGCCGTACCCATCGTAGAAGCCATGGCAGCTCTGGTTATGGCCGATTTCGTTTTGCGCGCGAAGACGTCAAAGCTATGAAACTGAATACTAGCGCGTGGCCCGCGAGCAATGGAAAACGAAATGCCGGCAACTTAGTGTCTTTGAGTCTTTGTGGCAAAAATGATTGAACGATGAAGTTTGAAAAGCTAGCGGAACAGGAAGAGGCCATCGGCAAGGAAATCGTGAATGCGTCATTCAAAGTTCATTCCGGGTTGTCGATCGTCAAAAAGATCGTTCGCCAGCTCTAATCCTGCGCATTCTCCCGATGTTCTTTAGTAAGCATACCCGAACTAGCGGCC
>DAIPHR010000186.1:0-6322 GCA_036771215.1 Cyclobacteriaceae bacterium
TTGCAGGCCATCGTTCTTATAAAAATAAAAGTAATCGCCATGCCGCATTGGCGCGCTCAGTTTTACGTAATTGTTCACTTCATTTAAGCGCGCTTTAATGGCCTCGCGAAATGGAATATTTTTTAGATAACCAAACGTTACCTCATTTTGCCGAGTAACCCAATCGGCCGTCTCTTTTGAGGTGTCGTTTTCCAGCCAGCGATACGGGTCAGCTACTGGCACACCAAAGTAAGTATCTACCGTGTCAACCTTCGCGGTAGCCGGGTATTGGCTAACCTTTACCGGAGCCGGCTTTTGGCAGCCAGCTGTCAGCAGCACCAGAAGTGCTATGGGAAAAATGCGCTTCATATCTTTTCGTTTAGGGTAGCGAAAGTACATTGCCGTTTGGGGATGCGCAAACCGATCGGGATAAACGAAAACCAATCACTACCTTAGATGTTTATCGGATATGATGAACAAAGCGTTTTGGCCGATTTTGAACACCCTGGGGTTTGCCCTGGTGATCACCGTGAATGCACTCGCCAACATTCTCCCCATTAATGGCATGAACACGGGGCAGATTTCGTCTCTGTATCCCAGTTTGTTTACACCGGCCGGTATCACGTTCAGCATCTGGAGCGTGATCTACCTGTTGTTACTTGGGTTCGTCATCGTTCAATGGGGAGCGTTGCGCCAGCAAATCTGGTTTCCCCGACTGAGCCAATGGTTTCTGGCATCCTGTTTTGCCAATGCCGGTTGGATTCTGGTGTGGCACTACCTGCTGCCGGGATGGTCACTCGTGGTGATGCTCGTGCTCTGGTTCACACTCAGTCGCATCTTTATGTTGCTGCGGGCAGCTGTAGAGTTACGCGAGTCACTTCAACGCTATCTCCAAACCACGTTCTCGGTTTACTTCGCCTGGATTTGTGTAGCTACCATTGCCAACACCTCCTGCTTGCTTATCCATTGGGAATGGTCGGGCTACCCGCTCAGTGGTGTGGTATGGACAGTCATTATGATTGCCATTGCCGCCCTGCTGGCAACAGGTATGACCTGGAGATACCGGGCATTTTCGTTCACCGTAGTGGTGGCTTGGGCTATCCTGGGCATCTACTGGAGATGGGAATCATCCGCTGAGTCTACCCTTGCTGTAGCGTGTTTGTTCGCACTGGGTTTGCTCACGGGCCAAACCATTGCGTTTTTCGCGAAGCACGGAAAAAAGGTCTTCATGGCTGTTTAAAGAAAGGAATGTTGCTGATTAATCCGAGCTGCAGCGTGTGGTTGCTTTCTACCTGCGTGCCATTACTCTTTAGAACGAGCTGATTCAGATACCCAAACTCCAGCCGGCCAACCTTTGGAATGCGGTATCCCAGCGCCACGTAGGCACGATTCTGGTCAAACACATTCATTTTTACATTCTCGCCAAAGCTGATGAAGACTTCATCATAAAAGGTCACGTACCAGCTTTTTTCCTCGATCGTTTCGCCTGTGAACGGAATGGAGAACCTCGTAAAAATCCGGAATCGGTTCTGATAAACAGCATCGCCCGGGGCAAAGCTGCCATCCGTTTGCTCAACGGGAAGATATTGCCAACGCTGCTCCAGCCGAAAACGACTGATCATTTCCCACTTGCGCAACTGGCTCTTGATCTGTGCCTGTTGCCAGAGCCGGTGCTCCGGAAAAGCAGCGGCCACCGGAAACTCTCCGTATGGGTAGGTTTGAATAAAGGCGTAACCGGCCGTCAGAAATGTTTGATCGGTCAAATGATAATTGATGCCGGTGCGCAAGAGCAACTGTTGCCAGGAGGTAATCACGTCATGGCGTCTGAACTGGGCCTCGAGATGCACGCCCCACTTGGAGGAAACCTTGTGATCGCCAAAATACATGTACCATCCATTGCTGTTGGTGGTGTGTTGGCGCACACTTTGGCCCAGGGCGGACGTGGAAATGAGCAAAACGACAAATACTCGAACATAAATCATCACAGCAAATTTATAAGGTTACGCGTACCTTCCGTTGGGCGGCCGTCACAAACGCGGCTGCCCATTGCTCCAACTCGGCAACCTCTCCGGTTGTGAGTGTATCCATTTTTTTGTAGAACAACAACTTGTGCTTGTGGCATTCTATGTGGATGGCATCATGTGTTTCCAGGAACGCGATGATATCCGGCTGGAAGAAGTCACGAATTTTATCTTCATCAAATCCTCGCAGGTAGTATTTGCGCGAAAACGCAGGAGCGCTTGAGAAATCGATGTCATGGCCATGAATAAGATCCGACAGTCGGGTTCCCAAACTCTCCGGCTCCAGGGCAAAATCCGGTAACGGTAAATCCGTGTCCGTGATGAAAGCTACTGTAACCTGATTTTCCTTACGCTCCTGGCGTACCCCTTCGATCAACGTGATATCACTGAACTCAATTTTGTGGGTGTCGGTGAACTTGCTCAGGATATTTTCTTCGTACTGAATTTGATTACCCTTGGCTATTGGGAAATCCTTGTACTTAGATGCTGTTCTCGCCTTTTGGGGAAAAAAGTTAAAATCCTGTTGTTCGGCATATCTGCGTAATTCCAGCTGGCGCGGTGTTAATCGGATCTCCACCTTGCTTTGCATGCCGGGGTCATATTTTCGTGTCGCCAGCGGGTGATTGGAAAGGGCCCTGAAGTTATCAAATCCCACGGTAAGAATGTCGTTACCTTGCTGGTGGCGCTGTTCTTCCAGGTGATGCAAAGCCTCCATAAACGTATGGTCTACGATTCGGGCATCGGCAAAGTTGATAATCACTTTCTTGCCGGGTTTAAACCTGGCAAATAACTTCTTGTAGCCGATCAGATTCGAAAAGATAGCGGAGTCCTTAACTTTCACATGCTGTTCGGTTTCGGTTTCGAAGTACTCGTAGCGCGCCTTAAACAAACTGCGCAGAGGTGCGCCATTAATGATGTGAAAAATGAACTTCATCAAAATTCCCGCGCCAACACCCAGGAGCAAATCGGTGTACAGGGTTATCAAAATGGTGACGACAAAAATCACCAACTGCTCTGATCCGATCTTGTATGTTTTAAAAAATTCGTTGGGTGAGGCCAGCCGATACCCCACAGCAATAAGCAATGCCGCCAGGGCCGTGTTGGGGATCATTTCAATTACCGGGATAAACAACAGCATGGCCAGAAGTAAGAAAAAGCCGTGAAAGAAATTAGCCCAGCGTGTTCGCCCGCCAAACGAAACATTAGCCGAGCTTCGGGCAACTTCGGAAATCATCGGCAAGCCTCCCAAAACCGCTGCGGTGGCATTACCAATGCCTACGGCAACCAAGTCCTTGTTCGGATTGGATACGCGTTTCCAGGGATCAAGCCCATCAATGGCTTTTACCGTAAGCAAGGACTCAAGGCTGTTGATAAACAGAAACATGAAAACATATTTCCAAAACACGGCCGTGCCGATCATGCCGAAATCAGCATTGATCCCCACCATGCCCCAGAAATCTCCGATCTTCACCAGATCAAAGGCTGGTTCGGTATGTTTGAAATCCATAATCAGCGCCATGGGAATGGTAACACCCAACACCACCATGGGGGCCGGCACTTTTTTCACCCATTTGGAATTGATAAAAGGCATTCCAAAAATGATAACCAGGCTCACCACGCCCACCAGTGTCACCCGCGGATCGGCATGAGCGATTGAGTGGGGAATTCGCTGGTAAAGTTCAAATGGCTCCAGGCCTTTTAACGTGGCCGGATCAATGCCCAGCAGAACGTGTATCTGCTTCGAAAAAATAATCAGGCCGATGGCGGCCAACATACCGTGAACAGCCGAGTGTGGGAAAAAATCACTTAGGGTGCCAAACTTGAGGAAACCGAATGTGATTTGGATGGCGGCAGCCACCACAATGGCACCCAATGCAAAATGCCAACCTTCGGCTCCACCGCCCATTTCAACCACGGCACCAGCACAAATAGTAATCAATCCGGCTGCCGGGCCCTTAATGGTAAGTCGCGAACCGGCAAACCAGCTTACCACCATACCTCCGACCATCGCGGTGAGCACACCCATGGCGGGCGGGAACTCACTGGCTTTGGCGATACCCAGGCTGAGCGGTAAGGCTAATAAGAAAACGAGAAAACCGGAGACTGCATCGGCACGCCAATTCTGCTTAAGTCCGATGAGCCCATCTGATGGGATTTGTTGAGAAACCATAGAATACGTTTAGTTGATCTGAAAATTGAACATGAATTGGGCGCGAAACGCCCTCAACGGGGTCGGTGAACAACCCGAAACAACTTGTTCAAATGATCAACGAACAGTGAAGCCGGAACAATGGCGGGTGTAAATCAGCCCGAGCATTCAGAAGCCCTGCTTTGACACGACTCGCCCCCACGGCAAAACCGAAATCAACAACCGTAAGGCAATACAGCGTTGGCGCATCGGACGATTCTTTATGCACGCGCTCCTCTTCATCGGGCTCAACAACACTTTGTACGGCTCCATGAAGTTGTGACCTCTCCAGCCGACTACCCGGCTGGTCGTGCTGCGGCATCGCCTCACCAAAACAGAGGAGCAGCAACGGGACAAGCCACGCAGCCGCTAATGTGTAAGCTATACTACGAAAGATAAAAGTATTACTGCTGCGCTTCATCGAAAAGAAATGCGAAAGCAAACATGATCTATTTCCGAGAAAAAACCCAACTGATTAAAACGAAAGTTCACAACATTGCGTTACCTTGCCTTGTGACTTGTTCGGTTTTGATTCGATCGCTGGCATCTTTGCTACTAGTTGTTTGCCTTACTCTTGAGGTTGGCTATGTATTGGAAAATACACTGGCCCAGGATGCTACTCAATCAACCATCCGGGCATGTGACCATGACTTCAAGCAATCTCATGTTTGGCTGCTGGCCGATGAAATTGAAGAAAATTCCGAAGGCAAGTCGAAAGAACACAGTGGCCTGGATGTTCTGGTTCATGAATCAGATAACCTCAGTAGGCTGTACAATGCGAAGTATGCTCAAGATTCTTTCCTTGCAGGGTTGCGCGTTGTTGCGCACCATCTGAACCATCGGGTTCTGCGCATTTGATTTTGAAACTCAACGGGCCATTTGGTGCCCGGCATTCGAGTCTTCAAAATTTAACATTTCAATTTATGAATCCTGATTTCGATTCCGGCTTTCATGAGAAGCCAACCTTAGAAAAGATAAAACACTACCTGCCTGCACAGGCCCCGCTTAAAGATTTCATTCACCACAACACCCTTCATGCGTTCCAGGAGCTGAAATTTTTTGAGGGGACCCGGCATGCTTCGGAGATTCTTGGATATAAGGTTTCGCTGAAACTTTCGGAATACCGCGGCCTGTTCAGGCGTGGCCAGATTCGGGAGGATGTGCTGGAGCACCGCATCGCCCAGCGCTACGGCCAGCAGGCGATACAGGAGTGGAAGGAGCGTCTTGTTACCAAACACTATGAAAAAGGACCGTTGCCCCGAATAGGTTCACTTCGCGCCCATTGGAAAAAAATATACCAAATCGATCTCGACTCGCTCGTTCACCCTACACTTTTTCGCATTCTCTGCAGCTACCTGGACCAAGGTATCGCCATCTGGAATTTCCCCGTTTGGCATAAAGGCTTTCTGGACTCCATCCGGGAAATGGAGCAGCGGAGCTTCACGAGCTTCTTTCGAACTGCCCGGGCCAAGAAATTACTGGCCGATGGTTCGTTGAAAATGGAAGATCTGCTTGCTGTTGTCGTGGGTGATGAGACATTGTACGAGACTTATCTTTTTGACCAGCAATTTGCGCATCAGGGCTGGTCCGGTATGGTGGCTACGGTTGAAGGCTCTCCGCAAACGTTGCTCGATACCCGGCAAATAACCCTACACGATCTGATCATGCTTGAGTTATTGCTGGAAATTGACAGCCTTGACTACCGGCTCGATAATCAATGGCAACCCCTGGCCAGTCGTTTATCCGAAAAACCGGAGCCTCTTTTCAAAAAGGTGGAACAAACCGAGTTGCACGCGGTGCTGGAACTTTGGCAAGAAGCTTTTGAGTGGAGCTACTATGATCAGGTGTTGGCCGGTATCTCTTCACCAAGGCCAGAACACCCTTCCCGCGGCACACCAAGTTTTCAAGGGCTATTTTGTATTGATGACCGCGAGTGCTCGCTACGAAGATATTTGGAGCGATTCGACCCAGCCTGTGCCACGTTTGGAACACCGGGTTTTTTTGGCGTGGAGTTTTTCTTTCAGCCTACCGATGGCAAGTTCTTAACCAAGTTATGCCCCGCCCCGGTCACACCGAAACACCTCATTCGCGAAGGAGGCGTGAAAGCTGACAACAAAAAGGATCTACACTTTAC
>DAIPHR010000187.1:0-6133 GCA_036771215.1 Cyclobacteriaceae bacterium
GCTTATCTGAGTATTGATTGTTTTTTGACTTATCCCAGATTTTGGATAATTGGGCAAAATGAAGTCCCAACAAGCTCATTTATTACGACATCACGATTTCAAATAATTTAAAACCCGTTTGTATTGGTTTATGTCGATGTGAGTAGGATCAATCTTTGCAAGGTAATTTTTGTCCGAAACTTTTAACAGATGTAAAATAATTGGCACGTAACTCTTATCGACTTGATAATAGCTCTTATTTCCAAGCACGATTTGGTGCGCGTCCGACAAAATACCATCGACTGTGTCCTTATACTTCGTATCTCCGTTTATTAATTTATTCAAAAACAGAGTAAAGAGTAAAAGATTACTGTCACCAACAGAATGAGAATATAACATGGCAAAGGTTGTGCGGATTTCGGCACAATTATACACATATTTGTAAACAATTCGATGTGGATAACTTATCCCATTTTGGGAATTTACTTTGTAAATGGCCTCATTTCCGCCCTCTCCAATTTGTGGGAATGTTCAATTCTTCTTCAACTGATCAAACTTGCTTTCTGCAGCTCGCTTCGGGAAGACGTTATCGGTGATGTTGACATCCGCAGTCTCTTGTTTGGGATCGATGACCACGTTCACGACTTCTTTCTCTTTCACAAACACCTTCTTCACCTCCTTTTCATTGAGACGCCAGATTTCAGCCGGAATTTTCTCGGTCTCCTTTGATCCGTCTTTGTATGTCCACTCGATGATGACCGGTGACACCAGGCCCCCGGTATTCTTCAACGTTACCTCGTAGAAGTTCTTCTCCTCAAGTTTGGTGCGCATGGCATTGTCGTCAATGCGGGCACGGAATTGGCCGTAGTCCTCCTCCTTGGTATTGAGCACCGTAAAATCCTGCGGACCCTTGCTGAAGTCGGTCACCTTCTCGCCCGGTTTGCCTTTACCTGCTGAAACATCGCCACCCGCAACCTTCACGTTCCGTTTCTCGAGATCAGGCTGCGATTTTTTGACTTTGTACCACTTCACTTCGTCCAGTGTGATATCGACATGATCGGTGGAATAAAACCAACCGCGCCAAAACCAATCCAGATCTACCGCGCTGGCATCTTCCATCGTCCGGAAAAAGTCAGCCGGCTTGGGATGTTTGAACGCCCACCGAACGGAAAACTCCTGAAATGCTTTGTCGAATAATTCGGGTCCCATCACGGTTTCGCGCAACAGCGTGAGCGCTGCCGCGGTTTTGGTGTAGCCGTTGCTGCCCCCGTACTGGCCCTGGTTATCAGCCGTAGCCATTATAGGGCGCATCATCGCTTTGTCGCCCTTCATGAAGCTGACAATATCCTTGGGTGTATTGCTGCTGTAGTTCAGATTCGGATACCGGATGCGCATCGTTTCCTTTTCCAGGAACGAATTCAGGCCCTCGTCCATCCACGTCCACTGGCGCTCATCACTGTTGATGATCATGGGGAAGTAATTGTGACCAACTTCGTGGACGATGATGTACACACAGCGCACCAGCACCCGGTCACTGATCGTTCCGTCTTTGGCTGGCCGGCCACCGTTAAAGGAAACCATGGGGTACTCCATGCCTCCGCCTACCCAGTTGATGGAGTAAGCCGTGGGATAAGGGTAAGGAATGGTGCGCTCGGTGTAAATATCCAACGTGTTCTTAATTGCCAGGGTCGATTCCTTGCCCCACAGGGGATTGCCCTCTTTCGGGTAAAGGGATTGAGCCAGCGGGGCTTTGTCGGCATTTTTCACCGCCATAGCATCCCAGATAAATTTTCGGGAAGACGCAAACGCAAAGTCGCGCACATTTTCGGCATGAAACACCCAGGTGCTCTTTTTCTTGCTGCGCTCTTTCTCCCGCTTTTTCGCTTCTTCTTCCGTCACGATCCATACCTGTTTGTCAAAAGTTTTACGCGCCAGTTCAAAGCGTTCAAGTTGTTCTTTTGCCAAAACGTCTTTCGGGTTTTGCAGCCAGCCGGTAGCTCCTACAATGTGATCGCTGGGCACCGTGATGCGGACTTTGTAATCACCAAACGTAAGGGCAAACTCACCGGCCCCGAGGTACTGTTTGTTCTGCCAGCCTTCGATATCATCAAATACGCACATGCGCGGAAACCACTGCGCAATAAAATAGATGTAGTTACCATCGTCCGGGAAAAATTCACAACCGGAGCGCCCACCGATCTTCATCATGTCGTTGATGTTGTAGCTCCAATCTACCTTGAACGTGAATTTTTCACCAGGCTTGAGCGGCTGCGGAAGATCCACGCGCATCATGGTGAAGTTGATGACGTGGTTGAGCGGCTTATCACTGGCATCGCGCACAGAGGAAATCTGGTAACCCCCTTTGAATTCATAGGCGCTGGCGGTAGTAGCCAGAAATTTAGCCGGAATGGAATCCCGAATCGCTCCTCCGGAAGTCTTCCTTGACATACTGCCATCGGCCAGAATGTTCTGATCCAATTGCAGCCACAGATAAGTGAGTGGCTCAGGCGCATTATTGTAGTAGGTTATAGTCTCGGAACCACGCAGCGATTGATTTTCATCATTAAGCTCAACGCTGATGTCATAGTCGGCACGCTGCTGCCAGTAGGCGGGGCCCGGTGCTCCGGACGCACTGCGGTAGCTGTTGGGCGTGGGCAGCAATTGATCCAGCTGCTCAAATTTTCCCTGCCAGTTTTTTTCCTGGGCTAGGCCGTTTCCGGAAAGCGCTACCAGCACGAATACGATTATCTTTTTCATTTACGTGATCGGTCAGTTTTTCTTTTTCAACTCATCAAACTTGCTTGGCTTAGCCACGCGCGGAAATACGTTATCTTCTTCGCTGATATCGGCTGTCTCTTTTTTCGGATCCAGCACAACGCTTACGACTTCCTTGTCTTTGACAAATACCTTGGTCACTTTCGTTTCGTTGGTGCGCCAGATTTCGGCTGGTATGCGCTCGATCTCCTTGCTGCCGTCTTTATATGTCCACTCGATAACCACCGGCATGATGAGACCCCCTTTGTTGCTTAGCGTCACTTCATAAAAGTTTTTGTTCTCCAGTTTGCTGATCATAGCCTTGTCATCAATCCGGGCACGAAAATCGCCATAGAACCGATCATCGGTGGGCAACACGGTGAACATTTCAGGGCCTTTGCTGAAGTCTGCCGGCTTGTCGGCTCCTGCCCCGCCACCCATGGCCTCGGCTCCCTTCACATTCTTGTTGCGATTTTCAACATCAGTGGCCGGTTTGCGTATCCGATACCACTTTACATTATCCAGCGATTGATCGGTGTAATCGGTGGTGTAGAACCAGCCACGCCAGAACCAGTCCAGATCCACGGCACTGGCGTCTTCCATCGTGCGGAAGAAATCAGCGGGCTTGGGGTGTTTGAACGCCCAGCGCTGCGCATACTCTTTAAACGCTTTGTCAAACAACTCAGGGCCCATTACCGTTTCGCGCAGAATGTTGAGTGCAGTTGCGCACTTGGCATACTGCTCGGCCCCGAAGTTCCTGCGCACTACCGTCTCGGAGTTTACCATCAACGGGCGCTGAAACTCCTGCGGACTTTTCATGTAGGGTACTATCTGCGCTGCGGGGCCTCTGCGCTGCGGCATGTCCGGATAATGCTCGACCTGCGTCAGGTACTGCACGAACGTATTCACGCCTTCATCCATCCAGGTCCACTGGCGCTCATCGTTACTGATGATCATGGGATAGAAGTTGTGGCCCACTTCGTGAATAACAACGCCCACCAGTCCCCACTTGGTGCGATCGCTGTAGGTGCCGTCTTTGTTTGGACGCGCGCCATTGAAACAAATCATCGGGTATTCCATACCCAGTGAGGCCGAGTGTACCGAAGTCGCCTGAGGGTACGGGTATTCAATTGAAAATTTCGAATACGTGAGCAAACATGCCCGGATGGCCTTGGTTGACTCCTTTTCCCACAAGGGGTTGCCTTCTTTCGGATAGTAGCTCATGGCCAAAGGCGTTTTGCCCTCGCCAACTTTTACCGCTTGTGCATCCCAAATGAATTTGCGGGAAGAGGCAAAGGCAAAGTCACGCACATTTTCGGCATAAAACTTCCAGGTCTTTTTCGCTGTTGCTTTGGTCTTTTCCTTGACCACCGCCTCGGCCTGCGTTACAATCATCACCGGCTTGTCAAAGGAAGTTTTGGCCTGTTCAAAGCGCTGCTGTTGCTCAGCTGTCAACACATCCTTGGGGTTCTGCACCATGCCCGTTGCTGCCACAATGTGGTCGGCCGGCACGGTGAGGTTTACAGTGTAGTTGCCAAACTCCAGGGTAAACTCGCCTTGCCCCAAAAATTGCTTGTTCTGCCAACCTACGACATCGTCATACACACACAGGCGGGGAAACCATTGTGCGATAATGTAGAGGTAGTTGCCGTCTTCCGGAAAATACTCCATACCGCTGCGGCCATCGTTGGGCGTCATGTCGTGCATGCGGTTGTTGATGTTAAACGACCAGCCGATGGAGAACACCAATTGTTGGCCGGGTTTCAGCGGCTGGGGCAGATCAACGCGCATCATGGTTTCGTTGATCACGTACGGCAATGCCTTGCCGGCAGCATCGGCCACTGACTTAATCTTATAGCCGCCATCAAATTCATGTAAGCGCAGACTTGAACCCAAATCCAGCGTGGTAACCGAATCGATCACCGTGTTTTGATCCGTGAGCTGGCTGATGCTGTTTTTCGTGTTGATATTTTGATCCAATTGCACCCACAGGTACTTTAACACATCCGGTGAGTTGTTGTAGTACGTGATCGTTTCGCTACCGGTGATGCTTTGATTTTCATCATTCAATTCGGCATTGATCACATAGTCGGCCCGTTGTTGCCAGTATTTGGGCCCGGGCGACCCGCTGCCGGTGCGGTATTCGTTTGGCGTGGGCAACAGTTGATCGAGCTGCTCAAATTTGCCCTTCCACGTGGGCTGCTGGGCCTGGGCCACCGAAGCCACCAGCATAAAAAATGAAACGAGGTATTTCATATTAAGAGATTAGTTGATTTTAAAATGGAATTCGTTGTTGAATCAAGACCAGCGCGATGCCGGCAATAGCAGAGGAAATTACCAACTTCCAATCCCTGCGATTTGCCCCCAGCACATCCACTGCCAAAAAGCTCAATGCCAAAAAAATTATGACGATGAGAAGTTGCCCCAACTCCAGCCCGAGGTTAAACGCAAGAAGTGGAGTAAACAGGCTTTGTTCCTGGCCGAGCAGACTTCTCAAAAAATTAGAAAAACCCAGGCCGTGGATCAATCCAAAAAAAAGAGCAAAGGCGTAATTGAGTTGAAGGCCCCGATGGCCGGCACTGGTCGACCGGTCAACGCGAAAAATGTTAAAAACAGCTGTGGTAAAAATGGTGACGGGAATCAAAAACTCAACCCAGCCCGAATCAACATCAACCCATTGCAGCGTGGCCAGCGCCAGCGTAATGGAGTGCCCGACCGTAAAGGCCGTAACCAGAATGAGAATTTGCTTCCATTCGCGAAGCAGGTAAACTGCGCACAACGCCACCACAAACAAGATATGGTCGTACCCCTGAATATCCAGGATGTGCTCACGGCCGAGACCAAAGTAAAGTCCAAACATGCTCTTGTATACCAAATGGCAAGTATAACAGATAAATCGCATCTGCCATTGCCCTTTTATGTTAGTGGCGTACTGAAAACGGCCCGGTTATTTCTAATTTCGCACCATGTTGTCTGTTGTTTACGCCTGTGTACTGTGGATGCATCCGATTCACATTTCCGTTTCGGAAATCAATTACAGTGAGAAGGACCGGGCGTTGCAGATAACATCCCGCATTTTTATTGATGATTTGGAACTGGCGATCCGGGCCCAGGGGAAGCAAGAGGAGCTGGATATCACCAAACCTCCGGCCGGCATTACCACAGAGCAGCTTGTGGGCCAATATCTGACACAGCACTTCCGCCTAAAAGTTGACGGCAAGCCTGTGACGTATACCCTACTGGGAATCGAAACGGAAGACCTCGCCTTTGTGTGCTACCTGGAAATCGAAAACATCCGAAAGATGAAGACATTGGAAGTGCTCAACGATGTGATTATGGAAATTCATGACGACCAATCGAACCTCGTGCACGTAACCTATAAGAGCCCGGTGAAAAGTGC
>DAIPHR010000188.1:0-6067 GCA_036771215.1 Cyclobacteriaceae bacterium
CGTAGGCACAGTAGGGGTTATACGCCTTGTTAAAATCCAATTCGAGGGTAGTGGCGCCTTTGACTTTCTTCACATCCAGGTAACGCCCCGCCCCGTAGGTTTCGCCACCACTGGTCGAATCCGCAAAAGCGCAAAACAACATGCCGCGTTGCGGCCCCATCTCCATCGACTCCAGAATCAAAAGTTTCAGTTTCTTTTCCTTCAGAATGAACTCCGCCCACGCATATTCAAGATATCGGTTCTCTTTACCATCGCTGGTGGGCAACACACGCACTTTCTTTTCCCGGATGGGTTCCAACTGGGCCAGTACACGGTAATTTACATCAGGCTGGTAGTACGTTAAGCCGGAGTAGGCCATTCCATGGATTTTGAACGGGGATTGCGAATTGTCGCGCATGAATTTGTCTTTTTCGATTCGCTCATTGATTAGCTCCTGTCCATAGCCCTCGTCCTGAGGGTTGCCCTGCCGAAGGGTGAGCAGCAGAATGACCGCAAGCACACCTCCAACAAAAAGAATTCCGAATCTTCCGTAATTAATTGTCTTCATTCAAACCTGTCCGTTATCTGCAAAACTATAGTATCGCGTGCCGGCCACAATGATATGGTCGAGCAACTGAATCTCCAGCATCTTGCCTCCTTCTTTCAATTTCCGCGTTAGGTCAATATCCTGCTGACTGGCCGAAAGATTACCGGACGGGTGGTTGTGAGCCACAATAACGCCACTGGCCAACTCTACCAGAGCCAGCTTAAAAATGATTTTGGGGTCAGCCACTGTACCACTCACGCCACCTTCGCTGATTCTTCGTTTGGCGATTACGCGATTGGCCCGATTGAGCAGCAACACCCAGAATTCTTCTTTTGGCAAATCCATCAAATCGCCCCGCAGCAATTCGAACGCATCTTTTGAACTCGCGATTTTGGGTTTCGCTTCGGGCTCGAGTTCTTTTCGTCTTCGCCCCAGTTCCAGTGCCGCCACAATAGTAATGGCTTTGGCTTCACCAATGCCTTTGATCTTCATCAGGTCTTTCACGGTAAGACGAGCCAGGGAATGGAGATCGTTGTTAACATGTTGTAACATTTGGCGCGCGAGCTCTACGGCTGTTATTTTGGTGGTGCCCGTGCCAATGAGAATGGCAATTAGCTCAGCATCCGATAATGCACCCGTTCCCTTCATCACAAGTTTCTCCCGGGGCCGGTCTTCAGGCGACCAGTTCTTGATGTTGAGCTTACGTGATTCGTTGATTTCCATACTTAGCGGTAATCAATCCACACTTTCATTTTGCCGGCCGTACGGTTATCCCACGCGTAATAGGGTATCAACGTAACAGGGGTGGGCAGATTTTTTGCCCGGATCAAGGTTACGTTGTTCAGCACACCGGAGTTAGGGATGGCCTCGAACACGGTGCGTGCTGAAAACTGAACGGATGAAAAGTCCACACCGGGGTTGTCAGCCTCTTCCAGACAGTAAACCAGTGGTCCGCGTTGAATGGCGCACTTGCCCTCATTTGCCTTCACGCGCGGGTCAGCCGACACGACCTCGATCGGCATGTCCAGCTTCAACTCAACCCGGTCCCCCGGTTTCCACTCTCGTAGAATAGAGACGTATCCAAAGCGGTTGCGTGTTGCTTTGACTTTGTCTCCGTTTATCATCACCCTAAATTGCTTATTCCATTCCGGAATTCGCATCTGCAGTTCCATTGGCTTTGGCGCAACCTTTTTTAACGTGATTTGAATATCGCCCGACCAGGGGTAGTTGGTTTGCTGTTCAATCAACAGTTCCTCTCGCTGAACGGTGAAGCGGCCCTTGCTGGCAACGTAAAGATTTACCCAAACCCGGTTACCCTCCACAGCGTAGAGGTAGTCACCCAACGAAGGTAACAGGCGAGAAATATTGCTGGGGCAGCACGCGGTGCCATACCATTCTTCACGGTGATGGTTACCCTCGGATGCCAGGGGGTTAACATAAAAAAACCGGTCACCCGAAAGCGACACGCCATCAAGCGCAGCGTTGTAAAGCGATCGCTCCAGCACATTCATGTACTGGCTTTCTCCGGTGAGCAGGAACATCCGGTGATTCCAGAACACCATGCCGATGGAAGCACAGGTTTCGCAGTACGCAGTTTCATTCGGCAAATCATAGTCCACGGTGAATCCCTCGTTGCTCCTGGACGAACCAATGCCACCGGTGATGTACATGTTGCGGTTCACCACATCATCCCACACGCGCGT
The DNA here is from genome assembly GCA_036771215.1 of Cyclobacteriaceae bacterium. GTDB lineage: Bacteria > Bacteroidota > Bacteroidia > Cytophagales > Cyclobacteriaceae > ELB16-189. The sequence continues at coordinate 2,230 of DAIPHR010000188.1, forward strand.
GAGGGCGGGAAGGTAGTTAGCCTCAGGCTTGAAGGTGTTAACATCAGCCATGCCGGTATAGAGGTACATGGCGCGCACGGCATGGCCGGTGATGTCGGACAGGCCACGCACGGGCACGTCATCATGGCAATAGGCGTCTCCAAACTTCGGGTCGGTCCTTATGCGGCCGCGGCCGCGTTCCTCCAACATCCAATAAGCCAGATCGACATATCGCGTGTTGCCGGTCACCCGGTAGAGCTTGACTAAGGCCAGTTCCGGCTCCTGATGCCCCACTACCCAGTGTTTCTTTCCCGGGCCAAATTCGCGGTCCATGTGATCGGCCAGCTTGATGGCCACATCGAGCAACTTTCGCTTGCCTGTTGCATGAAAATAGGCCACGGCTGCCTCAATCAAATGTCCGGCACAGTATTCTTCATGCTTTTCCATGTCAGTCCAGCGCTGATCAATCCCGGTGAGCGTGTAATACGTATTCAGATAGCCATCGGGCTGTTGGGCAGCCGCAATTTTATCAATCCATTCACCGCATTTTTTTTCCAGTTCAGGATTGGGGTTATTCACCAGCGAATACGCCATGCCCTCCAGCACTTTGTAAACATCGCTGTCATCATAGTAGATGCCTTCGTGTGTACCCTGGCCGGCCGCGGCTTTTTCGAAATTCCGGATACGACCGGTCTTTATTTCTGTTTGCTCAATACAGATGGGTAGTGTGGCAGTCGCATGGGCCTTCAGCCGCGGGGCCCAGAATGAATCGGAGATTTTGATGTGGGCGAATCCCACCGGCTCGCGGCCTGCCGGCTGCGCCAAAAGGGGTGAACTGGCCGCAATTGCTACAATTACTACAAGCGCGCGCATAAGGGTGAAGGTAGGAAATGGCCGGGGAAATCTCTCCACCTACCCCGATGATTTTTCGGGCCGTTCCGTTCGGCCTCAATCCAAAATCATAACCACGTGAGAAGAATGGTAATAAAAAACCCTTCTCCGGATTCCCGTGTGGGCGGAGAAGGGAAAAAAATAAGATTGAACTTACTTCAGTTTGTTAACGGTCTTGGTCAGGCGCGATTTCTGGTTCGCAGCCTTTTTCCAATGGATGATGTTCTTCTTTGCCAGCTTGTCCAGCATGGCCGTTACGTCCTTGAGCAAAGCCTGGGCTTCGTCTTTTTTGGTGGTTGTCAATAGTTTCTTCACGGCCGTGCGCGTGGTCTTGTGCTGGTAGCGGTTGCGCTCACGCTTGGCCTCGTTTGCCCGTATTCTTTTTTCGGCTGATTTATGGTTTGCCATAGTCTTCTTTAAAAGGAGCGCAAAGGTACACGCAAGATTTGGAATGAACAAGCCGGGACATTGACCCGGTCAGGATATCTTCGGGAGATGAATACTCACCGAATGATCGGTATTTTGGGCTTTTTGGCGGTTTTGGCCTTCTCGGTCGGCTGGGGCTTTTTTGCCCATCCCAGGATCAATCGACTGGCTGTTTTTACCCTGCCAACCCCGATGGTGCGGTTCTACAAGAAAAATATTCAATACCTGGCCGAGGCTAGCGTAAACCCCGATCGCAGACGTTATGCCGTGGTGGGAGAAGCACCGCGTCACTACATCGACCTGGATGCGTATGGTGACAGTGCGGCCTGGACATTACCCCGCTATTGGAATCAGGCGGTCGAACGAATATCGGAAGATACCCTTCAGACACACGGAATCCTGCCCTGGCATGTGTACCGGATGTACCTTCAATTGCGCGATGCTTTTTTGGTGCGCGATCCGGCCAAAATACTGCGGCTCTCGGCCGAATTGGGTCACTATGTAGCAGACGCACACGTGCCGCTGCACACCACCCGAAACTATAACGGACAGTTTTCGGGGCAGGAAGGCATCCATGCCTTTTGGGAGTCGCGCCTGCCGGAGCTGTTTGCCGAAGAATATGACTTTTTTGTTGGGGCGGCCGCCTATGAACCACAGGTTCAGGGGCGCATCTGGCGCGTGGTAGCCCACAGTCATGCGCTCGTTGATTCTGTGCTTCGCCTCGAAAAGCAACTTAGCGAGCGTCACCCCACCTCGCGATTTAGTTTTGAAACACGCGGCAAGCAGACGGTGAAGGTGTACTCGCTCCACTACTCGCGCGAGTATCACCGGGCATTGCGGGGTATGGTGGAGCGTCAAATGCGGGGTAGTATCAAAACAACAGCCGATTTGTGGTACTCCGCCTGGATTGATGGTGGACAGCCGGATTTGAATGCCTTGCTGATCTACAACCCAACGGAGGAGGAGATACGCCAGCGGGAAGAGGAGCTAAAGCTTTGGAAGCAACGCAGTCAGGTGGTACGCGATCATGAGGCGGATAACTGAATGAATATTCATCGAGATCTTATCATTTATACACCATGATTATGGTGTCGTCTCAATTATTGAGATTAGCCTTTTAGTGGATAAACCCACGATTCAGTCCTTAATGCACCTAATCGACATCTGATAGCTTTTACTCACACCAGTAGAAAAAACGTTTGAGTTGCTATTGAACAGACTGAAATAAAATGCCGTAGAACCATCAAAACTCGAAGAACTCCAAAAAACGGCATTAAAGGAGAGCGCAGCAAATGAACCATCATCCGCTCGCCTACCAGCGGGCAGCGCTGTAAATCCACTTGAATTGTCTGCACCGGTATTTGGAGGCGCCCAATGCTCAAGTCCAACAGATTTTAGCTTCCCGCCAGCTATGTTCGCACCGCCAAGGTTTTCAACCAGCTGATTCCATTCCGTACGAGTGGGCACATGGAATCCGGTCGGACAAACTTTTCTCGCGTCTTGAGTTACATCAAAGTGATAAAGCTTTCCATAGGGTTCATTAAACGATACGTTGTTTTCGTAGTTTGATAATTTATCTGCCGCAATCAAATCTCCATTTTGAAAGCGAGTTGTTTTTAAATTTTCCCTGAGCCACGTTTGATTTCCGATTTTTACTTCATTGTAGTAATTGTCATCTGCATCCGATGGAGGGAATAAAGTCTTAAAGGTTAATTCCTGTCCATAAAACGTTCCAATAGAGTTTTTGGCGTAAGCCCTTACGTAGTAAGTTGTATTAAAAGTTAGATTCGTCAATTCGCTTATAAATTGACCTGTGCCTGAACCATTAACAACCTTGTTGTTATCAATAGTTGGATTTGGAGTAACACTCCAGCAAACACCTCGTTCAGTTACAGGTAGCCCCTGTGAATCCTGAATGTTTCCGCCAGACTGAGCGCTCAGATAACTAATCTCAGTTATCGGGCGTGTTGAGAGCATGATCGATCCACTTAAAGTTGTGGCAGTTAGAGTAATCCCATACGATGTTCCATTTTGATTCGTTGCGTAAGATCGAATGTAATAAGTTTGCCCGGGTTGAAGCCCAGTGACAGAGCTATTGAAAGGCCCCCCTCCAGCTCCATCGCTGGTACGAGTGTCGTTCAAAGTTGGGTTTGGAGAAGCCGACCAACAGACTCCCCTCTGAATAACGGAAAATCCACCATCATTTAGAACGTTTCCGCCAGTTGCTAGACTCACTGCGGTAATCGATGAAATCGGTAGGGTTTCAACTTCAGGTAAGGGCCGGGGACTTTTCTCATTACAACTCGCAAGAGTTAACAAAATACAAAAGGTGCAACTTTGAAAGAAATAATAAATTCGCATAAGCAAACCTCATTTACGTTCACGCCTTAGAAGTTCGTTGTAGTAGGATTTTCCGTCACCAACAAGTATGATGTAGTCAAACCTCTTTCCGTCCTCCATCTCATAACCAAGAAGGCAGTCTTTAAAACCATATTCGAATTTCCCTGGATAACTGAAGGTCAAGGTACCCCTTGAATCATCA
>DAIPHR010000189.1:0-6062 GCA_036771215.1 Cyclobacteriaceae bacterium
ATCGTGATCACCGAATCAACAGCAAAATCACTATTTGGAGATGTTGATCCGCTGGGGCAAGTGATTCGCATCGATAATCATCGCGACCAGAAAGTAACGGGAGTAATAGCGGATTTTCCGAAACAGTCGCAATTTCAGTTTGACTATCTGCTGCCTTTTGCATTTTATGAAGCTACTAATCCATGGGTGAGCAGAGCGAGAATAAGTTGGGATAACAACACATTCCAAATGTTTGTACAACTCCGCGAAGGCGCCACGGAAGCAGAAACCAACACGGCTATTCGCGATGTCATTAAAGATAACAACCCAAAATCGCCCACTGCCAAATTGTTTCTTCACCCCATGAGCAAATGGCGCTTGCACGCCAACTTTGAAGAAGGCGTGAATACGGGTGGCCGCATTGACTATGTGCGTTTGTTTACAGCCATTGCCGTATTTGTGCTCGTCATTGCCTGCATCAACTTCATGAATCTGGCCACTGCCCGTAGCGAAAGCCGCGCTAAAGAAGTGGGCATTCGCAAGAGCATTGGCTCACGCAGGCGCGAGTTGATTGCACAATTCATGGGCGAATCGCTGGCGATTACATTTCTTGCCTTTGCCCTGGCCATCGCACTCGTAGAACTCGCTTTACCTGCCTATAATGCACTCGTTGACAAAAACGTATCCATCGATTACACCAACCCGGTAACGTGGTCATTGGCCATTGCACTGATCCTGGTCGTGGGTTTGTTAACGGGAAGTTACCCTGCATTGTATCTCTCCAGCTTTGAGCCGGTAAAAGTGCTGAAAGGAAAGATTGATGCAGCCAGAGGTGGCAGCACGCCCCGAAAAGTATTGGTCCTCATGCAGTTCGCATGTTCCATCTTTCTGATTATCGGAACGATTGTAGTCTATCAGCAAATCATGCATGTGAAAAATCGCGACATGGGCTACGACCGTGAGAACCTCATCCAGATCTGGACCAACGGAGAGCTGGAAACCAACTTCCAAACCATTCGCGAAGAACTGGTGCGTACGGGGGCCGTGTCTTCCGTCTGTAAGAGCAACAGCCCCGTAACGGCCATTTTTTCTAACAACGAAGTAAAGTGGCAAGACATGCCCACCGACTCGCGCGTGGCCTTCAGCACCATTGCTACGGAATACGACTATACCAAAACTATGGGCGTTAAGATGATACGGGGTCGCGACTTTTCGCCTGACTTCCCCAGCGACTCCTCCGCGGTAGTGATTAACCAGGCGGCCTGGAAAATGATCGGCTTTGAAGACCCGATCGGACAAAAACTGGAATGGGATGGCACTCAGTACGAAATCATCGGTGTGATGCAGGACATGGTGATGGCCGAGGCTACCAGCGTTGTTCAACCGCTCTCGATGTTTTTCATTCCCGGCTGGACGAGCACTATCACCATTCGGCTTAACCCGACCAACGACCTGCCGGGCTCACTCGCGCAGGTAGAATCAGTATTCAAAAAACATAACCCCAGCTATCCGTTTGAGTATCGCTTCACCGATGAACTCTTCAACCAAAAGTTTACCAACATCAACCTGATCAGTCGCGTAGCAGGCATCTTTGCCGGCCTCGCGATTGCGATTACCGCGCTGGGTTTATTGGGGTTGGCGGCCTTTACGGCTGAGCAGCGCACCAAAGAATTGGGAATCCGGAAAGTGCTTGGAGCTTCGGTAGCCGGGTTGATCTTTCTCATCGCCCGCGATTTTACGCGTTTGGTTTTGGTGGCATTCGTTATCGCTTCCGCCCTGGCCTGGTGGGGAGTTGATCAATTTTTGATGCGGTACGAATACCGGGTCAACTTTGAATTCTGGGTTCCTGTGGCGGTGGGCATTTTTGCCCTGTTGCTTACGCTGATGATTGTGGGCACGCAAGCCATGAAAGCGGCTTTGATGAATCCGACAAAAAGCCTGAAGACTGAATAAAACAAACTGAGCACCCTAGATAATATGATCAGCTTGCTGATTGCGTTGATCACGGTGAGTTTTGAGTCCTTCCGGGCCGCCCGGGCAAACCCTGTTAAAAGCTTGCGGTCCGAGTGAACCCAAACAAGCGGTGACAATTTGATGCAATTTCCCGGCCGGGCTTCCGCTTTTTTGTAGTAGTCTTGCCAAAAATAACCCCGATGAATGCCATCAGGCGTATTGCCCTCATCTTAACGGCTGTATTCCTGATTCCTGTGCTGTTTTTTTCAGCCTATGAGATTTCTTCGCTTTCGCGCGATGAAAAAATGATTGAGTCCATCTATCAGAAACAACTCGAGGCCATCCTTTTTTCCATCAACCAATATTCAGATGACCTGATCGGCAACTGGGTAGCCCGAACCGAAAACCTGCTGATGTCGGAAAATCTACAAGCGGGCGGGCGTGAACTCATGATGGTTAACACTCCCTTAAAATTGATTTTCTCCTATCCGCTGCAGTCCGAATCCGGCCGTTCGAAATTCATCTACCTTGACACCGCTTTCTTTCTCAGCCACGAACCAGAGTTTGCGGCCCGGGTGGCTGCCCAACAAGAAGAAATCGCGCAGTTAGTCAAGTACAAAAAAAGCGGGTTCCAAAAAACTGCGGTGTTGCCTCTCTCCGATTCCTTACGCACAGCATACCTTGGCCTGATGTTCGTCACGGAAGACGAGACAGGGCAGTCCATTACCGGGTTCATTCTTGATCCTGAAGCTTTTGTTGAGGATTTGATGGGCCCGAGGCTCCAGCAGATTTCCGAGAATCAATTTTTACTCGCGGTGACGCGCAAGTCGGACAAGCAGCAAATCTACTCCACCCAACTTCGCGACTCTACTTCGTCTGTCATTCTTCAGAAAGACCTTTGGCTGATACCCGACTATTCTATCGGCATCGGGCCTCTGGGCACGTCTCTCAGCAAAATTGTAAGGGAACGCACGAAGACCAATTTGATACTCTTGCTCGGCATGGCCGTAGTGCTTTTGGTTGCTGTTTTCCTCGCGTTTCGCAGTGTGCGGCAGGAAGTACAACTGGCGCAAAACAAAGCTGAATTTGTCTCCAACGTGTCGCACGAAATTCGCACTCCGCTGGCCCTCATCAGCATGTTTGCTGAAACACTGGAAATGGGACGTGTGCCCACAGAGGAAAAGAAAAACGAGTACTACTCGATCCTTCATAAAGAAACACAGCGGCTTACCGCAATCGTCAACAAAATCCTCAACTTCAGCCAAACAGAGGCAGGAAAGAAAACACTTCACCCCGAGCGGTTGAATCTGACAAAAGAAGTGCACGAAATTCTGTACACCTACGATTTTCACCTTAAAAACAAAGGATTCACATACGAATTTCAAGCCCGAGAGGAGGCTTGGGTAATGGCTGACCAGGCAGCACTGACCGAGGTCATTATAAATCTGATCGACAACGCCATAAAATACAGTCCTGAAAACAGGCGAATTGAACTCACGACAGGAACAGACGGAGCAAAGGGTTACCTGGCGGTGCGCGATTTTGGTGTGGGCATCAGCCGAGCCGATCAAAAACATATCTTCGATAAATTCTATCGCGTGTCAACCGGAAATCTTGCTAAAGCCAGCGGTACCGGATTGGGTTTGTCGCTTGTCAAACAACTACTCGAGCAACAGAACGGGCAAATTTCCGTTTACAGTGATGTTGGTAAAGGATCGACATTCACCATTTATTTACCCTTGGCGACTTAATTATGGCACGCATACTAGTGGTTGAAGACGAGCCGGCCATGCAACTCGGGCTGAAGGACAACCTTGAGTTGGAGGGTTATGAAATTGTGTTAGCCGGTGATGGCGAAACCGGTGCCCAACTGGCCGTTACCGGTACGTTTGATTTAATCCTGCTGGACGTGATGCTGCCGCGGCTTTCCGGCTTTGATGTGTGCAAAAAGGTAAGGGCCAGCGGCCAGTCCACGCCTATTATACTGCTCACTGCCCGGGGCGAGGAAATCGATAAGGTACTGGGTCTTGAACTGGGTGCGGATGACTACATCACCAAACCTTTTGGAGTTCGTGAACTTTTGGCCCGTGTTAAAGCCCATCTGCGCAGACACTCGTGGCACGACAGCAAGCCGCAGGCTCTGACTTCTATCGGTCGCCTGCAGATTGATTTCGCAGCATTTGCTGCCTTTGAAAACCAGCAAGAGATAAAACTATCCCACAAGGAATTCGAAATTCTTGCCTTCCTGCACCTGCACAAAAACCAGGTCGTGAGCCGATACGATCTGCTGGAAAAAGTATGGGGTTATGACGAGCAGCCTACTACACGCACGGTGGATAACTTCATCGTGCGCCTTCGCCAGAAAATCGAAAGCAACCCCAACCAACCCAAAGTGATTTTAACCGCCCACGGCAGCGGTTACAAGATGGTGATTTAGGCCGGTTTTCCGGAGCCACTACCTTGTTACATCATGTTACAATCCTTTACGGCAAGGTGACATCTTACCCTCGGCTGCGGCCGTTTTTTGTATTGTGATCGAACAACAAACAACAATACAAAACTCAACCGTTATGAAAACAAAAATTCTTGTCGCAGGTGTAATGGTCGCTATCGCAAGCGCTTTCACCATTGGTCGTGCTCATGCCCAAAGTGAGCCGGCTGTAAAAGTTTATGCCACAGGCTCGGAGGAAATCAAATTGATCTTTGGCTACGACTCGCCCGGGTCAGTCGAAGTGAAGTTTCTCTCCGGAAATGACGTGATCGGTCGCGATCGCATCAACGGGAAAAGCTTCGATGGCGGTTTCACCAAAAAATACCGTTTGCTGCAAGGAAAGAACAACAACCTCCGCCTGGAAATCAGTAGCCCGGAAATCTCCGTGACCTACGCCCTGACAGCCGGTGCCGATGGCCGATGGAAGGCGCAACTGGAGCAAAGCACATTTAACTACCCCGTAGTGGCATCCCGATAAGGGTTAACGTTTGAGGGGAGCGGTGCAGTTCTTTGGTCAGGCTGCCCGCTCTTACTCAAACAACCTTTTGTTGCCCTTCAAAACAGATTTACCTTTACTCAATCCATGACTCGATTTCTTGCCTTCCTCTTTCTCTTTGCCCTGCATACTTCCGCTTTTGCCCAGGTAATTAGTCTTAACGGGCAATGGAGTTTTCACATTGGCGATGAAGCCGAATGGGCAAACCCTGATTTCAACGATTCCGGATGGGAAACCATTTACGCGCCCGCAGCATGGGAAGATGAAGGATTTAATGGGTACGATGGCTTTGCCTGGTACCGCATTAAGTTCGATGGGCGCAAACTTTCGAAAGATGAGAGCTACCATCTGGGGCTGGGCTACATTGATGACTGCGATCAGGTTTACCTCAACGGAAAGCTGATTGGTTTTTCTGGTTCGATGCCCCCGAAATTCAAAACGGCTTTTAACAATGAGCGGAAATACAACCTCTCGCCTGATGTCATTCGGTGGGATGGCGAGAATGTGTTGGCTGTGCGCGTGTATGACGTAACCCACGGGGGTGGCATCATGAGTGGCCGGCTGGGCATATACCGTGCCCCAAAAAGCCATTTGATCATCGATCTACAAGGTATGTGGGACTTCAACCGCACGTATGGAATCGAAAAAATCGAATATCCCGATCAATGGAAAAAAGTTATGGTGCCGTCCCCGTGGGAACAGCAGGGCTTTCCCAAATATGATGGCAATGCCTGGTATAAGCGAACATTTGTCATCAACGATCCGGCATTGATCAGCTCAGAGGACCTTATTCTGCTGGTCGGTAAGGTTGATGATTTTGATAAAACCTACATCAACGGCAAACTGATTGGTCGCACAAAGGACAACCGGGACTTCGGACGCAGTCAGTCGTTCAATCAGCAACGAGCCTATCCGATACCCGCTGGCGTTTTGAACAAAGGTGAGAATACGATCGAAGTGTTTGTCGAAGATATGGGCAACGTGGGTGGCATTTATGACGGCCCGGTTGGCATCACCACCCGGAGCAACTACGAGCGCTATTACAAACAAAAGGAATCCGTCTTTTGGTGGGACGACCAGCAACAAGGCCAGTAGTTGAACTTTGGCGGCAGCGGAGATGTTAACTTTCCGAAATTAAAATGC
>DAIPHR010000190.1:0-6052 GCA_036771215.1 Cyclobacteriaceae bacterium
CAAAACGGGGTTTTGTTCACCAAAAAATCAGGGAAAATTCAGACGAGTGTTACCTCTCGCAAAACGAACCTTTGGCAATAAATAACTTTTTGGCTTCCACAGCCAATAAGCCCTGCTGAACAGCCGGGTCGGTAGCAAAACGATCTGCGTTTATCGCTTCAGTGGCAATTACCAGATCTTCCAGTTCGCCCATTTGCACATGCGTGATGATCACCTTGCTCGTGTTCAGGCCCGAAATAAGATACTGATGCGCGAGGAACAGCCGGGTCGCATCCCGCTGATTATCCTTCGTGAGTTGAGGTACGAAACGAATGAACGAATAGTTCACCATCTGATACGGCTCGCTAACCGCGCAAATCGAGCCGATGACGGGTTTATACGGCAACACTTCCAGCCGCCAGCGCTGGGCCTGCACTCCGGGATCATCCGCCAACCAACGATCAATATCTGCCCGGTTAGTGGAATTGAAAATAAAAATCCCCCCACCGCCTTCGAATGGGCCAGCCGCCACGAGGTGCCCTTCCTTATGCAGTTTTTCCATGTTAGCAAAGTGACCCTGCATGAGCTTGTCTACTTCCTCCTTTGGCATAGCGGGTAAATCCTGTCTCTTGTGGAGCATGACAAGTGTAAACTCCCTTTGAGCAAAAGCCCACTGGGAGAGCAGCAAAAAAATCAGAATGCGCATCATCGTAAGTTACGGGTCATAAATTTATTCAACATGGTTCGCAGGCGCTGATGAAATTTCTGCCTTACCGGTGGCAACTTGAAAAGCCATGCTTTCCAGCCGAACGCCATTTTTAACCATCGGTCGAAATCGAACTCATCACGATGATCAATAATCTGGCCATCGGCAAATCGAAAGTGCGCATGAATGTGATTTTGCACGGGCCGCCCCGTGAGCGAGAAGGTATAATGAGCAACCCAGGTTGCGTTACCCTCGTTTTCATTGGCTTTTACATCCGAGAAGTTCAATGTCATGTCCCCGCCCCGCTCGATCAGCATCTGCCACATGGCGCCCACCTCAGCTCCATGCAAATCCTGAAACGCGGGATCATGAAAATGTACCTCGGGGTGGTAACAAGATTTCATCGTTGCCGCATCGCGCTTTTGAAAGGCGGCATAGAACGTATGAATCAGGGCTTCGTTGGCTGTCATGGGGCAGTAAGAATAGTTTGAGCGAGCATCTTCATTTCGGCTGCCGTGTTGTAGAGGTGCGGGGCTACGCGAATGGAGTCGCCCCGAATGGAGACTGAAATTTTTTTCTTTTGAAGCGCCTCCTTGACTTTGCCGAGTGAAATTTCACGAGGCAACCTGACTCCAAAAAGGTGACTCCCCCGATACTCTTCTTCAATCCAGCAGCCGGCCGCGCGCAGCATGGCAAGTGCTTCACGCGATATCTTGTCGGTATACTCCTGTATACGCGAGGGATTCCACTGGTTAACCTGCCGGAGAGCTTCCAGCATCATGGGCACCAATACAAAGTTGCTATGCTCGCCTACCTCGTAGCGCAGGGCACCCGGCTGATAGGCGGGTTGATAATTGACCAGACCCGTAAAGTCCTCGCTATGCAGCCGGTTGATCCAATTTTCTTCCACTGGTTTACCGTCATCGAAGTACGGGCCGTAGTAGGCCAGTCCGATCGAATAGGGGCCCATCAGCCATTTATATCCCGCGCACACCAGGGCATCCGGATCGAACGCTTTCATATCAAACGGAAGAGCCCCCACCGACTGCGTGCCATCAATGATCATTAGGGCTCCAACGTCACGTGTTCGTTTGCGAATGGCGGCCAGATCAAATCGGGTGCCATCTGCCCAATGCACGTGGCCCAACGCTACGAGGCGGGTGTGGCGATTGATACTGTCGAGGATCCGTTCGTTCCAGCGCCTGCCGCGCTGCGCCAACTCGTCAGGCGGTCTTACAATTTTTAAGCGGGCACTGGCCCGGTCAGTCAAGTCCATCCAGGTGTACACGTTACTCGGAAATTGTTCCGCGGCCACCACCACTTCATCTCCTTTATGAAGCTGAACATTACGTGCCACCGAGGCAAGTCCGTAGGAAACGGAGGGAATAATGACTACACGTTGTGGGCTGGATACGTTCAGCAAACGGGCATACTCGGCACGCAGCTTTTCGGAATCTTCGAAAAACATGGCCGGAGTTAAAGCCATGGGGTTTCTCTTTTGTAAAATCCCGGCCATACCCGCTCGTTCAACTTTCTTGAGCAAAGGAGCCATGTAGGCGCAGTTCAGGTAGACACCGGTTTTAGGCAACGAGAACTTTGAGCGTTGAGAGGGTAACATGATCAATAATTGCGGGGAGATAAGCCGAGCGAATCGCGCAGGGGCAAAAATTCATTTTTGTTTTTGGTCCAGTAATCCGTCATCAATGTTTTTTGGCGCACCGCCCGTGTTACCTGCTCTTTCCCGTTTTCGACCGTGGTTTCCTGCCAGGCCAGGATCGCATGAGGGAATGCATGCTCCATTTCAATTACTAACTCACGCCCAGATTCGGGGTAGGAGAGTGTATACACCAGCGTATCGCCCCGCGTATCGGAATAACCGATGGCTTTCATCGGGCGAAGATCTTCATGACGCAGCCGGGCATGGAGCAATCCAGGCAGCACGTCAAACTCCCCTTGCGGCAGCAGCCGCGGGTCAAGCCGGGCCAGCGTCCAGAGTTCATCTTCCAGGTGATCATCGTTAACCAAAAGATTTTGCTCGCCCTCCTGTTCAAAATAGGAATGCCCAACCAGTTGGTATTGGTGGTGCCCACGCAACAGTAACTGTTTATACACTTGGCCGCACCACTCCTGGCTACTCATCGTCACTTTCAAGGTGTTTTCATAACGGGCGCGATCTACGGGCGTGAAAACCGAAAGCATCAGGGAATACGGATAAATACCGGTGACGAAATTCTTGGTTAAATTCAGTTTGAGTACGTTGACCTTATCCTCCCCGGCCTGCCCGGGATTATCCAACTTCACCAGTTTATTCCGCGAAAAATCCTCGGTTACAAAAATCAACACGGCATTGCCCTCGCGATTTTCACCATAGCGTGATTGACTGAGGCTATAACTGGTAATTTCCGCTTTGCCGGCATACCAGTACGCCTTGAACTGTTCCTGATGATAACCGGCATTCGGCAGTTCCGCGGCAGGGCGATCGGGGGCACAACCCAGAACCAGCCAAATCAGTCCAAACAGAAGTTTTTTCATCCCACCATTACGATTTGATGATTTAAACTTAATGATTTCCGGTGCTGCGATTAAACGCAGGGTTACCAATTTTATCCGAGCGCCATAAACACTCACCTGAAAAACCTGTGAGAACCCCGGTAGAAGATTACAAAGGCATCCGATTCGTTCGGATTTCGTCTTTGCCGAAAGAGCAAAAGGCGATCTTCTGGTCTACCTTTGAACAAGATAAGATCATTAAGGTACTGCGCAACCAGGAGTTACTGGTCGATTGTATTTCCTATAGCGATTATACTGCGTGGATAGAAAAGACTAAGCCGCAGTCGGCAAATCGTACCGTTCCGGCAGCCGCCTGATCAGCATTCACTGGCTGTTATTTTTTTCCGCGCGTCCTGATATTCCGTCCACAGGTTTTTCAGTATCTCGGCCGCGGGGCGTACGTCCCGAATGCCGGCCGCTACCTGCCCGATTTCCAATTCACCTTCCGACAAATCGCCCTCGAAGATTCCGCGTTTGGCGCGGCCGCGCCCGAGCAGTTGCATCAATTCATCCTTTGAAGCGCCCCGGGCCTCGGCCTCCTGCACCTGTTGAAAGAAGTCGTTTCGAAGTAAACGAACCGGAGTAAGCTGTTTAAGCGTAAGGTGCGTATCCCCTTCCTGCGATTCAATCACGCGCATTTTGAAGTTATCGTGCGCAGAGGACTCCTGGCTAACGGCAAACCTCGATCCGATCTGGACACCGGAGGCGCCCAATGCCTCCATCGCCAATATGGCCCGGCCGGAGGCAATTCCCCCAGCCGCAATTACGGGCACGCGCACAGCATCCGCGACCAAAGGAACCAGGCAGAGGGTAGTAGTTTCTTCGCGGCCATTGTGGCCGCCTGCTTCAAAGCCTTCGGCTACAACGGCATCCACTCCAGCCTGCTCCGCCTTCTGGGCAAAACGCGAACTGCTTACCACGTGCACCACAGTCATGCCCTTCGACTTTAGGCGGGGGGTCCAGGTTGCCGGGTTTCCGGCCGAAGTAAACACAATCTTGACTCCTTCCTCCGCCAGAATTTCCATTATGGCAGCCATCTCCGGGTAGAGCAAAGGAATATTAACGCCAAATGGCTTCGTGGTGGCAGCCCTGCATTTACGAATATGTTCGGCCAGGGTTTGCGGATGCATGGAGCCCGCGCCAAGGAGGCCCAGGCCGCCTGCATTGGAGACGGCCGAAGCCAGCCGCCAGCCGCTGCACCAAACCATCCCGCCTTGCACAATGGGAATCTCGATGCCCAAGAGATTTCTTACACGGTCGAAGCTCATAGAACCATCTGTTTTGGCCTGAATATCTGAAGATTAGAGCAGGCTCGGCCTGTGGGCCGGAAGAAATCCTGCTGAAAGTTTTCCACAAATCGGCAATTCAGTAAAGAGGCCGTAACAATCTGTATTTCAGATGATTAAGTCGTAACCCTCTGATAATGTGGATAAAAGACAAAAATTGTGGATTGAATTTTGTCTCATTTTTTGGCCAATTCTAACTGGTTGATTATCGGGTTTTTAAAGCGGCAACGGGGCTGGATATTACATGTCTCCCATTCGTGTATTTTTGCATCCCTCGGGGAACCTACCAACGTTTATCTATCACATGAAGCACCTGTTGCTTATTGTTCTGTTAGCGGCAACACCCACCGTGGCGGTGGTGGGCCAAACGGCCTCGCGTATAGGGGTAGATGATTTGGTTAAAGACATGACCTCCACCGATACCAAAGTCAAAGTCTACAACTTTTGGGCTACCTGGTGCGGCCCTTGCATTAAGGAGATGCCCCTCTTCGAAAAGCTGTCGGCCGGCCGACCGGATGTAGCCGTTACCTTGGTGAGCCTGGACCTGGATCTGGATCCCGACCCGGCCAAAGTGTATAAATTCATTGAGCGCAAGAAAATCAAGTCGCGCGTGCTTATGCTGGATGAGCGTGACCCCAATGCCTATATTGAAAAGATCGACAAGCGGTGGTCGGGTGCTTTGCCCGCCACGGTTATCATCAATACCGCAACTGGAAAACGGTTGTTTGTGCAACAGGAACTGAAAGACGGTGATCTGGAAAAACTGATCGCGGATGTATTATAAACCCTAAAACAAAATGAACATGAAACACGTGATGTTGATGATGGTGCTGGTAGCCGCTACCGCATTTACACCCAAACCAACCGGTTATGAGGTTGGAGATTCGGTAGCTGATTTCAAATTGAAAAACGTTGATGGCAAAATGGTGGCCCTGGCCGATTTCCCGAATGCCAAAGGTTTTGTGGTGATCTTCGATTGCAACACCTGCCCGTACTCGAAAGCGTACAATGCACGAATCCAGGAGTTGGATAAGAAATTCGCCAACCAGGGATTTCCGGTAATTGCAATCAATGCCAACGACCCGAGCATATCCAAAGGAGACTCCTTTGACGAAATGGTGAAGTACGCGAAGATCAAGGGCTACAACTTCCCCTACCTGATGGACGAAACACAAAGTGTGGCCAAAGCATTTGGCGCAACCAATACTCCGCACGTTTTTGTGCTGAACAAAAAGGGTTCGGAGTTGAAAGTAGCCTACATCGGTGCGATAGATGATAGCCCGAAAGATGCCGGCCAGGTGACCAAACGCTACGTAGAGGATGCTGTAAATGCACTGCTCAACGGCCAGCCGGTAACTACTACCAAAACCAAAGCCATCGGTTGTGGCATTAAGTGGAAGAATGCCTGACAAACACTAATCGACAAAAGGAAGCCCGGGGAACACCGGGCTTATTAATACACATTACCGTCGGGCCACCACCACGCGCTTGCGATACGACTTCACGTAACAGTCCCGCCCATACACTAAAC
>DAIPHR010000191.1:0-6028 GCA_036771215.1 Cyclobacteriaceae bacterium
AAAAGATTAAATGCTTCGATCATTAAAAAAACCAGAAGTGAAACCTGCAAGACCTGTATGGTAAGACTCAGCGAGTCGAACCATACGGGAATCTTGCGCGTGATCCAACCGAACAACATAACATTGAGAAATACCAAGACAAAAGCGATTGCGTATTGTAAAGACTCGGGCAGTTCATCAACATAATCTTCGTTAAGGATCATCGAGACAATGTTGGCATGCACAACGACTCCATACATATCCGGTCTGGCGCGGCCTGCGTAGACCTTATTCAAAGGCGTGAAGAATTTATCGTCCCATGACGTATCAAAGAGGTTTTCCCCAAGGAAGCCCATGATCACAATTTTGTCCTTCAACATGGAGGGTAGAAATTGTGTGGTGTCCAGCGACTGGCCCACATCCAAAACCTGATAACGCCCGGAGAGGGCGCCCGCCCCGAACCAATCGATAATGTTTCCGCGGTAGTTGATAACTTCTGACTTGTTGCCACGCTCGAGGAATCGCTTCGTTTTCACGGAGTCGTACAACATGGCCATTTGAACGGAGAAAGCAAGGTGCTCCTCACCCCGAACAACGATTCGAGGCGTAAACCTTCGGCAAGTTTTGAGATCTTCCTGGTGGCCCGCCTCCGTCTCCAGATTAACAAAACCCTCATGTGAATTTTGAACAACGAGAGGGTGGCTATGCGAAACGGAGTCGTAAATGTCTGTATCCCCAAGCGCTCGTATTAACGAGTCGGTTTGTTCGATTTTTTCTGCATGTACAAAATTCGGAAACGCTGAAGTTACTGAACCCAACAGCAGATTAGTCAGGGTGTCATAGTTTTGCGGACAGTTTATCGAATCCTGGCTGGGGTGCAGACACACAAATCGAATATCCGTGCCAATAACTCTTGGCTTGCAGGCGATGATGGTGGCAATTTGTTCGGTTAATTGTCTTCGGTTTAGATAACCGGTGTTAACAATAACCACATTGGTATCCAACTTCAACTCATCCGTATCGCGGAACTGGGAAAAGGCTATGTCCGTGAGTTCCATGTCGCCCAGCGCCTTTCCAAGCGGATCAAACGCGTTGAAAATCTTGAGATCCGATATTTTCAACAATCCAAACAGAAAAATGAACACGAAGAGTGTACAAAGCAGGCTATCGAGTAGAAATCTCTTCATAAATGTGGATTGCCAAACCTAAATGTAGAAATTTCGGTCGCATCCGTCCAACCCGCCATGAGTGACCTTACCGTTGATACCCTCACCCACGCCCTGCTGGCAGGCGACCGCGTGATGCTTGGCCGGGCCTTTACGCTGGCCGAGAGCGCCAGGCGCGAAGATCGGCTGATGACCGAGCAGGTCCTTCAGAACCTCCTGCCCCACACAGGCCGTTCGACCCGCATAGGCATTACGGGTGTACCCGGGGTGGGCAAAAGCACATTCATTGAGGCGTTGGGTGACTACCTCATCGATAAGGGAAAAAAACTGGCCGTGCTGGCCGTAGACCCCAGCAGCCCGAAAACGAAAGGCAGCATTTTAGGCGACAAAACACGCATGGAAAAATTATCGAGGAACCCCGGGGCGTTTATCCGGCCCTCGCCTTCCGGTTTGTCGCTGGGCGGTGTTACGTCCGCCACGCGCGAGTGCGTGTTGTTGGCCGAAGCGGCCGGCTTTGATGTTATCATTATCGAGACGGTGGGTGTCGGGCAATCCGAAACGGCTGTGCGCGACATGGTGGATTTTTTTCTGCTGCTGATGCTGGCCGGCAGTGGTGATGAGTTACAGGGGATTAAGAAGGGCATCATGGAGTTAGCCGATGGCGTGGCCATTACCAAAGCCGATGGCGATAATCTGAAGCGAGCCCAGCAGGCACAAAGCGATTTTCAACATGCGTTGCATTTGTTCCCGGCAGCCGACTCCCAGTGGACCACGCCCGTGTGGCTCACGTCAGCCGTGCAAGGGTTGGGCATTACCGAAACCTGGTTGATGGTAGAGCGATATGTGGAACACACGCAAGCCAACGGGTATCTTACGCATGTGCGCGAGCAGCAAAAAATATTGTGGTTACACGAACACCTGGAACGGCTCATCCTTCAAACTGCCATGCAAACCCGATCGGGCAAATCAATGGCGCATATCGAACAAGAGGTGAAAGCCGGGCACGTACTTCCCTCGGCAGCGGCCCGTCAACTGTTTGAATCCTTGGGTCGAGATTCCACCGGCTGATCTTTTCGCGCATAGCCGTACGGACAGTGACGACAACCGCTTTCACAGCAGTAGCCCCGCTTGAGAAGATACTGCTCCGTGAACACGACAAAGCCGTTTTCGAAGTAGTAATCTTCCTCCGTTACTTTTTTGTTTCTTGCGCGATGCTCAATCATTACCAGCGGGCCACAATTTTCAGGTAGGCACTGCGCCCGCGAGTAGCGAACCCAGCAATTTCCTGATAATCCAAATTAAACAGATTCTCCGCGGTAAAGTTCAAACTCACCCGTGGCGACAGGTTAAACAAAACAGTGGCATCAACCAACTGATAAGCCCCGACTGGCACCCGACCGAGCGCACCGAACGGCCCAAACGAGGGGTCATAGGCCGCATCCAGTCGTGTTCCGTCATAGCGATACGCCACCTGCAGAAGCCATTTTTTCAACTGCAGATTAGCACGGGCCCGGGTCATTACCGAAGGTCTTCGCGGCAGTGCGTTGTCGGTGACTTCAGCATCGAGAAAACGACCATTCGCGAATAGCTGAACGTGGCTGCTCGTGCCGAGGTCAGCCGGCAAGTCACGGGGCTGCGCCTCGAGCCGATTCGTCATCCAGGTGACGTGACCATCGAGCCAGAAGTTTTTCCGGAGGTACAGCGTGCCGGAGGCCTCCATACCCATGTGGCGTTGCCGCGCGATATTCAGGTAGGTGTCTCCCTGATAATCAAGAAACGTGAGTTGCTCAACGGGTGTTGCCCTATTCCACAAATAGACATATTCGATGGATTGGCGGGTAGTGTTATGAAAAAAGGAGACAGCACCGCGCGTCCCACCGCGGCCGGTGTAGCGCAATCCCACCTCGATACTGGCCGAACGCTCCGGAGACAGGGCTGAATTACCACGCGTGGTAATGGCCCCAAAGCCCCGGGCCGGATCAAAGAGCTGACTCAGGGACGGTGTATTGAAACCCATTGAGCCGGACACGAAAAGTGCAGTTTGAGAACGAAGGGCATACACCACTCCCAAATCGCCTGTTGTAAAGAAACCAAAGAGGCTGTGATAATTTCCGCGCGCGCCTCCCTGCAGCGTTAACCGCGGAGACCACGACCAATTGGCCCGGGCAAACGCATAGCTGGTAAATGATTCTTGCCGCAGGGAATCGTAGTTGGTCGTGAATTCAAAACCTCCAAACTGGCTTGAAAAAAAATACGTATCGAAATTCATTTGCTCATAAAACAGGCCTGCGCCACTGACTACCGACAACCGGTCGCGGGTGTGGGTGAACTGCACTTCCTGTGTCAACAATTTGCCGTCATATCGGCCGCGGGAAAAACTTCCATCAAAAACACCCGGGGCAACTTGTGATGAGTCATTTTCGTTTTGCCGCACCGATGACGAGTAGGCACCGAAGTAACTGATTTTGGATCGGTCATTCACGTTGACATTCGCATTAATCTGCCACCAGTTTCGATGAAACGTTAGGAAACTGTTATCGTCATCGGCAAATGCACCCGCATCGGTATCCACGCGCTGTTTGGTGCTCTTGAAGGCGATCGCAACATCAAAACCATTCCGTTGATAGCCTATGGACAAACGGCCGTCTGTTTTTCTGAAATCATCCGCATCGGCCGGCTTAAAACGATTGGTCACCGTATCAACCGTAGCATTAAATCCGCGGGCATTTTGATTCCAGAGCGAACCACGCACAAACCACCCCTGGGAAGACCGATATTCAGCATCGGCCATTTGGTGAAACGAACTGCCGGCCGGGCCCAATTGGCCGGCTTGAGCCGACAGTTGGCCATGCAGGCCGGTGGCAGAATTTTTTCGGGTGATGATGTTGACCACGCCCCCGATGGCGGCACTTCCATACAACGTGCTGTGCCCACCCCGCACAATTTCGATTCGTTCCACTTCGGCCAGAGATAGGTCCGAGAGATCAACGGCATTGTTGGGCGTTGAGTGATCAGTGAGGCGAACGCCATCAATCATCACCACTACCTGATTGCTGCCGGCACCGCGCATAAAGAGGCTTTGGTTCGATCCGGGTGCCTGGTTCGCCCCGACCAGATAAAGACCCGGTTGCTTTGCCAATAGATCACCAACCGAATGAAAGGCGGATTGCTCGATTTCCGTCCGACTGATGACGGCCACCTGCCGCGGTATTTGCGAAACCGATTGCTCCATTCGCGCACCTGACACCACGACTTCCTCCAGTACGCGGCTGCGGAGCGAGTCCTGGGCGTGCACGGTAAGTACCGCGAATAAGCCAAATGTGAATGCTAAATTTCTCATCATCAAAAAAGTTTATGTCCTAACGGACATGGTTGAACATGATGAGCCCTGTGTAAACGGAGAATGAAAGGCTTGCGCCCAGTCACTCATTGCCTTTCACCCGAAAGCTCTGACTAAAATGTTGAATTGGGCAGGTCTCCTGACTCACCTACCGCTGCGTCTTCCCATGGCGCGGCTTGCGCCAAAGTGACTTTTGAATGCAGCGTATCCCGACTAAGTCGGGACGGTTTACAGTTGCGGGGACAGTCTCCGGATTTCACGGAGTTCCCTTTTAATGGCGAAATTCAAAATGCATTTCGCCAACCGAATTCAGATGCAAACCTATTAAAAAAAAGATCGCTGACAATTATATTCGTTACTTGCCTCTCATGAAGCTCGTCATGCGTTGTATTTTACTGCTCATCGCAGCGTGCGTGGTTGTCCGTTGCCATAAACCCGTGCGTGCTCCCGAAACGACCTGGCTACAACCCACCTATGCCGAAGGTTTTTCATGGAAACGCGATGGGGGTGCCCTCTGGGTAGACGTTACCTATCCTTTTCCGGGTGCCCGGCAAGGGTATCGGTATTTGCTCGTGAAACGTGGCAACCCGGTGCCCCCTCACGATGCCGAAACGCAAGTGATCTTTACTCCGGTGCAACGTATCGTGTGCACCTCCACGACACACCTGCCGTTGCTCGATTACCTGGGTGCAACACAGACGCTCGTGGGGTTTCCGACTACTGACTATATCTCATCTGAAAAAATGCGCGCGCGGGTGGATGCCGGCCAAGTAGTTGATGTGGGTGTAGACAAAGGAATGGATCTTGAAAAACTCATCGCATTGAAGCCGGATGTCGTTATGGGTTATAGCATGAGCAGCGACCTGGGTCAGCTAAAAAAAATCAAGGAGCTGGGTATCCCGATTGTGACAAATGCCGAGTATCTCGAAAAACATCCCCTGGGCAGGGCCGAATGGATTCGATTCATGGCTCTTTTGATGGGAAAGGAAGAGGTGGCGGATTCTGTCTTTCAGGCGATTGAACAGGCCTATCTGGAAACCGCGCAACAGGCCGCACAGCAAGCCAAGCGACCCACCGTCATGAGCGGTGTGCTGTATGGCGATGGGTGGTTTTTGCCAGGCGGAAAAAATTATGCCGCCCGGTTGTTGGCCGATGCGGGTTGCCAATACCTGTGGGCGACCGACTCGACACAAGGCTTTTTGGAATTGAGTTTTGAATCCGTTTATGCGCAGGCGCGGGAAGCTGATCTTTGGATTGGCGTGGCCAACTTCAAAACCCTGGCCGAGTTAAAAGCCACCGAACCGCGCTATGCGTTGTTTAAGCCCTTTCGGCAACAGGGTGTTTACACGTACGACAAACGGCATGGCGCCCGCGGGGGGAGTGAATTTCTGGAGCTTGGCTACCTGCGCCCCGATCTGATTTTGAAAGACCTGGTGAAAATTGCGCACCCCGACTTGCTGCCGGGGTACGAGCTGTTCTTTCACGAGCGACTGAAATAATCACGGCTTGCGCAGATACACGTTTCCATATTTGGATTCAAACG
>DAIPHR010000192.1:0-6023 GCA_036771215.1 Cyclobacteriaceae bacterium
ATTTCATGGATCGCAATTCTGCCATCGGACTTACCCTTATCGCCATACTGCTGTTGGTGTACTTTAACTTTTTTGCGGTTCAACCCTCGCCATCGGCACCACCGGCCACGGTGAAAACCGACACCACAACGCGCGCCTTACCGGTGAACGGGGCGTTGACTGACAGCGTGTCCTTATCTTCTTCACCCGCCAATGGCCCTGAGGAGATCACCGAAATCGAAAATGCCGACCTGAAGATTTCTTTCTCTAATCGCGGGTACATCCGTCAACTGGAGCTTAAAAAGTTCAAGTCCTACACGCAGTCGCCTTTGTTACTGGTAGCCCCTGCGAACAACCGGTTTGCCCTGCGCCACGCCAGTACCGGGGATTTGTATCAGGTGCCCTACCAGGCTTCGCAGAGCCGTGTGGCCGATACCGTTTTGCTCACCTATACCGGTTCAGTCAATGGTATTACGGTTCGCCACGTATACGAAATTCCGCCCTCGGGTTACGAAGTTCACTACCGGCTCCACACGTCCGGTGGCCTTACGGGGGATTTTCTTACGCTGGAATGGAACGATGAGATTCCCCTGCAGGAGAAGGACATGACGGACAGCCGGAACAAAACTTCGATCAACTACTACACCGTGGCTGACGGCTTTGACGGGCTGTCGGATACGAGCGATGACAGCGAGACACTGAGCGATCCGCTGAAATGGGTTACCATCAAGCAGAAGTTCTTCCTCAGTTCCATCATTACCGATGGGCAGTTTACCGGGGGCGAATTCACCACCAGCACCAACCCAACCAGCACCCCTACGGTCAAGACCGCCAACGTTCGGCACATTATTCCAACGCGTGAGGTGCACGACAAGGGCGCCCACTTCCGGTATTATTTCGGACCCAACGATTACAAAATTACATCTGAGGTTGCTGACGGCTTCTCGCGCAACCTGTACCTCGGCATCCCGCCCATGATTAGGGTGAATAAGTTTGTCATCATCCCGATTTTCAAATTCCTGGAGACGTTCATCGGCAACTACGGGCTGATCATCGTCATTCTGGTGTTGATCGTGAAACTGATTCTGGCACCCCTCTCCTACAAATCCTACCTCGGCATGGCGAAGATGCGTTTGCTGAAGCCCGAGCTTGATCTGATTAAAGAGAAGTATGGCGACAACATGGCCCAGATACAGCAAGAGCAGCTGAAGTTGTATCAGCAGGCGGGGGTCAACCCGTTCAGCGGTTGCATTCCGGTGCTGCTGCAAATGCCGATTCTCATCGCCATGTTTTACTTCTTCCCGATTTCCATTGAATTGCGGCAGGAGCCGTTCTTGTGGGCGGAGGATCTCTCCACCTATGATTCGATCATCAATTTGCCGTTTGCCATTCCGGTCTATGGTAGTCACGTAAGTCTATTCACTATTCTGATGACCATTTCAACTTTGATTTACACCTGGCAAAACAACCAAATCAGTTCGGTTACCGGACCTATGAAATCGCTCTCTTATATCATGCCGGTGGGGTTCATGTTTATCCTGAACACTTTTTCCGCTGGACTAAGTTTCTATTATTTTGTCTCCAACCTGGTAACGTTCGCCCAACAGCTTATCATCAAACGATTTGTCGATGAAGACAAAATCAAGAAAGTAATGGATGAACACAAAAAGAAGATGAGCGAAGGTGGCCCGACCAAAAAGTCGAAGTTCATGACCAAACTCGAGGAGGCCATGAAAGCCAGCCAGGAAGCCCGCAAGGCCAGCGAAGAAACCAAGAAGAAAAAAGGTAAGTAGTTTCAGCACCGCGCGCGATTCCCCGCTTATTGCCGAATAGCTATATTTGGCCTCTTTTTAAACTGAAAAACTACCAACCGAACGAATGGGCAAGATTATCGCCATTGCGAATCAAAAAGGAGGCGTAGGAAAGACAACCACAGCCATCAATGTGGCCTCCAGTCTGGCCGTGCTGGAGCACAAAACACTCTTGGTCGATGCCGATCCCCAGGCGAACTCCACGTCAGGTATGGGCATTAACCCTAAAGACGTGAAGGTGAGCGTATACGAATGCATGGTGGACTCGGTTGACCCCCACCAGGCCATCGTCAAGAACGACCTCAAGTATCTGGATATCCTCCCCTCCCACATTGACCTGGTTGGCGCAGAAGTCGAAATGGTGAATATCGAACGCAGGGAGGAGCGCATGCGCGATGCACTCGGCAAGTTGAAAAATGAATATGAGTTCATCATCATCGACTGTTCGCCTTCCCTGGGTTTAATCACCATCAACGCATTGACGGCTGCCGATTCGGTGATCATTCCGGTGCAGTGCGAGTATTTTGCGCTGGAGGGTCTGGGTAAACTGCTCAATACGATTAAAATCATTCAGACGCGACTCAACACGCACCTGGAAATTGAAGGTATTTTACTTACGTTGTACGATTCCCGCACGTCATTGGGCAACCAGGTGGTGGAAGAAATACGAACGCACTTCAAAAACATGGCGTTCAAAACCATCATACCGCGCAACGTGCGCCTGAGCGAGTCGCCCAGCTTTGGCCTGCCGGCCATCGTGCACGATGCGGAAAGTAAAGGCGCGATCAGCTACCTGAACCTGGCACGCGAAATTCTGGATAAAAACGCCATCACCCGATGAGCAAGAAAAAAGCCTTAGGCCGTGGTCTCAGCGCGCTGCTGAGCGATACACCCTCGGATGAAAAACTCGAAGTGGACATGCCGGCAACGGCTGCCAGCGCACCCACCAGCGGTCTATCCGAAATTCCGCTGGCCGAAATTGAAGTTAACCCCTTTCAGCCACGCCAGCATTTCGACCAAACCTCTTTGCAAGAACTGGCCGATTCCATTCGCGTACACGGCATCATTCAACCCATCACGGTTCGCAAACTTTCGCGCAATCAGTACCAACTCATCAGCGGTGAACGCAGATTTCAGGCCAGCAAACTGGCCGGGCTAACCACCATACCCGCTTACATTCGCCTGGCGGATGATCAGCAGATGCTGGAAATGGCATTGATCGAAAACATTCAGCGCGAAAATCTTAACCCGATCGAAATCTCGCTGAGCTATCAACGACTGATCACCGAGTGTAATTTAAAACAGGAAGAATTGGGCGACCGGGTAGGCAAAAACCGGTCAACGGTAACCAACTACCTGCGCCTGTTGAAACTTCCTCCCGATATTCAAATCGCCCTGCGTGACAACCGGATTTCGATGGGCCATGCGCGGGCTATCATCAACGTAGAAGATCCGGCCGCCCAGTTACTGATTTTCAAACGAACCCTGGCCGAGGATTTGTCCGTGCGGAAGGTCGAAGAACTGGCGCGCCAGATGTCGGGCGGCAGCATCGAAGTGGCTCAAAAAACCAAGCCCGCCACGCCCCGTGAATTTTCTCAGCTGCAGGGCCGGCTTTCATCTCACTTTGGCACGAAAGTTACGGTGCATAGCGATGGCAAAAAGGGCGACATTCGAATTCCCTTTCTGTCAGTAGAAGATTTGAACCGAATTCTGGATATCCTGCGCATTCAATGAAGTATGTCGGTTGGGTCATGTTGATCTTGCTGTCCGGGAAACTGGTGGCCCAGAACCCGGTAAAAGGAGATATGACTACCGTTCTGTTGGATTCCGCCTTGACTCAAGGTGCCGAAGAGACCGTTGAGTTTCAATCGATGCCCGGGCAGAATGACCCGCGCAAAGCGCTCCTGTACTCCGCCGTCTTTCCGGGAAGCGGGCAGATTTACAACAAAAAATACTGGAAAGTGCCCATTGTGTGGGGAGGCCTGGGTGTACTCGTATATGCAGTCGATTTCTACAACCAGGGATACAACCAATTCCGAAGCGAGCTTTTTGGCGTACTGGAAAGCGGTGACACCTTCTCCCCGAGCGGCTACAACGAAAGCCAATTGCGTACCCTTACGGATGCGTACAGGCGCCAGCGCGATTTTTTTGTCGTGCTCACCGGCATGTTTTATCTACTGCAGATGGTTGATGCGCACGTAGATGCCCACCTGAAAGAGTTTGAAGTTAATCCGCGGTTAAAAATTTCCCTTCGCCCGCAGATCGAAAATAGTCCGCTCACCGGTGCAACCTCCGGGCTGGCCTTAACGCTCCGTTTTTAGTTATGCGCATTTTGCTGATTGGATATGGAAAGATGGGGAAAGCAATTGAAGCAATCGCGCAGCAGCGCGGCCATCAGATTGTCGGCAGGCTGGATATTGACAACCGCGATACTTTTGATGCCACCACACCGGTGGACGTAGCAATCGAATTCACACATCCCGATGCTGCGGTGAGCAATTTGCGTTGGGCGGTGCAAAAAGGCTGGCCGGTAGTGGTTGGCACAACCGGGTGGTACGACCATCTGCCGGAAATTAAAGCGGAAGTCGCAGGCGCAAACGGAGCCTTGCTCTACGCCTCGAATTTCAGCCTGGGCGTCAATTTGTTTTTTAAGCTAAATGAGTACCTCACGCGATTGATGGATGCGTATCCGACTTACGATGTCGTGCTGGACGAGACGCACCACACGCAAAAAAAGGACGCCCCCAGTGGCACTGCCATCACCCTGGCCGAAGGCATTTTGAATGGCACGAAACGGAAAACCCGCTGGCGCCTGAACGAAGGCCAACATGCGGAAGACCTCGTGATTCATTCCCACCGGGTAGACCCCGTTCCGGGGACTCATGTGGTGACCTGGGCTTCAGCCATTGACCAAATTGAAATCAAGCACACCGCGCACACGCGCGAAGGATTTGCCCTTGGCGCTGTGCTGGCGGCCGAGTGGCTCCGGGGGAAAACAGGCGTTTTCACCATGAACGATCTGCTGGGCTGAATCCCTTTTGACTGATTTTTAGTTTATTTGCGGGCCATTTTGCGATCATATATGAATTGGAAGTTTTGGACTAAGCGGGCAGAATCAACTGAGAAAAAGAAAAAGTCGGTACTCCGCGAATGGTGGGATGCCATCTTGTTTGCCGTGGTGGCCGCGACACTTATTCGCTGGCTGATCATGGAGGCCTATACTATTCCCACTCCTTCGATGGAAAACTCCCTATTGGTTGGCGACTTCCTTTTCGTCAGCAAGTTTCACTACGGCACACGCACACCCCGCACACCGTTGCAGGTACCGCTTACCCACCAGAAAATTTGGTTCACGGATATTCCATCGTACAGCGATGCCATTCAACTGCCGAGCTACCGGTTGCCAGGCTTCAGCAGCGTGAAACGAAACGATGTGGTGGCCTTCAATGTGCCGGATTTGGAGCAAAATAACCTTGATCGGCTGTACAGACCCCAAAGTGAATGGGTTCATTATCCGGTGGATCTCAAAACGAACTACATCAAGCGTTGTATTGCTGTTGACGGAGATGTTATCGAAATTAAAAACCAGACGGTTTATATCAACGGATTAGAAGAAAAAGCCCCCCCTAAGAGTTTGCGCACGTACACGGTTCTTGCTTCGGACGAAATCAATATGAGGCACCTGGAGCGGTTAGGGCTGAATCCCGCGACTGATTTCAAAATCAGCCGCCTATCACCAACTGAAGTTGTTTACACATCAATGCTTCTGACTAGTGATCAAATTCAAGGTGTCAAGGAGCTCCCGATTGTGAAGAGTTTGACAGAGGATATTGCTGAGCCTGGAAATGGTGCCAACCTCTTTCCTCATTCCAAGTACACATCCTCTTGGAACGCAGACAATTATGGTCCTCTTACGATACCCAGGAAGGGAATGACAATTGAAATCAACGACTCCACTCTAGCTCTTTTTGGCAAGACGATTGTTGAATTTGACTTGAATGAAAATGCAAAATATGACAGCTCCGGTCTTTTTATCGATGGGCAACGTGTTAGCAATTATACATTTAAGCAGAACTACTACTTTATGATGGGAGATAATCGACATAATTCCGCAGATTCTCGCTACTGGGGCTTTGTGCCTGAAGATCACATCGTGGGCAAAGCCTTCTTTATCTGGTTGTCGCTCGACAAACACGCCAGTTTCTTCAATAAAGTTCGCTGGAGACGTTTCCT
>DAIPHR010000193.1:0-5925 GCA_036771215.1 Cyclobacteriaceae bacterium
TCACAACCTTGCTCACCGGTAAGGCCAGCCAGGGAGTGAAGCATAAATTTGGTGTTGAGCTGATTAGTAAGGGCGTAAAATTCAGTTCGAAGGTGATCGAGAGCAATCTCTTCCCCGACAAGAATATCTATCGGGATGAGAGCAACTACAATGTGCCGGAAGAAGTAAACCTGATTGCGGACGTAAGTCTGGAGGCGTGGACTACCGATGATCATACCAATGATCTGGTGGCGGAAGTGGTGAAGAATTACCTCAACAAGCGCAACATCATCTCAGGTGAGTTTAAGCGTGAGCGCTTTACACTTGAGGTGGGTGACGAGTTGCCAGCAGGCATCGTGCAACTGGCGAAAGTCTATGTGGCCAAGAAGCGCAAGTTGAAGGTGGGTGATAAAATGGCCGGTCGCCACGGTAACAAGGGTGTGGTAGCCCGTATTGTGCGGGAGGAAGACATGCCATTCCTGCAGGATGGAACGCCTGTGGATATCTGTTTGAACCCCCTGGGTGTACCCTCGCGTATGAACCTCGGTCAGATTTATGAAACGGTATTGGCGTGGGCAGGCAAGAGACTTAACCGAAAGTACGCTACACCGATATTTGATGGTGCTTCATTAGACAGCGTTTCGGCTGAACTGAAAGAAGCTAATCTGCCCGAGTATGGACGCACATTCCTGTATGACGGATTGACCGGTGAGAAATTTGACCAGCCAGTAACGGTGGGCGATGCGTATATGTTGAAACTGGGTCACCTGGTGGATGACAAGATCCACGCTCGTTCGATCGGACCTTACTCGCTCATCACGCAGCAGCCGCTGGGTGGTAAGGCGCAGTTCGGGGGTCAGCGCTTCGGGGAGATGGAAGTTTGGGCAATCGAGGCATTTGGCGCTTCCCATATCCTGCAGGAAATCCTGACGGTGAAATCAGACGATGTGATCGGTCGCGCGAAAGCCTACGAATCAATCGTGAAGGGAGAAAACATGCGCAAGCCGAACATCCCTGAGTCGTTTAATGTGCTTGTTCACGAGTTGCGTGGTCTTGCACTGGAGATTACGATGGATTAGAACTGATAATGAGTAGTGAGGCCTGAGATATTAGATTCTCACATCTCACTGCTGACTATTCACTACTTAGAAAAGAATTAGTTAACTGAAAAAACACACAGCATGTCTTTCAGAAAAAATAAAAAGATCAACAACGACTTCTCCAAGATCACCATTAGTCTGGCATCTCCCGAATCGATTCTCGAGAGCTCACACGGTGAAGTTACGCAGCCCGAAACCATCAATTACCGGACGTACAAGCCGGAGATGGGTGGTTTGTTCTGCGAGCGTATCTTTGGCCCGGTTAAAGATTGGGAATGTCATTGCGGAAAGTACAAGCGTATTCGCTACAAGGGCATTATCTGCGATCGTTGTGGCGTTGAAGTAACCGAAAAGAAAGTAAGACGCGAGCGCATGGGCCACATAGAGCTGGTAACCCCGGTGGCTCACATTTGGTATTTCCGCTCTTTGCCGAATAAGATCGGCTATCTATTGGGCTTGCCCACCAAAAAACTCGATCAGATTATCTACTACGAACGCTATGCTGTTATCCAACCCGGCATCAAAGAAGAAGATGGCGTAAATCGGCTTGACTTCCTGACCGAAGAAGAATACCTGGACATCGTGGACAAGTTGCCGCGCGAGAACCAGATGTTGGATGACAACGACCCCAAGAAATTTATCGCCAAGATGGGTGCCGATGCATTGGAGATGCTGTTGGCTCGTCTTGATCTCAACACGTTGTCGTATGAACTGCGCCACCAGGCCGCAACCGATACCTCCCAGCAACGCAAAGCTGAGGCACTGAAGCGGCTGAAAGTGGTGGAAGCTTTCCGAGATGCAAACACCCGCGTGGAGAACCGCCCCGAGTGGATGGTGATTAAGATGGTGCCGGTGATTCCCCCGGAACTTCGCCCCCTGGTGCCGTTGGATGGCGGCCGCTTTGCCACATCTGACCTGAATGATTTGTACAGACGCGTGATCATCCGGAACAACCGCTTGAAGCGACTGATTGACATTAAAGCGCCTGAGGTTATCCTGCGTAACGAGAAGCGTATGCTTCAGGAAGCGGTTGATTCGCTATTCGATAACAGCCGTAAAGTGAATGCGGTGCGTTCCGATGGAAACCGCGCGCTGAAATCGTTGAGCGATATGCTTAAGGGTAAGCAAGGTCGTTTCCGTCAGAATTTGCTGGGTAAGCGCGTGGACTATTCCGGTCGTTCGGTGATTGTGGTGGGCCCGGAGTTGAAACTGCACGAGTGCGGTTTACCCAAGGATATGGCAGCCGAGTTATTCAAGCCGTTCATTATTCGCAAACTCATTGAGCGAGGCATTGTGAAAACGGTGAAGTCAGCCAAGAAAATTGTTGACCGGAAAGATCCCGTGGTGTGGGATATTTTGGAGAATGTGTTGAAAGGGCACCCGGTGCTCTTGAACCGCGCTCCAACGTTGCACCGGCTGGGTATCCAGGCATTCCAGCCGAAGTTGATCGAAGGTAAAGCCATTCAATTGCACCCACTCGTATGTACCGCGTTTAACGCTGACTTTGACGGTGACCAGATGGCCGTTCACGTTCCGCTCGGTCAGGAAGCAATCCTGGAAGCATCTATGTTGATGTTGTCTTCTCACAATATCCTTAATCCGTCAAATGGTGCACCGATCACCGTTCCCTCGCAGGACATGGTGTTGGGTCTTTATTACCTGACGAAGGGACGCAAAGGCGAGAAGGGTGAAGGTAAAGTGTTCTACTCACCTGAAGAAGTCATTATCGCGTTTAACGAAGGTCGCTTGTCCAAACATGCGATCATCAAAGTTCGTGTGAATGCACGCGAAAAGAAAGACAGCAAGCTCACCCGCAGGATGATCGAGACTGTCACCGGTCGTGTGATTTTCAACCAGGTGGTGCCGGAGGAAGTGGGTTTTGTTGACGAACTGCTGACCAAGAAGAAACTGCAAGGCATTATTGCCGATGTGTTCAAGGCCGCGGGCCTCTCGAAGACAGCCAAGTTCCTGGATGATATTAAGGAACTCGGTTTCCAGATGGCCTACAAAGGGGGGTTGAGCATGGGTTTGGGTGATGTAAAGGTGCCGGCTGAAAAAGAGAAACTGGTCGCTAACGCTCAGGAAGAAGTTGATGCCGTATGGAACAACTACATGATGGGTCTCATCACCGACAATGAACGTTACAACCAGGTAATTGATATCTGGACACGAACCAATACGATGCTCACCAACACGCTGATGAAGCAGTTGGAAGAAGATCAACACGGATTCAACTCCATCTACATGATGATGCACTCCGGTGCCCGCGGTTCGCGCGAGCAGATTCGCCAGTTGGGCGGTATGCGCGGACTGATGGCCAAGCCGCAAAAGAACCTGGCGGGCTCTGTGGGATCGATTATCGAGAACCCCATCCTCTCCAACTTCAAAGAGGGTTTGGATGTATTGGAGTACTTTATTTCCACACACGGTGCGCGAAAGGGGTTGGCGGATACGGCTTTGAAAACGGCCGATGCCGGTTACCTCACCCGCAGGTTGGTGGATGTGGCGCAAGATCTGGTGATCACGGAAGATGATTGCGGAACATTGCGTGGTTTGAAAGTGACGGCCTTGAAGGACAACGAAGATATCGTGGAGCCGCTGTCGGAACGTATTGTGGGTCGTGTATCCGTACACGATGTGTACGATCCCCTCAGCGAGCAGTTGATTTGTGCGGCCAACCAGGAGATTACCGAAGACATCGCGAAGCAGATTGAAGAAACGAGCATTGAAGAGGTCGAAATCCGCTCGCTGTTAACGTGCGAAAGCCGCGTGGGTGGTTGCGCAAAGTGCTATGGACGTAACCTTTCGACCGGTAAGATGGTGCAGGCAGGAGAGGCGGTTGGTGTAATCGCGGCCCAGTCGATCGGTGAACCGGGTACACAATTGACGCTACGAACGTTCCACGTGGGCGGAACAGCCTCGAACATTGCCACCGAAGCCAGCATTAAGGCTAAGTTTCCCGGTGTGGTTGAGTTTGAAGGCATTCGTACGGTTGAAACAACCGATGCCGAAGGCAATAAGAAAAAGGTTGTTATGGGTCGCACCGGTGAGATCCGCGTTTTGGATAAGGAGAAGGGTCGCGTGCTGATTACCAACAACGTTCCTTACGGTGCATTCTTACTGATCAAAGACGGCCAGAAGGTGGACAAAGGGGAGGAGTTGTGTAATTGGGATCCGTACAATGCGGTGATTCTGTCGGAATATGATGGAGAAATCGATTACGAGTCGATCATCGAAGGGATTACCTACAAGGAAGAATCAGATGAGCAAACGGGTCACCGCGAAAAGGTGATCACCGAAACCCGCGATAAAACGAAGAACCCGGCCATTATCGTGAAAGGGAAAACGGACACGAAGGGCTACAACATACCGGTTGGGGCTCACCTGGCCGTTGACCGTGGCGATCAGATCAAAGCTGGTCAGGTGTTGGCCAAAATCCCGCGCGCGGTTGGCAAGAGCCGCGACATCACGGGTGGTTTGCCCCGCGTAACCGAATTGTTTGAAGCACGAAATCCTTCAAATCCCGCGGTGGTAAGCGAGATCGATGGCGTAGTTACTTACGGAGGTATCAAGCGTGGTAACCGTGAAATCTTCATCGAGAGCCGCGATGGTGTGCAGAAGCGTTACCTGGTGCCGTTGAGCAAGCATATCCTCGTTCAGGATAACGACTTTGTGAAGGCTGGCCAGCCCCTGTCGGATGGTGCCATCACACCTTCGGACATCCTGGCGATTAAAGGCCCTACTGCCGTTCAGGAATACCTCGTGAATGAAATTCAGGAAGTATACCGCCTGCAGGGTGTAAAGATCAACGACAAGCACATTGAGGCCATCGTAAGCCAGATGATGCAGAAAGTGGAGATCCTCGACAGTGGAGACACCAGCTTCCTGCAGGGCGAGTACGTTGATAAGTTTGAGTTCCGTGAGGTGAATGACACCATCCTGGATAAGAAGTTCGTTACGGATGCCGGGGATTCACAGAAGTTCAAGCCGGGGCAGATCATCACCGCGCGTGAGTTGCGTGATGAGAACTCGGCACTGAAACGCAAGGATCTGCGCGCTGTGGAAGTTCGCGATGCGCTGCCTGCCGTTTCGGCTCCGACACTGCAAGGTATTACGCAAGCTTCGTTGAAGACGGAGAGCTGGTTGTCGGCTGCCTCATTCCAGGAAACCACCAAGGTGTTGAGCGAAGCCGCCATTCGCGGTAAGGCTGATACACTGGCCGGTTTGAAGGAGAACGTAATCGTGGGTCACCTTATTCCGGCCGGAACCGGGCAACGGAGATTTAACGATCTCATTGTGGGTTCCGAAGAGGAGTACGATCGCATGGTGGAGGCTACATCGGCCCCGGCATCGCCTCGTACCCGCGAGCGCGAACTGCAGGATTAATCGACATATGAATGTCAAGTACCCGTTTGATCACCCCGGTGGTCGAGCGGGTATTTTCTAAAATGCAAAAACTATGGCCAACACACCCAAAGAGCCTCAATCAGCCGCTAACCAGATCAACATTGAGTTGAGTGAAGAAATAGCGGAAGGCATTTACTCGAACCTGGCCATGATTGCGCACTCCAACAGTGAGTTCGTCATCGATTTTATTCGCCTCATGCCGGGCGTTCCTAAAGCCAGGGTGAAATCCCGCATCATCATTACACCTGAGCATGCCAAGCGTCTGCTGGCAGCTCGCAAGGATAATATCAGTAAATACGAAGCCACCTTCGGCCCCATCAAGCAAACCGAAGAGATGCCGAAATTCCCCATGAACTTTGGGGGCACGATGGGAGAGGCTTGAATAAAAGCGACTGCCGCGATTCTGCAGTTGAATGTTTACCTGCGTTTCCCAACACAG
>DAIPHR010000194.1:0-5918 GCA_036771215.1 Cyclobacteriaceae bacterium
TCCATCACGGCCGTTTTCTTCACGGCACCACTGGCTTTCACCATCTGCTGTTGCAGGGCATACCCCACGGCCTGATCGCGACTGGTGTAGATGTAATACTTGGGTACGCTGCCGAATTTCGGATTTGTCAGCACTACTTTCTCACTCAGCGGTTTTGCCGGTTCGGCCCGATGATACTTCACCAATGCTTCCTTCATAAAGTCCGAGCAATCTGCACACACCGCGGGAGCGATCATCTCCTTTTTGATGGTGGCCGCTGAAAAATCTGCATTAAACTCCAAGGCTCCTCCTACTTTACTTTCTGCGTCCTGCTTCGAAAGCGAGAGCAAATCTTCTCCGTTCCGCGGCAGGTAGGCGGCCACATAAACCAATCGGTCAATCCGGGTTGGCACCTTTTCCGCCACCTGAGAAATAACCATGCCGGCCATACTATGACCCACCAGCACCACTTTACCAGGCTGCTTGTTGATAACCGTAATGACTGCATTAACGTAGTCGTTCAGGGATACGGCATTGGCAGCCGTCAGATCAATGCCGTGAGCGGGCAAATTCACCACTTCCACATTTGCCCTCACCGCCAATGCACTGCGCACAAAACCCCAGACGCTCTCATCGGCCCAGGCCCCATGCACGAGCACATACGTGGGATAGTTTTTTCGCTGCCTTTCCAACTCGGCAATCACCAACGCAGCGGCCGCTGCACCGGAGTTCTGTTGTTGCCCGGTGATGAGATTGCCATCTTGAACCGCAAAAGGCGCAAAGGGCGCACCCACCAAAAATTTGCTGTTGGGCATTTTGCGTGCTTCATCTTCGATGCGGAAGGGTTGAATCTGCATGCCCACGTAATTGTCGGCATATTGCTCTTCAGCAGAAGCGAAACCTGTCCATTTCTTTCCGTCCACCAGAAATTTGCCATTGGGCAATTTCGTCTTCAGCAAAATGCTGGTGCCATGGCAAATAGCTGCGGCCGGCTTACCGGTCAGGTAGAAGTCGACAAAGAACTGGTGCAGTTCCGCGTTGTCGATGAACGTATACATAGGCCCCTGCCCGCCACAAACAAAAATGGCTTTGTAGTCCGCAGGGTTTACCGTGGAGAGTTTCAACGTATTCCTGACCTGCTCCATTCGGGCCGGATCTTTTTTAAATCCAAGCGATACATAGTCAAAGGCCGCATAGCGGCTCGGATCTTCGGGGTCGCTGAAGGCGTCAAACTTGATTTCACCACCGTCCGGGCTGGCGATGTCAACGGTATACCCGGCCTCCGCAAACTCCCAGTACGGATGTGCCACTTCGGCAAACCACACGCCAATCGGCCACCCGGTTTGCTTGCTCACCGATGGGTTTGAGGCAATCAACAGTACTTTTCCGTTGTGGCCCGCATGGTGCTGAGCCGGGGCGATACACGCGCTGACGATCGCGATCAAAAACAGTACGATTTTTTTCATGTTCATTTTTAGTTGGTTTCGCTTCTTCAACCAAAAATGCGGCAGGTATGTGCCCCAAATCAATGTATACGCTACGAAGTAGGTAACTCACTTTTTGGAAAGTATGGGTGAATTCAGATAATTTGAGGAACCTTTGCTAACCCCATTATTATGCCCGATTTCGTCTACGATAAAAAAGTCTACTACAACCCGGTGGAGTTCGCTATGGATCGCATTGGCGGAACCTGGAAGATGCCCATCCTCTGGCGCTTGCGCGACAAAACGCTGCGCTACTCCGATCTCAAAAAAGACCTGCCGCACATTACGCATAAGATGTTGTCCAGCGTGCTGCGCGATCTGGAGCGAGAGGGATTCGTGACGCGAAAGGTATATGCGGTGGTGCCGCCCAAAGTGGAGTACACCATCACCAGGCGGGGGCTGAAGGCCGTGCCCGTGATTGAGACCATCCGCAAGTATGGCGCGGAACTCATGAAAGAACTCGGAGTTAAATCGCAGGAAAATCGCTGACAACGTCTCCACGCTTACAACGCCTCGCCATTTGCGTTTGTGGTCAGCACCTCACTCATGTAATCGAAGAAGGGACGAATGGCTCGAAAGCCGGTGTTCACCTGCTGTAGGAAGTTCATTCCAACCACCTCGGCATCGGTGTACGACCTTTCAAACCAGAATTGTTTGAACCGCAAAAGATCGATGGCCGGATGATCTTTGGGGTAACCCCTTGGTGCAGATTTCACCTGGTCGCCTTGCATCTCACCAAATACCGATTGCAATTTTTTCTGCCGGAGTATCTTCCGCCAATCAGCATAATTCAAATCAATATCCTGCCGAATGCGGGCCAGGTCCGTGGCGTTCGGATACGTAAAGCCACAACCAATGCGTGAGGCTCCGGGCTTGATCCAGAAATAATAGCCTCCGCGCAAATGGGGTTTTATCCGCTTCAGGTTACCGGCAAACCGTGGATTGTACGGTGTTTTTTCTGTTGAAAAACGAACATCATTATAAATGCGGTAGAGTGCCTCCTTGCCGGTGGGCGTCTGCAACTGGTCGTGCTTATTCATTTCAGCAATAAGTGCATCCACCCACACCTGCACATCACCTTGTGCTGCCCGATAGCGGTCAATGTTCCGTTGAAACCAGTCGCGGTGGTTGTGACGGGCCAGCGCACGTAGAAAGGCAAGCGTTTCGGTTGATATTGAATTTATCGGGTTACGGGCACTCATTTTTCCGCATTCGGCTTGTAATATTCAGGCAAAAAAACCGCGAAATCGAAACCAGATTACTAAATTTGGATTATATTCTGAAAATTCATGTGTATGAAAAATTTTCTATCTGTTTCCTTGTTCGTTTTGATTGCAGCTTGTGCCTCCTGGGCCCAACCGACCCTTATACCACGCCTTGGCCTCACGCTTTCGAACACCAGTGCCGAAGAACAAGCCGGGACAAGCAAAAAGATGACTGCCGGCTTTTCGCTCGGTATAGGCTTTGAATTCAACTTGAACCCTTCGCTGTCCATTCAGCCCGAATTGAACTATGTCCAAAAAGGATTTGGCTTTGAAGCCAATGAGCAAAGTACCGATCCTGACTTTCCGTTTTCTATAAAAGTTGACAATCAAATCCACATCAATTATCTGGAACTTCCCGTGCTGGCCAAGTTTTACCCCAATGCAGAAACAAAGTCGTTGTACTTGCTGGTCGGGGGCTCGCTGGGATTCGGCTTGGGCGGTAAAAATAAAGCCCAAGTTTCCTCCACTGTCTTTGGACAATCGATTGATGTCTCCGTTACCAGAGTGATGTAAAGTTTGGCGATCCGCCTGCATCATACAATCCCGATGAAGATACCGATATCTACCTGGACAATCGCATCGATATTGGACTGCAGGGCGGATTAGGCGTACTCATTGCAAAGAAGGTTGTGCTGGAAGCGCGTTACAACCTCGGCTTCTCAGACCTGGTGGATAACGAGAACAGCAAGAATCGCGTCCTTCATTTTTCAGTCGGCCTGCCCATTAACATCGCCAAAAAGAACTAGACCTTTCACGGTATAACGGAAAAGCGGGCCACCTTGGTCAGCTTTTTGTATTTTTAGGCAGGCCATGAATCAAAGCACGCCCATTCCCCTATTTCGCGAAATCAACGATTTCCTGGAAGGTATTCATTCGATTCATCGCACACGCAACCCGCATTTTTTCTGTCTGCGTATGGAGGACACTTATCCCCACACACGCAACGTCATGCCCCCGTTTAAAAAGGACTTCTACTTTATCTCGTTCGTGACCAATGCGGGCAATACGGCTATTCAATACGATCAAAACAACGAGTCGCAATTAGACTCGTTTCTGGTTTGTCAATCGCCCGGGCATATTTACAGCTGGCATCGCGACCGGCAGGTGAAAGGCTATCTCATCTACTTCACGAAAGATCTGTTTACGTTCTTACGGGCTGACTTTGAAAAAGAGTTCCCCTTCTTCAGTGTGTTGCACACCAACTTTTTCCGGATCAATCGAAGTACGTACAAAAAATATGAACCCGGCTTCCAACGTGTCTTTGACGCCTATGCGGACGAAAACCGACACACCATCGCAGCGGTTCGCTTTCTGGAACTGCTCTATGAATTAAAGGAGTACACGGCAGCCGCCCGGCAATGGACGCAGGGATTTTCATCGCCACAAGAGCTGCTTCTTCAGCAGTATCTTCAGTTGATCAATAACTATTATCTTGAGAGAAGGACCGTGGAAGAGTATGCGGCCCTGATCAATGTCACCGCCAAACATCTGTCGCAGGTAGTGAAACAGGCCTCGGGCAAGAACGCCCTGACGTTTATCAACGACCGGCTGATGACCGAAGCCAAAACGCTGATCCGGTACTCCACGTTCGACATCGCAGAGATAGCCTGGCAACTCAATTTTTCCGATCCCGCCAACTTCGGCAAGTTTTTCAAGAAACAGGCCGGTGTCACCCCGCTGGAATTTCGTAAGGGGCAGAACCCGGAGCCTGCGCTGAAAAATTGACCAGCTAACCTGCCTTTTTTACCATGAGCCGCCCTGCGGACTGATTTACTTTTGCTTCCACAAAACAG
The DNA here is from genome assembly GCA_036771215.1 of Cyclobacteriaceae bacterium. Taxonomy (GTDB): domain Bacteria; phylum Bacteroidota; class Bacteroidia; order Cytophagales; family Cyclobacteriaceae; genus ELB16-189. The sequence continues at coordinate 4,522 of DAIPHR010000194.1, forward strand.
AATCATATGAAAATAGCCGTATTCGGAACGGGCATGGTGGGCGATACCATCGGCTCGCGTTTAATTGAACTGGGTCACGAAGTGATGATGGGTTCACGCTCGGCCAACAACGACAAGGCATTGGCTTTTGTTGCCAAACACAAGAGCGGGGCAAAAGCCGGCACGTACGCAGACGCTGCCGCGTTTGGCGAAATCGTCTTCAACTGCACCAAGGGTGACGGATCGGTGGAAGCACTCAAAGCCGCTGGCCACGCGTTGAATGGAAAAATCCTCGTGGATGTCTCCAACCCGCTGGACTTCAGCAAAGGCATGCCCCCCAGCCTGATTCCCTCCCTGTCCAACACTCATTCGCTAGGCGAAGAAATTCAAAAAAATTTCCCCACCCTGAAGGTGGTGAAGACGCTGAATACTATGTGGTGTGGCCTCATGGTCAACCCCGCCCTCATCGGTGGCGGCAACCATACCAACTTCATCTGTGGCAACGATGCCAACGCCAAGGTGGAAGTGAAAAAAATATTGAACCAATTTGGCTGGAAGAATGAAAACATTCTCGACCTGGGCGACATCACCAACGCCCGCGGCACCGAATCGGTGCTTCCGATCTGGCTGCGCGTGTGGGGCGCCACACAAAACGGAGCTTTCAACTTTAAGATCGTAAGCTGATGAACCTCGATGGGAACGATAAGATGGCTATTGAAGACGTGTGTAAACGCCTGGTATGGGCCATTGACAGGCGGGATTGGCCTCTGGCGCAGGTTCAATTCAGTAATTGGGTAACGCTCGATTACTCCGAACTTTTTGGCGGAACAGAAGAAACGCTCGCTGCGGCCACGATCATCGAACGTTGGAGTAGCTTTTTGCCCAAACTCAAAGCCACGCAGCACACGCTCTCCAATTTTCTCATCAGCGGGACAGCCGAAAGCGCCCAGTGCTATTCGTATGTCGATGGCTTTCACTATCTGCCCAACAACCAGGGCGAGGATTATTGGAACGTGAAAGGGTATTACACGCAGCGCCTGGTAAAGGAAAACGGCCAATGGCTAATCGCCTACATGAAATTGTCGCCCATCTATCAAAGTGGTAATTTGCAGTTGCTCGCAATAGCACAATCCTAATCGCTTACCCATGGCTGTAATTCTCGTCACCGGTTCAAACAAAGGCATCGGCTTCGAAGTGGTGCGTCAACTGGCCCGGGCCGGCCACCGGGTAATACTGGCTGCGCGCGAGGCCCAAAAAGGCGAAGCCGCGGCCGCCCTGCTGGCGAAGGACCAACTTGCCGTTACACCGGTCGTGCTGGATGTTGCCGATCCCGTCAGCATCGAACAGGCGGCCCAGCGCGTGAAGGCGGAGATCGGAACGCTGGACGTGCTGATCAACAACGCAGCCGTTCTGTTAAA
>DAIPHR010000195.1:0-5897 GCA_036771215.1 Cyclobacteriaceae bacterium
AAACGGCACAAGTTCTGAATATTATTGACCATCAAAAATAAACAAAAAACCTTGCTTCGGAAGCACACTTGCGGAGAACTGTGCTTGGCCCACGTGAACCAGACCGTTACCCTGGCCGGTTGGGTGCAACGCACGCGCGACAAAGGAAGTTTATTGTGGATTGATCTGCGCGACCGGTATGGTATCACGCAACTTTTCCTGGAAGAGGGAAAGTCGGATCCTCAGTTGATCGCGGCCGCCCGCAGCCTTGGGCGCGAGTACGTCATCCGCGTAACCGGAAAAGTCTCCGAACGAATTTCGAAAAACGACAAATTAGCTACGGGCGAAATTGAGGTTAAAGTGGAACAACTAACGGTGTTGAATGCCGCCAAAACTCCACCCTTTACCATTGAAGATGAAACCGATGGTGGTGACGATCTGCGCATGAAATATCGCTACCTCGACTTGCGCAGAACGCCCGTGCGCGAGAGTCTGCAACTTCGCCACAAAATGGCACAGCAAACGCGGGCTTACCTGGACAGTCTCAACTTCATTGAGGTGGAGACACCCGTTTTGATTAAATCGACACCGGAGGGAGCGCGCGATTTTGTCGTGCCATCCCGGATTCACCATGGCGAGTTCTACGCATTGCCGCAATCACCCCAGACGTTCAAGCAGCTCTTAATGGTCAGCGGGTTTGACCGTTACTATCAAATTGTAAAGTGCTTCCGCGATGAAGACTTGAGAGCCGACCGCCAGCCCGAGTTCACGCAGATTGACTGTGAGATGGCCTTTATTACACAAGAGGACGTGCTAAGCACGTTTGAAGGATTAATCCGGCACCTCTTTAAGAGCGTAAAAGGAATTGATCTCACTTCGGTACCGCGCATGAGCTATGCCGATGCGATGACCTATTACGGATCGGACAAGCCGGATACGCGCTTTGACATGAAGTTTGTTGAGTTGAATACCGTGGCAAAAGGCAAAGGCTTTGGCGTTTTTGACAACGCGGAACTCGTTGTGGGCATTTGTGCCAGCGGCTGTGCCGAATACACCCGCAAGCAACTCGATGAGTTGACGGAATTCGTGAAACGACCCCAGGTAGGTGCGAAAGGCCTGGTATACGTGCAATACAAATCAGACGGCACGTTCAAGTCATCGGTAGATAAATTCTATGGGCCTGACGATTTAAAGCAGTGGGCTGTTGCGCTACACGCCAAGCCAGGTGATTTGATCTTGATTTTATCTGGTGAAAAAAATGCTACACGCAAACAGTTAAGTGAGTTGCGCCTGTTGATGGGGGAACGACTTGGGCTGCGCGACAAAACAAAGTTCTCGGCACTCTGGGTGCTGGACTTTCCGTTGCTGGAATGGAGCGAAGAAACCAACCGCTGGCATGCGATGCATCACCCGTTTACTTCGCCCAAGCCCGAAGACATGGCGCTGCTCGACAGTGACCCCGGGGCTGTGCGGGCAAATGCTTACGACATGGTGCTGAACGGCACTGAAATTGGCGGTGGTAGTATCCGGATTCACGACCGCGCTACGCAGCAACTGATGTTCAGCAAACTCGGCTTCAGCGATGAGGAAGCCCGAAAGCAGTTTGGCTTTTTGATGGATGCGTTTGAGTTCGGGGCGCCCCCGCACGGAGGAATTGCCTTTGGCTTTGACCGGCTGTGTTCACTCTTTGGTGGTGCCGAGTCCATCCGCGATTTCATCGCCTTCCCGAAAAACAACGCAGGTCGCGATGTCATGATTGATACACCTTCGACTATTTCGGAGGAGCAGTTGAAAGAATTGGGAATTCAGGTGCGCGATTAACGTCAATCAATCAACCGCAAGGTTTGGTCGGCATTGATGGAAATGTCATCCTCGCCTACTTCGTCATACGGATTTTCGAGGTGGTCCTGAATGTTATCCAGGCTTACTAAGATAAAGCTGTAGAGCACCGGCATCACGTACTCCAGCGCGGCCGAGTAATCGTGAAACGTGCTGGCAAAGTACGGGCCATAGACCACCGGGAAAATGTAAATGAAAAACTTGCTGTACATCCGCAAGGTGATGGGCGTGCGGTAATTATGAATGATCTTCATGTTGTCGAATGCAATGATCATCTTGCTCACATACTGGCTGACGCGTGATATCTCCCCGCTTTGCACACCCAAACCCCGCAGTTCCATCGTCAGGCGCGAAAGTTGGGAAAACATGTCATACATCTTCTTTTCATTCACACGCCATTCGTCCATGTTTTTGGAGCGAAACATATGCCCCATCAGTTCCTTCATTTCGCCAATGAGTGCCCGGCAGCGCTGGCTAATGTCGCTATCTGTGCGGCCTGACCAATCGCGCGTAGCGTAGTAGATGGCAATAGCATGACCTTTGAAATCGCTGAGGCGCTGCAAAGCCGTCTCGCGTCTGGTATAGGCAGAACCAATGGAAAACACCACCGGAAACACAATGGCCACCCCCACCAGCATATCCGGAAATTTGGCTGTGAGGCCAAAATGAAAGCAAACGTAGGCTGATATCACCGAGAGCGCAGTGATGATTAACGTCTTGTAATTGATAATCAGGATGAAACTTTTCAGTACGCGTCTCATAGAATGATTTAGGCGGGATGAAGTTTCCAAATTCCGCCCATATTACCAAATTGTTAAGGGATTATTACCTGGGCGGTAAGGTCACCGCTTGAGGAACTCAGACAAGAAACCAAGCCCATAACCGGTTAACTGCACAAATGCCGATGGCACAGACAGCCAAGCCACACGTGCCGAACCGGTAACACGCCAGGCATCAACCAGGATAGCGAAGAAGTAAAGGCCGAAAGCAGTAGCAAATGCAACCGCTGCGAAAGAAGCCAGAATGGCCGTCACTGGCAGTACGATAAGCCCTAATGTAAACACGGTAGGAAACCAGTGGGTAATCTTGACTTCGCCTTTGTGTGCGCGGCCAACCCGAATTCGGCCGCGGCCAAAGCCATTTACCTGGCGAAAGAACTCGCGCAGCGTGGACCTGCGTTTGTGGTAAACAAACGCATCCGGTATTAGCACCACACGAAAACCAGCCTTACGCATGCGTATGCTGAGTTCAATATCCTCAGCCAAACGATCGAAATGAAATCCACCCGTTTGCTGATACACGTCCCGACTGATCCCCATATTAAAACTGCGCGGATGAAAACGATCAGCTTGATTCTTTCCACCTCGGATACCTCCGGTGGTCAGCACCGATGACATGGTGTAGGCCATCGCCTGTTGTAGCGGTGTGAACTTGATATGACCCCGATCCGGTCCACCCCACGCATCAACGGGAGTGTGTTTTAAAAAATCCAGCACACGACTGAAGTATTCAGGGGGAAGCAGGCAGTCGGAATCGAATACCACCAGGTACCGACCGGTGGCGCGTTCAAAACCAAAATTACGGCTGGGCCCCGGGCCGCTATTGGGCTTCACATAGTATTCAATGGCCAGTTTGTCGGTGAACTTTTCATACACCGCGCGCGAAGTCACCGTGCTGCCATCTTCGATAATCAGTACATTAAAATCCTTGACGGTTTGGTTGACCAGGCTGTCCAGCAGTTCCTCTAACTCCTGCGGTCGGTTATAGACGGGAATAATGACGGAAAAGAATGGGGGTTGCACCAAAGGATTAGAGTCTAAACAGTTTTCGTAAAGTAGAGTCAACGACCCGCAGTTCTTCAGCAGAAATCGTCCCTATTCGACCCAGCATCAGATCTCGGGAGAGGGTCGCCAACTTGCTGAGCTTTATCAAAGATGCTTGCTTAAGCCCATTTTCCGTATCAGGCTCAATTTTCACATCCCACGACTCCTGCCATTTGAATTGTGTAGTGACAAATGCAACCGTTACATCTAACTCATCGACAGCCAATACGAGGGCGGGTCTGGTTTTTGCTCCGGATAAATCCGTAAACGGAAAAGGAATCAGGACAATGTCACCCTTCTTCATTTATAGCGTTCACGAAGGTCATTAACCGTATAGATGTCCTCTTCGTCCTGCAAGAATTTGTAGCCCGAAGAACCGGAAATGAACTGTTCAATTCCCTCGTTGAGAAGGCGATCATCGAGCTTGCGCAACAAAAACTCAGCAAACTCCGACACTTGTTTCACTTCCGTTTCTGGCAAACGAGCCAAGTGATCAACGGTCTTTTTTATTAACAAATCCTTCGACATCTGTTAGTTGCTTGGTGTTCAAAGTTAGCGATTTCGACCTGTTTTCAAATGACGAAACGCCCGCAAACCACTGCATCATCGGAGTATTAGCAGGAAACTCATACCTTGCCAATATGAAAATATTGTCGCGAATTACTCTTTTCAAAGCCGCTTTTCTCGTTGCCTGTCATTTTCATCCGGGAGTTTTATTTGCCCAAAAACCAACCTGGCAGGCAATAGCCGAAAAGCAGGCTATCGCTTCGTTTCCGGAATTCTACGAACTGCTGAGCCTGCAAAACGATGCGCACGAACCAGCCGACATCGAGAAAAATGTAATCTGGTGCGAAGCCGCTTTCACCAGGCGGGGATTCACTACCCAACGGCTCAACACCCCGACTGTGCCGTTGTTGCTGGCCGAGCGACCGGTAGAAAATGCAAAAAAGACCGTGCTCATTTACCTGCAGATCGATGGACAACCCGTTAACCCCAGTTCGTGGACGCAGCCCCACCCGTGGAAACCGGTATTGAAAGAACAACAGCCCAATGGTGAGTGGAGAATTATTGACGATCAAAAACTAAAAGGCACCCTCAACCGCGACTGGCGGATTTTTGCGCGCTCCACCTCCGATGCCAAAGGCCCGGCTATGGCCTTCCTGGCAGCGCTTGATGCGTTAAGCGCACTCAACGCATCCTCCAACTATAACCTGAAGGTGATCATGGATTTCGAGGAAGAACTCGGCTCACCTAACCTGCCGAAAGCCGTCCAACAGTATCAGCAGGAATTAAAAGCCGATATGTTGATCATTTTTGATGGGCCGCGTCATGTGAGCAACCAACCCACCCTTACGTTTGGTGCACGCGGCATTTGCGACATCACGTTAACTACGTTCGGCCCACGTACCCCGGTACACAGCGGCAACTACGGCAACTACACGCCCAACCCGGCTATGCGTTTGGCCCAACTTCTGGCGTCTATGAAAGATGCAGACGGGCGCGTATTGATTCCGGGATTTTACGATGGCGTGGTGTTGACAGACGAAGAGAAGAAAACACTCCAGCAAGTACCCGATGATCCGGCCGAGATCAATCGCTTTCTCGGCATTGCCCAACCGGATGCCATCGGTGGAAATTTTCAGGAAGCGATGCAATACCCCACACTCAATATACGTGGGCTCAACTCGCTTTACATCGGTGCAAAAGCGCGCACGTTGATACCGGCATGGGCAACGGCAGAAATTGACATCCGGCTGGTGCCGTCCAGCGATCCGGAACGGCTGATTAACCTCGTACGTGAGCATGTGAAAAAACAGGGCTTCCATCTGGTAGAAAAAGAACCGACTGAAGAAGAACGCCTGACCTATCCACGCCTGGCCGCGATGCAATCCAGTATCTCTTACGGAGCATTTCAGACCCCTTTTGATTCCGAAACTGGTCGTTGGCTGAGCCGGGCCATGGTAAAAGCCTTTGGCCACGAGCCTATTAAAATCCGCACCGCAGGTGGCAGTATACCAATCTCGCCTTTTGTGGTCACGCTGGGTATTCCGGCCGTAAGCGTGCCCACGGTAAATCCGGACAATAATCAACATGCCGAAGATGAAAACATTCGCGTGGGCAATTATCTGGATGCGGTAAAAACATTCCTGGCCATTCTGATGGAGAAACTGTAACGCCAAGTATACATAACATGGACAAACGCACCTTCCTCAAAAGTACGGCTGCTCTCGGGCTCAGCAGCATCGTTTCATTCGC
>DAIPHR010000196.1:0-5891 GCA_036771215.1 Cyclobacteriaceae bacterium
CCTCGACCGACCTGGCGGTGTTGAAAATTTCCGAAAAGAACTTACCGGCTATCACACTGGGCGACTCCAAAAAACTTTCGGTTGGTGAATGGGTGGTAGCCGTGGGAAATCCGTTTTCCCTCTCGTCTACCGTTACCGCTGGCATTGTCAGCGCCAAGGGCAGACGCATCGGGATACTGGAGGACCGGTTTCCGATTGAATCCTTTATTCAAACCGATGCCGCCATTAACCCGGGGAACAGCGGGGGCGCGCTCGTGAATAAAAACGGGGAACTGGTGGGTATCAATACCGCGATTCTCTCCCGCACGGGGTCATACACGGGCTATGCGTTTGCCGTGCCCACCGATATTGTACGTAAAGTGGTCGAAGATCTGATTCGCCACGGCATTGTGCAAAAGGCGTTTTTTGGGGGTGATGTGTTGGAGTACAATTTTGCCAACGCGCAGAAGTACGAGTTGAATACCGATGTTCAATCCTTTCACGGTGTGGTGCTGGCAAAACTTGACGAGAACGGGCCGGCCACGAAAGCGGGCCTAAAACTTCGCGATATCATCACCAAGATCAATGGCGTGGAGGTCAATAGCGAAAGCGCTTTTGACGAAATACTCAGCTATGCCTATCCGGGAGATGAGATTGAGGTTACCTATGAGCGAAATCAGAAAACCGCCACCGTGCGGTTTCAACTTGTCAACAAGAACGGAACCACCACGGTGATCAAAAGGAAGATCTACAGCGACAGTAACCTGGGCGCCCAACTCGAAGCTACCGACTACGGAGTGAAAGTGAATAAGATTCGCGAAGGCGGCCTCTTTAAACGCCTGGGTATACCAGAAAACTATACGATTGTAATCTTAAACCGCAACCGCGTAAATGATCCCCAAAAGGTTATCGACTTTTTCAATGACTACAAGGGAACGGTATATATGAACGGATTTACCAGCGCCAAGCAGGAAATGCCGCTCCGCTTCAATTTGCGCTAGGACGCTCAGGACGCAATACGGAGCTTCAGTTTCTTGGTGAGTTCTTCCACCGAGTTCTTGAAGTTCGCATCGGTTTTCATCATATCTTCCACCGACTCCAGGGCATGAATGACCGTGCTATGATCGCGCCCGCCAAAATTCTCGCCAATCAGCGCCAGGGTGAGTTGTGTATACCGCTTGCAGAAGTACATGGCTACCTGGCGGGGAATTACAATTTCACGTTTCTTCACCTTGCCTTTCATCGACTCCAGTTCAACCTTGAAATAGTCCGCTACGGTTTTCTGGATAAAATCAACGCTCACATCGCTTTGGATTTCCTTCACGATGTTTTTCAGCACCTCTTTGGCCAGGTCAAGATCAATATCTTTTTTGAGCAACGTGGCGTGAAAGATCAGCGAGTTCAACACCCCCTCCATATCCCGCAGGTTGGTGTCCACACTTAAAGCCAGGTATTCGGCTACATCGGTGGGAATGGCGATGCCGTCACTCTGCATCTTTCGATGAATGATCGCCAGCTTGGTTTCGAAGTCCGGCTCTTGCAGATCGGCTGTTAGGCCCCATTTGAACCGCGACAGCAGGCGCTCCTGAAACCCTTTCAGATCGCGGGGCGGGCAATCGCTGGTCATGATGATTTGTTTGCCAGATTGGTGAAGTTGGTTGAAGATGTGGAAGAACATCTCCTGCGTTTTTTCGCGTCCCGCCAGAAACTGCACATCATCCAGAATCAGCAAATCCACCTGCAGGTAGAAATTTTGAAACTCCTGCAGCTTATGATTTTGGAGTGCATTCAGGAATTGACTGGTAAAATCGTTTTGATCAACGTACAAAACAATCTTCTCCGGCATACTCTTCTTAATCTCATTACCAATGGCCTGAACCAAGTGTGTTTTTCCCACACCCACGCCTCCGTAAAGCATGAGTGGATTAAAGGACGTGATACCTGGCTTTTTGGCCACGGCCACCCCGGCCGAGCGTGCCAGGCGGTTACAATCGCCTTCTACGAAGTTGTCAAACGTGTATGATGAGTTAAGGCGTGAGTTTACCTGCTGCGGGTTTAACGCCCTCAGGCTAAATGGGGAATAGTTCTCCATGCCCTCCGAGCCCATTGAGCTCCGTTTGATGCCGTTGGCGTTCGGATAGTTCACCAACAGGGGCGGGTTTTTCTGGTTCCCGCTATCCACAACAACGGAATACTCCAGCCTTGCGGTAGGGCCCAGTACAGTATGAATGGCGCTCTTCAGCACCGGAACGTAATGCTCCTCCAGCCATTCGTAAAAAAATTGCGAAGGCACCTGGATGGTCAGCACATCACCATCTGCACGCAGGGGTTTAATCGGCTGAAACCACGTGGTAAAATTCTGTTCGTCAACTTGCTGCCGGATGATGGAGAGACAGTCGGTCCAAAGTGAAGAGCAATCAACTTCCATTATTTATTACTAAAGAGTCCAGATAGAGGTTTACAAACGTTTCCTTTCGGGGAAAGGGAGACAAAGATGTAGAAAAGGTTCCTGATAAATCAAGCTATTGCACGGTTGATTTTATATAAAAAATTTATAGTGGCTTATTTCGCATTTTTTCGTCTGAGAGTTACAAATTTTCTTTAGTACATTGATTGCCAACTTGAAAAAAATGTATGGGATCAAGCATTCTCGACTTGTTGTCAGCAGAATTTGCAGATTCAAACGCGGCTGAATGGCAAAAGGCGGCTGCGGGAGAAATTGAAAATCAGGATCCATGGAAAAAGCTCAGCTGGACAGCGGAAAATCTGACCCTGAAGCCCTATTACGACTCTCGTCAGGCAACGTATGCGTTGGCCCCTTCCGGTCATCCCTATTTGGGCGCCCGCGCCTGGTGGAATCTTCCGCCAGTACCGGTAGTTGATCTAAAAGGCGCAAACCAACTCGCCTTGCAACACCTCGAACAGGGTGCCGATGGCATTCTCTTCGACTTGGGTGGCACATTGCCGTCTAATCTGGACGATTTACTGAGCTCCATTGATTGGCCCAGTTGCGCAATCGCGTTCCGAACGGCAGAACCTGCGGGCCTGAGCAAGCTTATTGACGCTTACGTTCGACAAAAAAACTACTCTCCGGGTAGACTGGAAGGTTTCCTCATTTCATCCACAACGTTATCCACAATCCTGCTACCGGGTTTTACAAAGTTTGTGACGTGTGGCAAAACGATTCCCGCGCATTTGCCGGTGGCCCAGCAGTTGAACGAGGTGAAAACGTTGCTGGCACAATCCTCAGCTCCCCTCATCCTGTCGGTCTCGATCTCCAACAACTTCTTACTTGAGATCGCACGTTTGAAAGCGATCAGGCGGGCAGCCGGAACCCGGGCACTTCATCTGCATGCCCAGTGCGACCCGTGGGTGGATGAAAAGCTGGGGCCTCACAGCAATTTGCTCAAAGGCACAACCGCGGCTATCAGTGCTATTTGTGGTGGATGCGATAGTCTGTCGGTTATTCCAGAAGAAAACACACCGCTTCTTCAGCGCATGGCGCGCAACATCACCTCCCTGTTGCGTGATGAAAGCCGGCTGCATCTGGTAGCCGACCCCACCGCGGGTGCCTATGTGCTGGATCATTTGCTTCAGCAAATTGATCACGAAAGCGCCCTTGCACCCCAGAAGGAGACATCCGTGGCGTGGCGCTCACCTGAAAAAATCGATATCAAGACCTGCTACACCAGTGTTGATGTGAACGCCCGTGTAGCGGGCTTCAGCGCAGGCATTCCACCTTTCCTGCGCGGACCGTACGCCACCATGTATACCGTGAGGCCGTGGACCGTTCGGCAGTATGCCGGATTCTCCACCGCTAAAGAATCCAACGCGTTTTACAGACGAAATCTGGCGGCCGGGCAAAAAGGATTATCGGTGGCTTTTGATCTGGCCACCCATCGCGGTTACGATTCGGATCATCCCCGCGTGGCGGGTGATGTGGGTAAAGCCGGTGTCGCCATCGACTCCGTGCTGGACATGAAGATTCTTTTTGATCAGATTCCACTTGATCAAATGTCGGTTTCCATGACGATGAACGGAGCCGTGATTCCCATCATGGCCTTTTACATCGTGGCGGCAGAAGAGCAAGGTGTTAAACCTCACCAACTCAGTGGCACCATTCAGAATGATATTCTAAAAGAGTTCATGGTGCGCAACACGTACATCTATCCGCCCGGGCCCAGCATGCGCATTGTGGCCGACATCATCGAGTACTGCTCGCGACACATGCCCAAATTCAACAGCATTAGCATCAGCGGCTATCACATGCATGAAGCCGGAGCCCCAGCCCATATTGAATTAGCCTATACGTTGGCTGATGGGCTCGAATACATTAAAGCCGGTATTAAGGCCGGTATTGCCATCGATGATTTTGCCCCGCGCCTCTCTTTCTTTTGGGGCATTGGCATGAATTTCTTCATGGAGATTGCCAAGATGAGGGCCGGTCGGTTGCTGTGGGCAAAGCTGGTCAGGCAGTTCAATCCCAAAAATCCCAAATCGATGGCGTTGCGCACGCACAGCCAGACCAGCGGTTGGAGTTTAACCGAACAAGATCCGTACAACAACGTAACGCGTACGTGCGTAGAAGCGCTGGCAGCGGCCCTGGGCGGAACACAATCGCTGCATACCAACTCGTTGGACGAGGCGATTGCACTGCCAACGGATTACTCCGCCCGCATTGCACGCAACACGCAACTCTATCTGCAAAAAGAAACCGGTATCACGCGCGTGGTTGACCCGATGGGTGGCTCGTGGTATGTTGAGCACCTCACGCAGCAATTGGCGATCAAAGCGTGGGAACTGATCGAAGAAGTGGAACAACTCGGAGGCATGACCCGCGCGATTGAAAGCGGGATCCCCAAAATGCGAATTGAAGAGGCAGCCGCAGCCAAGCAAGCCCGCATTGATTCCGGTGAAGATGTGATTGTGGGTGTTAACAAATACACCACGGACGAAAAACCGGATTTCGAAATCCGGGAAGTTGACAATGCAGCCGTACGGCAAGAGCAAATCCAACGACTGGAAGAACTGAAACGCATCCGCCATACGGAGAATGTGAACCGCGCCTTGACCGACCTGGCGGAGGCCGCGCGCACCGGCACCGGCAACCTGTTGGCGTTAGCCATCGTAGCGGCCCGCGAACGTGCCACCTTGGGCGAAATATCGGCTGCTATGGAAAAGTCGTTTGGGCGATACCAGGCCACCATCAAATCGATATCGGGCGTATATTCGGGGGCGATGAAAAACAACAAAGAACTGGTCGAGGTTCGGGCGCTTTGCGATGACGTGGCCCGACAGGAAGGACGAAGACCGCGGATTATGATTGCCAAGATGGGGCAAGACGGTCACGACCGGGGCGCCAAAGTCATCGCCACCAGTTTTGCCGATTTAGGATTTGATGTCGACATCGGGCCGTTGTTTCAAACTCCGGCCGAAGTAGCCATGCAGGCAGCCGAAAACGATGTGCACCTGGTAGGCGCCAGCAGCCTGGCGGGTGGCCATAAAACATTAGTACCGGAATTAATTGCCGAGTTGCAGAAAATAGGCCGGGGCGACATAAAAGTGGTGGCCGGTGGCGTGATTCCACACCAGGATTATGACTTTTTGTACCGGGCCGGAGTCAGCGGAATTTTTGGACCTGGAACACCGATTACCGTGGCCGCACGCGAAATTCTGATTAAGATGAAAAAGTAAGATGAAGTCATTCTCATATGTAGCGATAGTACTTCTGATGGCCTGCCACGGGCAACCGGACATGAAGCCCGATGACTACCGGCCACTCCTTCACTTTACACCTCCGCAGCTTTGGACCAATGATCCTAATGGACTAGTTCATTACGACAACGAGTATCATCTATTTTATCAACATAACCCCTATGGCAACACGTGGGGTCACATGAGTTGGGGACATG
>DAIPHR010000197.1:0-5877 GCA_036771215.1 Cyclobacteriaceae bacterium
GATACAGTTCGTTGGCTGTAGCAATGGCGCGGGTTATCACTTCGGCTTCCTGCCGTTTTTGGGTGTACATCCGATTTAAGTTATCATAGCGGTTCAATTCGTTAAACACTTCGGTGTACGCCCCCACGATGCTCCGCTGATAATTTAGTAAAGCCTCCAGCTGATACGCACTCGCACCCTTGAACCGGGCCTTAATGGCGTTTCGATTCAACAGCGGTGCCCAAAGCCCGCCCAGCAAATTGAAAGCAAACGACTCCGGTGTTTGAAACAACAAATCGGTTCGGTAGGACTGTAAACCAACACCAGCCTATACATACAGTTGCTGATAGAAAGCTGCGCGCGCGGCCCGCACATCGGCCTTGGCGGCAAATAACTCCAGTTCGGCCGAACGGAGATCGGGGCGGTTTCTCAGCAACTGCACGGGTGTGCCGGCAGCAAATGTCGGGCGTGGGTCTTGTTCGAGTGTGGCCGTGCTCCGCGGGATGGGCTGCGGAAACCGGCCCAATAAAAAGTTAATCCGGCTTTCGTTTTCGATGATGAACTGGCGTATTTGAATTTCCAACGCGCGCGTGTTGAGGAGTTGCGCTTCAAACTGGTTAACGGCAAGTTCGTTGGCTACCCCATTTTCTTTTTGAATGGTAACCACACGCAACGCATCTGCCTGAAGTTTTACCGTAGCTGTGATGATCTCCAGTTCGAGATCAAATGCCAACAGCTCATAATATGCAGCGGCCACTTCTGCCACGAGGTTGGTGATCACAAACTGCCGCGCTTCGGTAGACGCCAGTACCCGTGCCACTGCCGCCCGCTTTTGATTACGCAGTTTGCCGGAGATATCCACCTCCCAACTGCTTTGCAGGCCAACGAAATAATCCGGTAAGTTGGTGGGCACCACTTCTCCGGGACGGATGTCCGTGCTGGCGTTGCCCGCACCGTCCATCGTGTATAACCCAAACCTGCGGATGCCGGCCATACCCCCGCCTGTTACATTCGGCAACAGTTGGCCCCGGGCTGCGAGTACGCCCGCCCGCGCTTGTTCAATGCGTTGGGCTGCCATGCGCACATCGAAGTTGTTCGTGAGGGCTTCATCCAGTAAAGCCATCAGCAATGAGTCGGTCACCAGCGCGCGCCACGGCAGGCTTGCCAGGTTGGTGGTGTCGGCCAACGCGGGCGAGAACTGATCCGGTAACGGCAGGGATTCTTCTGCGGTTGTATCGCGTGTAACCCGGCAGCCAGTGGCCAGCGACAGCGAGATGATGAAAAAGATAATGCGTTTCATTTTTATCAGATCGTTTCCGTGTAAGGTGTTTCAGGCAGGCGGCTGGATCTGTTCATCCGGTCAGTCAAGGATGCAAAAACAACGTATAATCCGGGAATAATAATTACTCCGAAGACCGTTCCGAATAACATTCCCCCGGCCGCAGCCGTACCGATCGTTCGATTGCCGATAGATCCGGCACCGGTCGCCATCATGAGAGGCAACAGCCCACCAATAAATGCGAAAGATGTCATCAGAATAGGGCGCAAACGAATTTTGGAGCCCTCCAGGGCGGCCTCCACCACACCTATTCCCTGGCTGTGTTTTTGCGCAGCAAACTCAACAATCAAAATGGCATTTTTTCCAAGTATGCCAATGAGCATCAGCATGGCGATTTGTGCATAGATATTGTTCTCCAAACCCAATACACTCAGTAAGAAAAACGCACCGAAAATACCGGTGGGCAAAGAGAGGATTACAGGCAAAGGCAGCAAAAAACTTTCATACTGGCCGGCCAAAATCAAATAGATAAACAAAAGGCAAACCAGAAAAATGATAATGCCTTCGTTCCCGGCAGTAGCTTCATCGCGCGAAATCCCGGCCCAATCGATATCGTAACCTCGTGGCAGTTTTTCTTTGGCTGTTTGCTGCACTACATTCAGCACGGTTCCGCTGCTTACACCCGGTTTCCCTTCTCCATTCAATTCGGCTGACGGAAACATATTGTAGCGGGTAAGTTGATCAACTCCATAGGTCTTTTCCATCGTTACAAAAGCGGAAAGGGAAACCATTTCGCCTTTGTCGTTCTTGGCGTACAGATTCAATAGATCTTCGGGCTTTGCCCTGTACTCGGGCGAAGCCTGCACCATCACTTTATACATCTGTCCAAAGCGGATAAAATTGGTCGCGTACTCACTTCCTAAAAGTGTTTGTAGCGATCCCATAGCATTGTTAATCGTAACGCCTTTCTGGGCTGCTTTGTCGATATCGATATGCAAGGTGTACTGTGGAATACTTGCATCAAAAATTGCGAAGGCACTGGCAATTTCAGGTTGAGCTTTCAAGTCCGAAATGAACTGTCTCACCACTTCTTCCATTTTCTTAAAATCACCACTTCCTGTCTTGTCCAGCAACCGCAACTCAAAACCGCTGGCATTTCCATAGCCGGGAACAGCCGGTGGTGGAAAAAATTCAATCTGCGCATCTTTGAGATAAGAGGTCTTTTCCTCCAAGGCAGCAATCACATCTTCAACAGAAACCTCGCGGTCTTGCCACGGCTCTAGGTTGATGAGCGCAGTGCCATACGTAGCACCAGTTCCGTCAGAAAGAATATTGGTACCGGCAAGTGTCGAAACACTTTCAACGCCTTCAAGATTCTGTGCCTCCCGCTGAATGGCATTCACCACTTCCTTGGTACGCTCAAGCGTAGCGCCTGAAGGTGTTGTGACACTGGCATAAAATGTTCCCTGATCTTCATTGGGAATAAAGCCCGTAGGCAAAACCTTTGCTAAAATTCCAGTCGCTGCACAAAATGCAAACAGGACACCAAATGTTACCAATCTACGGCTCACAATTTTCGAAAGCAGATTTTGGTATCTACTCTCTCCCCGTTCGTACCAACTATTGAAACGGTTAAAAAATTTTGAAAAGCCAGTCTTCTTCTCCTCCCCATAATGATTTTTTAGAAGCAACGCGCATAACGCTGGCGTTAGGGTCAAGGCAACCACGCCCGACAACACAATGGCGATGGCCATGGTAAGCGAGAACTGGCGGTAAAAAATCCCGGAAGGCCCGCCCATAAAAGCTACGGGAACAAACACAGCCGACATCACCAACGTAATGGCAACAATGGCTCCCGTGATTTCTTTCATCGCCTCTTCAGTCGCTTCTAGCGGTGAAATTTTTGAACGCTCCATCTTGGCATGCACGGCTTCTACTACCACAATAGCGTTATCCACCACAATACCAATGGCTAACACCAAAGCAAAAAGCGTAATGAGGTTGAGGGAGAATCCAAGAAATTGCATAAAGAAAAACGTACCAACTAGAGAAACGGGTACGGCTAGTGCAGGAATCAATGTAGAGCGCCCATCTTGTAAAAAAATATACACCACAAATGTTACCAGGATCAAAGCTTCGATAAATGTTTTAACTACTTCGCGTACCGAAGCATCCATAAAGCGAGAAATATCATAACTCACTTCGTAGTCCATTCCTTTGAGGAACATGGTTTCTTTAAGTTCTGCAAGTCGGGATTTTACATCATAAATAACGGCTCTCGCATTTGAACCTGGTAGCTGTTTAATCATAATTGCCGCGCCCGAACTACCATTGAATTTTGATTCTACATCAAAATACGTAGTTCCAAACTCTACATCGGCCACGTCCCGGACTCGAAGAATTCGCCCATCTTCTGTCGATTTCAGTGGAATATTTTCATACTCCTCTTCGGTATTAAACTTACCGGTGTATTTGATAGTGTATTGCAGCGCCTGTGCCTTTTTATCGCTGCTTTCACCGATTTTTCCTGGGGCTGCTTCGATGTTTTGTTCTTCCAGTGCATTCAATACATCATCGGTTGAAATGGCATAGGCTAACATTTTGTCGGGCTTCAGCCAAATACGCATGGCATATTGCTTTGCGCCTAACATATTGCAGTAACCAACGCCTTTTATTCTTCGCAACTGAGGGATGATATTCATCTCGGTAAAGTTGTAGACGAACTTTTCATCCAGTGATGTATCGGAACTGTATACATTTAGATACATCAACATGGCGTTTTCCTCCTTGGCTATCTTTACCCCATTCTTAACAACTTCGGGCGGCAATTCTCCCATAACTGCACTCACGCGATTTTGCACGTTTACCCCAGCCGCATCAGGATCAGTTCCGGTTTCAAACAAAATCTGAACTACACCCACACCATCATTTCCGGCATCGCTACTCATGTACTTCATGCCGGGCACACCATTTATGGCACGCTCCAGCGGAACTATGGCTGCTTTGGTTACCGTTTCCGCATTGGCTCCGGTGTATTCAACTGTTACGTTTACCTCCGGGGGAGCGATACTCGGGAAAAGTGACATGGGCAATTGCATCAACGACAAAATGCCCAGAAATAGAATAATCAGCGATATAACAACCGCAAGTATGGGGCGATGAATAATCTGCGCTATCATTTTCTTTTACTTTTGGGTGTTCATGCGTGTAGAAAATGAAATAACCTGCGGGATAATGGGATCACCCTCTTTCAGTTTTTGTATGCCTTCGTAAACAAATTGGTCGTTTGGACTAAGTCCGGAACTGATGACGTATACTTGTGGCAATCTGAACGAGGGGACAATTTTTCGTTGCTGAACTTTATTCCCTTCCGTGACAACGAAAACATAAATATTTTCCTGCACCTCAAAAGTTGACTTTTGTGGTACGAGCATCGCACTCTTGAGTGTTTTTGAAAATATGATTTTTCCACTTCCACCATGCTTTAACAGCTGGGTTGGGTTAGGAAACCTGGCCCGAAAAGCAATGTTACCGGTACTGCTGTCAAATTCGCTTTCGGCCGTTTCCACCTGCCCCGTAAAGGGATAAACCTGACCGTTGGCCAGCAGCAATTGCACTTCCTTCGGCTTGCCTTCGCTGGAGGTGGATAAATAATCCAGGTATTCGCGCTCAGAGACATTGAAATACACCAACATCTGGTTGTTGTTGGAGATCGTGGTGAGCAGCGAACCCTCAGTAATGAGGCTACCGGTTTTATTCGGAATGCGGTTGATGTAGCCCGCAAACGGAGCGCGGATTTGAGCGAACGAAAGTTCCAGCCGTGCGTTAGCTTCGTGGGCGCGGGCTTCTGCCGTGCGGGCTTTCAGCGCCTCCACTTTGGCCTGCGCCAGTTCCAGTTCGCTTTGCGATACAATATTTTTCTCCACCAGTGCGCGGGTGTTTTTTAATTCTACTTCGGCCGCTTTGGTTTCGGCCACCGCGCTGGCCACGGCTGCCTCGGCTTGCAGCACTTCCTGTTCATATTGCTTGCGGCTGATGGTGAACAGCGGCTGGCCTGCAGCCACAAACTCACCTTCATCTACGTGAATGGTTTCCAGATAGCCGCCCGCCTTAGCGCGGATTTCCGTGTTCTGCACGGATTGGATGTCGGCCACGTACTCGCGCAGGTACACCGTGTCTTTGATCAGGGGTTGAATCACCTGAAAGGTTTCGGGCACGGCCGCACTTTCCGGGCGGGACGTGCAGCGTTGGCCGAATAAAAGCAACGTCAGCGCCATGATACCATGGCTGCTGACACGTGAAAAATTCACTGTCATAAATGAGATAAGCAGTTTGATTATAGAAAAGAAAAGAATGCGCATGCGCAGGGCATGCGGCAAGAGCGGGTCAGCCTCGTGGTGGGGGCCCGTCTATTTCCACCAGTACACGCGGGGCTTTGGTGGTCACGAAATCGGCAAATCGCTGATCAAGGGAATCGCCCTGCGGTTTGATGACTAATGCGGTAGCCGGTTCCAGGTAACACTTTTTAAAGTCCAACGCCCCGCCTTCCTCCTGGTCGTGTTCTTCATGTTCTTCCACCGCGTTGTCAATCCCGGCAAGGGCTTCCAGCGCTAATTCGT
>DAIPHR010000198.1:0-5855 GCA_036771215.1 Cyclobacteriaceae bacterium
AAGTTGGCTGACTTCGCCACCACGGTGGATAACCTGGAAGAAGTTTTCGAGAATCGGGAGCAAATCGAGATCTCGAAATATTACGAGCGCATGCCCAAGCCTACCTCAACGGCTACGGAGGAATTTCTGGAGGGCAAGTTGATGTACCGCA
This sequence comes from Cyclobacteriaceae bacterium, assembly GCA_036771215.1. Classification (GTDB taxonomy): domain Bacteria; phylum Bacteroidota; class Bacteroidia; order Cytophagales; family Cyclobacteriaceae; genus ELB16-189. The sequence continues at coordinate 152 of DAIPHR010000198.1, forward strand.
TGCGCAATGCCGAAGAACCCGCTGCGAAGAAAGAGGAATAAATGAACCTGGAGGGCCGAAAGATCGTCCTCGCGGTTACGGGCAGCATTGCCGCCTATAAATCAGCCCATCTCGTGCGCCTGCTGGGAAAAGAGGGTGCCACGGTAAAGGTGCTGATGACCCCGTCTGCCCATGATTTTATTACGCCACTCACGCTTTCCACACTTTCCAAGAACCCGGTGCTCACTTCTTTTTCCGAAGGCAAACAGGGCGAGTGGAACAACCATGTGGAGCTGGGCCTATGGGCTGAGGTGATGATCATCGCGCCTTTGAGTGCCAATACACTTGGCAAGATGGTGCAGGGCATCTGTGATAATCTGGTTTTGGCGACCTACCTCTCGGCACGCTGCCCGGTCATCATGGCCCCGGCCATGGATCTGGACATGCTGCAGCATCCATCAACGTTGCAGAACCTGGAGGCCGTAGCCCGATTCGGAAACCACCTGGTGGAGCCCGGAGTGGGCGAACTGGCCAGCGGGCTGATCGGAAAGGGGCGGATGGCCGAACCTGAGGAAATTGTCGACTACCTGATCACCTTCTTCCGCCAGCAAAATCGGCTGGCGGGCAAAACAGCCCTGGTGACGGCCGGGCCTACGCACGAGGCCATAGACCCTGTTCGGTTTATCGGCAATAATTCTACTGGTAAAATGGGATATGCCATTGCCGAAGCCCTGGCTGCGAGCGGAGCTGAGGTTCAGGTGGTCTCAGGACCCACCCATCTCGCATTGGAGCACCCGCGGGTTTCCATCACGCGCGTAACATCAGCCCGGGAGATGTACGATGCCTGCCAGCAGAAATTCCCTACCACTCAAATTGCCGTACTGTCGGCAGCTGTTGCGGATTACCGGCCGGTGGTTCAGGCTCAGTCCAAAATCAAGAAGTCGGGCGAAAACATCACATTGGAGTTAACCCAGAATCCCGATATCGCAGCCGAACTGGGCCGGCAAAAAAAGGCGGGGCAATTTGTGGTGGGCTTTGCGTTGGAGACGGACAACGAACGGGCGAATGCCGAAAAAAAGCTGGCAACTAAGAATTTCGACCTGATTGTCCTTAATTCGCTTCGCGATGCCGGGGCGGGCTTTGGTCATGACACCAATAAAGTCACCGTAATGGGTAAGGAGGCTTTTGTTCGTGAATTTCCATTGAAGTCGAAAAAACAACTCGCCTACGACATCGTTGATACCATTATTCAGCATGTGGGCTCGTAACTTTCTTTGGCTTTCCTTTTTGATTGTGCCTGTGGTGATGCACGCCCAGGAACTTGACTGCAAGGTGATTGTGAATGGCGATCAGGTGCAAACCACCGACCGCCAGGTTTTCAAAGACATGGAGCGGGCCTTCGCCAATTTTCTCAACGCCAGGCGTTGGACGTCAGACAACTTTAAGGAGCATGAGCGTATCAAATGTTCCATCTTCATTAACCTCAAGAGCGAGAGCAATGTAGCCACCGGGAATTTTTCGGGCAGCGCCCAAATTGCGGCAGCACGCCCGGTATTCAACACCAACTACGAAACGGTATTGCTCAACTTTGCCGATCGCGAATGGGAATTTGAGTATGTCGAGTCACTTCCTCTTGAATACAACGATAACGCCTACATCAGCAACCTGACCAGCATGCTGGCCTTTTATGCTTACGTGATTATCGGCACCGACTACGACTCCTTTAGCGAATTGGGCGGTACACCTCATTTTCAACGGGCCCTGAACGTGGTTAACAACGCGCAAGGTTCCGGAAGACCGGGCTGGCAAGCATTGAGCAGCAACCGGAACCGAAACTCCTATATCGCGGACATTATCAATCCGCAAAACCAGGACATTCGCAGATCATTATACCGCTACCATCGGTTGGCGCTTGATACCTTTGACAAAAACCCTGATGAAAGCCGCGATGTGGTCTTGAACACGCTGAAAAGCGTGCAAAAAACCTGGCAGATCAATCCAACCTCCATTTTTGTGATTTCCTTTTTTGATGCCAAAGCCACGGAGCTCACCAACGTTTTTTCAAAAGCCAACCTGAACGTAAAGCGCGAAGCTTTTGATTTGCTCACGCTGATGGATTCCAAGCGCACCATCTACCAGGATATCATGAAAAATTAGGACAGTCGGAAGTCGATTGTCAATCAAAAAAGTTCACGTATTTTCAAGGCTGGTATGCTCAAGCACCTGCTCATCCGCAATTATGCATTGATCCGCGAACTCGAGATGACACCCTCGGGCTCACTCAACGTGATCACAGGCGAAACGGGCGCAGGCAAATCCATTATGCTGGGCGCCATTGGCCTGTTGCTCGGTAACCGGGCCGATACCAAGGCCTTGTGGGACGAGCAGGAGAAATGTGTAACGGAAGGAACCTTTGACCTGCGCGGGCTGCGGCTGAAAAAACTATTTTCTAATCTGGATTTGGAATACGATGATGAAACCATCATTCGCAGAGAAATCAACCCCGCGGGCAAGAGCCGCGCTTTCATCAACGACTTACCCGTTACCCTGGATATACTCCGGCAGGTTGGTCAACGCCTGATGGACATTCACTCGCAGCACGAAACACTGGAACTGGGTAAACAAACATTTCAGCTGGAATTATTGGATGCCTATGCCGGCAACCAGAAAATAACGGAGGCGTACGAACTGGCGTGGCGGGAATTCCAACACGCGCGTGCCGAGTTATCGCGATGGGAAGCCGATGCCGCCCGATTGAAAGCCGAGGCGGATTACGTGAACTTTCAACTGACCGAATTGACGCAAGCCCAGCTGGAAGAAGGCGAACAAGGGCGGTTGGAAGAAGAGCAAAAGGTACTGGAGCATGCGGAGGAAATCAAACAGCGACTGGTTTCGGTGTTGGCCCGCCTGAGCGAATCGGATGATGCGGTGGCGAACCAACTCGCTGAGGTTCGCTCAGATCTCTCGGCCATTGCCCCGTTCTCGGAGGCCTATCAAAAATTACTGGACCGGTTCAATACCGTGCGGCTTGAACTGGCCGATATTGCAAACGAAGCGGGGGACATCAACGAACGGGTTGAATTTGAACCCGCCCGATTTGAAGCCGTCCAGCAGCGGCTCAGCCTCCTCTATCAACTTCAAAAAAAACACCGGGTGAACGAGGTGGCCGACTTGCTGAAAATACAGGCTGACTTGGAACAACGCGCAGCCACCACCCGCAGTCTGGATGACACCATCGCCCGGTTGCAACAGACCCTTGACGCAGCGGGTAAACAAGTTGCCGCCATTGGCGAGCAACTCTCCGATAGCAGAACCCGCGTGATGACTTCGCTAAAGCGACAGTTGGCCAGCCTGCTTCACGATCTTGGAATGCCCGATGCCCGGGTTGAAATACATCACCAGCGGGTGGCCGCCAATGCCCGAGGGTTAGATGAAGTGGACGTGCTTTTCAGTGCAAACAAAGGCGTGGCACCCCGACCGCTCAACCAGGTGGCCTCGGGTGGTGAGTTTTCACGCCTGATGTTTGCGGTCAAGTACGTAATGGCCGAGAAAGCCGCGCTGCCTACCCTGGTGCTGGATGAAATTGACACCGGTGTGAGCGGTGAAGTGGCCTTAAAGCTCGGCAGTTTGATGAAGGCCATGGCCAGAAATCATCAACTCATTGCCATCAGTCACTTGCCGCAAATTGCCGCCAAAGCCGACACTCACTACCTCGTATTTAAAGACCAAACCGGCAACAAAGCCACCACCGGCATCCGCCTGCTGGCAGCCGAGGAACGTGTGGATGAAATTGCTAAAATGATCGGGGGCGCGAAACCTACCCCAACCGCCCGCGAAAGCGCCCGGGAGTTGATGACGATCTGAACGCCTGCAGGAAATTCGTTGTTATTGGTTTAGCATTTGTCTAAATTGGTGAACACCAATTGGAGAAACTGGCCCTAAATCGATCGTTTCACTAATTTTTTAGAGTACTATGAACATTTTCGTTGCTCGCCTGAACTTTAAAACCAAGCGCGAAGACCTTCAGAAAGCCTTTGAACAATTTGGCGAGGTGACTTCGGCAAAAATTGTAAAGGACCGCGAAACCGGCCGCTCAAAAGGCTATGGTTTTGTTGAGATGCCCAATGATGAGGCAGCCCAAAAAGCCATTGCTGCATTGAACGAAACCGAATTGGACGGCCGCGCCATCGTGGTGAAACCGGCCAATCCGAAGGAGCCCGGTTCAACCGCAGGTGGCGGTGAAGGCGAAGGTGTCTGACACCTTTCCCCGGACAACCCTCAGGGCGCTGACGCGCCCTTTTTCATGCCTGGGCTAACCATGTTAATTCCGTTTTTTAAGCCTGTGTTTGTTTGTAGCTTTCCCGCCAATGGCAGAAAGCAATAAAAATTCTCAGTTTCAGATTGTATCGTTTGTCATGGGCCCGGCCCTGTTTGCGGCCTGCCTCATTTTCATTCCTCATGATTTTATCTCCCCAGGTGCCTATCGGGTAATCGGTGTGGCCGCCTGGATGATCACGTGGTGGGTAACGGAAGCGGTGCCCATACCCATCACGGCCATGCTGCCGCTCGTGCTGTTTCCATTCTTAGGCGTTATGAAAATGTCGGAAGCCGCGAGTCCGTACGCCAACCCGATCATCTTCCTGTTCATGGGCGGTTTCCTCATTGCGATGGCATTAGAAAAACACCGGTTACACGAGCGGATTGCCCTGAACATCATTCGCATTACGGGAACTTCGGGCAACGGCATCATTCTGGGCTTTATGCTGGCCACCGGTTTTCTCAGCATGTGGATCAGCAATACCGCCACCGCCATGATGATGCTGCCTATTGCCATGTCTGTGATCAACCTGTTAAAGGCACCAGGCGAAAATGTGATGACGAAAGGTGAACGCAACTTTGCGCTTGGGCTCATGCTGATGGTAGGCTATGCCGCCAGCCTGGGGGGTCTGGCGACCATCATTGGCACACCGCCCAATGCCGTTTTTGCGGGGTTGCTCGATGAGTTTTATGGTACCAAACTGCAGTTTGGGAAATGGATGTTGGTGGGCGTACCCGTGGCCATCACGCTATTGCTTTCCACCCACCTCATCATCACCCGCATTCTGTTCCCGAACGGGCTCCGGCAGGTGCACGGGTCGGAGCAATTGATTACTGAGAAACTTCGGGACCTGGGCCCGTTGCGCACCGGAGAACAACGAGTATTGATCATTTTCGCCCTCACGTCACTTTGTTGGATTCTTCAGCAACCGTTGAATCTTCTGGTTGGGCGCGATATGCTAAACGACACCAACATTGCCATGAGTGGCGGGATGCTGATGTTCATTGTACCCGTGAATCTGCGCCAAATGGAATTCCTGCTCGACTGGAAGGATACCGCCAAACTTTCGTGGGGTATCTTATTCTTGTTTGGGGGCGGACTTTGCTTGGCGGAAGGGCTCGAAAATGCGGGTATCATTCAGTTGTTGGGTAAATGGATTGCGGGGCAAAGCAGCTTTGGCGGCTGGCTGGTTTTTGTGTTGATATTATCGGGCGTTCTCCTTTCGGAAGTCATGAGCAACGTGGCCCTGGTGCAAATTTTTGTGCCCGTAGTTTTTGGTATTGCAGACGGGCTCGGGGTTAACCCGGTGTTGCTGGCGATGCCGGTTACGCTCAGCGCCAGCATTGGGTTCATGTTCCCGATTGCCACCCCGCCCAACGCCATTGTGTTTAGCAGCGGCTACATTCG
>DAIPHR010000199.1:0-5814 GCA_036771215.1 Cyclobacteriaceae bacterium
TTATGAATCGCCATGTCGGACGTAAACTGTGATCCATCGTAGATATTGGATGTCTCGCGGTACGGACTATCGGTACCCGAAACATCGTGGTGATCGCGGCCCAGCACCACAGGACCAATCTTCTTCTCTCGAATGGCCTGGTTAAATGCCAGCGCAATGTTCATTCTGCCCTCGGCATCTGCATAGAGTATTCGGGCTTGCGAACCGACTACCAGTTTGTTCACCTTGGCATTTCTAACCCAATTCAGGTTATCGCTTATCTGCGGCTTAATCCAATCAGCAGCTGAGTTCAGCTGACGGCTCAACACTTCTGCCGCCATCTCATCGGTAATGTCAAGATCACGGGAAAGCCCACTGGCGCATACCCAGCGAAACGGTCCAAAGCCATAATCAAAACACATCGGCCCCATGATATCCTGTACATAAGAGGGATAGCGAAATGAACCATCCGGTTTCAAGACGTCTGCTCCCGCCCGGGAAGCCTCCAGTAAAAAAGCATTGCCATAATCAAAGAAATACGTCCCCCGAGCCGCATGGTGATTAATGGCGTTTACCTGACGCTTCAATGAATGATGCACCATTTGCCTGAACTTCTCCGGATCGCGCACCATCAAGTCGTTAGACTCCGTAAAACTTAAACCAGCCGGGTAATAGCCGCCAGCCCAGGGATTGTGCAATGACGTTTGATCGGAACCGAGATCAACATAAACTTCGTCTCGCGCAAAACGTTCCCACACGTCCACCACATTGCCGGAATAGGCAATCGAAACGATCTCTTTATTTTTTTGAGCAGCCTTTGTTCGTTTCACCAAATCATCCAACGAAGTAACCACTTCATCGACCCACCCTTGTGCATGTCGTTTTTCGGTGGCCTTTGGATTCACTTCGGCCACCACGGTGATACACCCTGCGATATTTCCAGCCTTCGGTTGTGCCCCGCTCATCCCACCTAACCCCGAAGTGACGAACAATTTTCCGCGCAGGTCCTCACCCGCTTTGGCGATTTTGCGCCCCGCATTCAAAATGGTGATGTTGGTGCCGTGCACGATGCCTTGCGGCCCAATGTACATGTACGAGCCGGCTGTCATTTGCCCGTATTGCGTCACTCCTAAGGCATTGAATCGTTCCCAGTCATCCGGTTTCGAATAATTGGGAATCATCATACCGTTGGTAACTACTACACGGGGTGCATCGGGAGATGAGGGAAACAAACCCAACGGGTGGCCACTGTACATATGGAGCGTTTGCTCGTCCGTCATGGTGGCCAGGTACTTCATCGTAAGCAGATACTGAGCCCAGTTTTGAAACACTGCCCCATTGCCTCCATACGTAATCAGTTCATGCGGATGCTGCGCCACAGCCGGATCCAGGTTATTCTGAATCATCAGCATGATGGCGGCCGCCTGCTTCGATCGGTGCGGATACTCGTCAACCGGCCGGGCTTTCATTTCATACAACGGCCGAAACCGGTACATGTAAATTCGCCCAAACCGCTGCAACTCATCATAAAATTCGTGGGCCAACTGCGCGGGCTGGTGCGGGGGAAAGTACCTCAAGGCATTGCGCACCGCGAGCTTTTTTTCGGTGGGAGTCAAAACATCCTTTCTGCGTGGGGCATGATTAACATTTGCGTCCCACTCGGGTAAGGCCGGCAGTTCAGCCGGAATCCCTGCCAGAATCTGCTTTTGAAACTCAGTCATGCGTGGGGTTGAAAATCATTTCGGGTGTAACCATGTCTTTGGTGTAGCGATAGCCGATTTCAAAAATCTCCTTTGCCTTTCCAATCTCAAACGCATTGAATCGATCGAGACCGGGGGGTTCGATGACAAAATTGCACAAATGTTTACTAAACTGAGTACCCACGCCAATCGCCATTAACATGCTACGCTCAATAACGACCTTCATATTCCTGGCATCAAAATCAGGACTGATGGGGTTGCAATGCAGACCCACCAAAACATCACAATGATCGCGAATGGCTCGTGCCGGAAGATTGTCAAATACTCCGCCATCAACAAAAAGGCTATCGCCTATTGGTACGGGATCAAAAACTCCCGGGATGCTGCAACTGGCCGTGAGGCAGGTGATGAGATCTCCTTCGGTGAAGTAGTTCACTTTCCCCCGCTTCAAATCGGTGGCGGCAACGGTTAGGGGTAATGCGAGCTGATTGAATGAATTGTGTGGAATATACTTGAGCAACAATTCCCGTAAACCATCCATCTTGAGAAGCCCGGTCCAACTCAGGGCGGGCCGCACCGTTCGAATCAAAGATATCTGTTGGACGATAGCCATGATGTCGGCCGGGCGATGTCCCTGAGCATACAACGCACCCACAACCGAGCCGGCACTGGTGCCCGCCACCAGGTGAAATCGAACGTTCTTCTCTTCGAGAGCTTTCAAGGCGCCAATGTGGGCAAAACCCCGGGCACCTCCTCCGGAAAGAACGATACCTACTTTCATACCTTAATGATTATAGATCTTGGAGCGCCATCGCTCGATCGAGCCTCACGCCTTTTTCCGTGTCTTTCACGGTGCAACACTCGTTAATCGGGTCGTGTTCAAAAAACAAAACCCATTGCTCTTCCGCGGCCTGTCGCAGAAATCGCTTCTTCTCCTCCAACGTGAGCAATGGCCGGGTATCATAACCCATTACATAGGGCAGCGGAATGTGGCCAGTGGAAGGCAACAGATCGGCCATGAAGCAAACCGTTTTGTTCTTGTAGGGAATCAGTGGAATCATCATGCTCTCCGTATGGCCGGATGCAAAGAAGATGTCAAACGGAAGACCTGTATCAGCACCTGGGTTCACCCATTTCAATTGCCCGCTTTGCTGAATGGGCTCAATGTTCTCGCGCAGAAAACTCGCTTTTTCCCGGTCATTAGGTATTGTGGCCCACGCCCAATGCGCTTCATTACTCCAATACACGGCATTCGAAAAAGCCGGCACCAGTTGTTCACCTCGCCTTTTTATACTGCCGCCACAATGATCAAAATGAAGATGGGTAAGGAACACGTCTGTGATGTCTGCTTCGGAAAAACCAGCCTTCTGTAATGAGGCGGTCAGCGATTGATCTCCGTGCAAATGATAGTGACTCAGAAATTTGGCGTCTTGTTTGTCGCCTATGCCATTATCGATCAGAATCAGGCGGTCACCGTCTTCCATGAGCAAACAACGCATAGCCCAGGTACACAGATTATTCTCGTCTGCCGGATTTGATTTTTGCCAGATAACTTTGGGTACAACGCCAAACATGGCACCACCATCCAGCTTAAAAAATCCCGTATCGATAGCATGGAGTTTCAAGGCGGTGCGGTTGTTGGTAACAAATAATTTTCGGGTTGGCCGGGCTGGCGAATTCGATCAATCCTTATATACGCCCATGGCGCAAAACTTTTCAATGCGTTGATTGATTCGGTCGCGCGGGCTTAGCTTGTTCAAGTCGGCAGTCGTTTCCAAAATCACGCGTTTCACTTCTTTCGCCATCCACTTCAAATCAGTATGAGCACCGCCCAGCGGCTCTTTCACAATGCCATCAATCAATTTATGGTGGAGCATGTCCTTCGCAGTGAGTTTCAGCACCTCGGCTGCCTGTTCTTTGTAATCCCAGCTGCGCCACAAAATTGATGAGCAGGATTCCGGAGAGATCACGGAGTACCAGGTATTTTCAAGCATGAGCACACGATCGCCAATGGCAATGCCAAGCGCACCGCCCGAAGCACCTTCACCGATGATCAGGCAAATGACGGGCACTTTGAGCATCATCATCTCCTTCAAATTGCGGGCAATGGCTTCACCTTGGCCCCGCTCCTCGGCTTCGAGACCGGGAAAGGCACCGGGGGTGTCAATAAATGTGACAATGGGCTTGTTAAATTTCTCTGCAATCTTCATCAGTCGCAGTGCTTTGCGATAGCCTTCCGGGTTGGCCATTCCGAAGTTGCGCATTTGCCGCTGCTTGGTGTTGCGCCCCTTTTGCTGACCGATAAGCATAAAGGTTTGCCCGTCAATGGATCCCAATCCGCCTACCATCGCTTTGTCATCGGCTACGTTGCGGTCGCCATGAAGTTCAATGAAATCGCTGGTTATTTCGTAGATGTAATCCAGCGTGTAGGGGCGGTCCGGGTGGCGCGATAGTTGCACGCGCTGCCAGCCGGTTAGGTTCTCAAACGTCTCCTTCTTTAGATCGATGATTTTGTTTTCCAGGGCCTCGATGGCCTTGTTGACAGACTCATCGCTGTCATCGGCAAGGTGTTTCATATCGGCCAGCTTGGCTTCGAGTTCGGCTATCGGTTTTTCAAAGTCTAACAGCATCACAAATTAATTCAGTTTGGCAAAAACCAACCCAAGCAACAACCTGAACATGTTAAACATTTTTGCTTCGGTTGTTTCTGCGACCACAAATATAGCCAAATCCGGGTTTGGTCCGTAAGGCTGCGTATTTGCCGCGGTCGGTAGAATCCTTTCACCGCATCAGCCACTGGGTGTGCCCGATTGACTACTGAAGCACCGTTTTCGCGCGAAACATCCGATGCATAATTAACAGATGTGGCAGCGTGATAATAGCAAAGAATATAAACAAAACAGGCAACGGGTCAAGGTGGGAAAAAACATTCCACCAAAACAGCGCTACACCAGCCAGGAAGACAATTGCCAGTAGTGTGAAGGGCATGGCTTTTTTCCACAAGCTTTGATCAGAGCCTTCCGCTGCCAGAAATTCATTCATGTGTTGAAAAGTATTGAGCGAGTGCCAACCGGCAAAATAAACGGCAAAAGCCGGCAGCAGTGGTAAAACCGAAACAACAACCAATACGACAACAAACTGAAGCCAGCCTCTGCCCGAATGCTTCACAGGCTCACGATGTTGAGCTAAAAGAAATGAACACAACAGCAGAACACCCAATCCAAGAATAACGGGTCGTTGGTAAATTACGGCTGTAGTCCAAACCTCACGCGCAACCGGATTGCTGAGTGTGATCCGGTATACAAGATCACCGGTTAAGTCTGGCTCGCGAAGTAAAATGAAGAAGAGAACAAGCGACCCAAGAGCGAATTTGACCACTGACCATATTGGATGGCGTGGCGCGGGTTGCATATCTGATTCACCGAAATGCCACACCGAAAAAAGCAAAAACAAGAGTAAACTGAACCCCGGAAAAATCAACCAAAGACCTGCATACGCCAGCATCTGGACAAGATATTTCAGCAGAAATCGGAACGTGGAAAAATTCTGATGTCTATATTTAAGACATTGCTCATCAACCAGATGATCAACCGCACCGTGCGGGATTCCCACCACGACAACCAGAACCAGAAAGAAAGCAAAGTCAACTGCAGCCGGTACTTCGCAAACCTGATGAGCAAACGCCAAACCGGCTCCTGCCAGCACGATCGCCAAGCGTACGCTCTCGGCTGGCGAAAATAATTGGGGCGAGTGCTTTGGTAGCATTATAAAAGTACCTGCTTTATAAACCAAGTTAAATGTAAGTAGTTTAAAAGAATTTTACAGTGAATCGCTTTGACCGATTGCCGGGGGGCTTTTCAGTCACCAGCGAGGGAACCAAATCAATCATTTTGGATTGTTAGTTCGGTAATACGGGCTTAAATGGCTAATCGGCTCCATCGTCATCACGCCCGGAGACGGTTTCTAAATTTTTTGGTTCCTTTGGAGAAATGAGTAGGCCGAGTATCTTTGCAACCTTGTTTTTTGGTCCGGTAGTTCATCCCGATTTATTCGGGAGGTTAGAATGCCTGTCACGCCTTGGCGGGAAGGTCGCGGGTGCCCCGCCTAAGGTTCTAAAAATGAACTTTGAAATATT
>DAIPHR010000200.1:0-5780 GCA_036771215.1 Cyclobacteriaceae bacterium
TCGTTGCCGGTAAATGCCTTCGTCACCAGGCTCCACTGCCGTTCGCACCCTTCTTCATGCGAAGTAGACGTACGCAAAATCAGCGGCCAGTTGGGCCATGGCGTGGTCAGCGTGCGGTTGCCCGGTGGCTTGGGCAGAATTTCCAATTGCGTAACCGAGCGGGCCCCATGCCGGTTGGCCGTGCCTACGCAATCCGAACCGGTGTCGCCACCGCCAATCACCACCACGTGCTTGCCGGCTGCCATAATCTCGTTACCCGCTATGGGTTGTCCGCTCACCCTCCGGTTTTGCTGGGTGAGAAACTCCATGGCGAAGTGCACACCGTTGAACTCCCGGCCGGGTATGGGTAAGTCGCGCGGCACGGTTGAGCCGGTGCACAGCACTACGGCATCATATTCCTCCTGCAGTTGCCGGGCAGTAATGGTGGTGCCCACCTGCACCTGGGTTTTGAACTTCACGCCCTCTTTCGTCATGAGATCAAGCCTGCGGTCGAGTACTTGCTTGTCCAGTTTGAAATCCGGAATGCCGTAGCGCAGCAGTCCGCCAATTTCATCGGCACGCTCCAGCACGGTAACCTCGTGGCCGGCATAATTCAACTCGGCCGCTGCGGCCAATCCGGCCGGACCGGAGCCCACCACCACCACGCGCTTGCCCGAGCGGTGCAGGGGTGTGCGTGGTTGCACCCACCCGTTGTCAAAGGCCTTTTCAATGATTGACTTCTCAATGTATTCGATGGCCACGGCCGGTTTGTTGATGCCCAACACGCACGCAGCTTCGCACGGGGCCGGACAGATGCGGCCGGTAAACTCCGGGAAGTTGTTGGTGGCGATCAGAATATCATACGCCTGTTTCCAGTTGCCCTGATACACCGCATCGTTAAACTCAGGAATGATGTTGCCCAGCGGGCAGCCCTGGTTGCAAAATGGGATGCCGCAATCCATACAGCGGGCGGCTTGCTTTTGCGTGAGTCCGGCATCCACCGCCCCTTCTACTTCGAAGTAGTCGCGCACGCGCTCCGGCACGCTTCGCCTGGCAGGAAGCTCGCGGGGTATTTCCAAAAATCCGGTTGGCTTGCCCATGGTTAGTTGGTGGTTGTTAGTGTCTAGTTGTTAGTTATGAGTTGGTCGTTGATAGTTTTCGTTGTGGGTTGCTGCGGCCAATAACCATCAACTACCAACTAACAACTTCTTCCTTTCCAGTACAGCTTTATAATCCACCGGCATTACTTTAATTAATTGTTTGATTACCCGCGGCCAGTAGCTGAGCACATGGGCGGCCACGTCACTTTTGGTGAGTTGCTGATGCGCCATGATCAACTCCCGCAGAAACACTTCGTCTTCCCCATCCAGCGTGTCGGGCAGCACCATTTCCAGGTTGCAGTTCTTAACAAACGTGTTGTTGACATCCCACACGTACGCGATGCCGCCACTCATGCCGGCCGCAAAGTTTCGTCCGGTTTCGCCCAGCACAATAACGCGGCCACCCGTCATGTATTCGCAGCCATGATCGCCCACACCTTCCACAACCACCGTAACGCCTGAGTTGCGCACAGCAAACCGTTCACCGGCCATGCCGCGAATGAAGGCCTCACCGCTGGTGGCGCCAAAGAAGGCCACGTTGCCCACGATAATATTTTTTGCCGGATTGAACCTGGCCTGTGCCGGAGGATACAGGATTAGCCGCGCACCGGAGAGCCCCTTGCCGAAGTAGTCGTTGGCATCCCCTTCGAGTTCGAGCGTGAGCCCGCGAATACCGAAGGCGCCAAAACTCTGCCCGGCCGTGCCGGTGAATTTGAAGTGAACATCGGCCCGGTGAGGCTTACTCACCAAATGATGCGACAGCATAGTGCCAGTGGCGCGATGCTGATTGGAGATGGGGAACTCGCGAAAGACCGATTGTTGATGCTGCCACGCGGGCGAAGCGGCTTCGATCAATTGAATGTCCAGCACCTGACGGATGCCGTGATCCTGTTCCTCTTGTTTGAACATGGCCACATCCAGTTGTGTGGGTTCGCGGAACAGAATCGGGGAAAGATCCAGGTGTTTGAACTTGGGATGCTGCCGCACATCGCGCACCGTAAGCCGATCGCTTTGCCCAACCATTTCGTGTACGCTGCGAAAGCCAAGTTCAGCCATCACCTCGCGGAGTTCGGTGGCGAGGAATGTGAACAGTTTGACGACATGCTCCGGTGTTCCGGTAAACAGCGCGCGCAATTCTTTATTCTGCGTAGCCACCCCTACCGGGCAGGTGTTGAGGTGGCACTTGCGCATCATGATACATCCCACCGAAACCAGTGCGGCCGTGGCCACGCCCCATTCTTCAGCGCCAAGTAAAGCAGCTATGGCCAGGTCGCGCCCCGTGCGAATTTGTCCATCCGTTTGCAGCACCACGCGACCGCGCAGCTTGTTGCGCACCAGCGTTTGATGTGTTTCAGCCAATCCGAGTTCCCAGGGCAATCCGGCATGCCGGATGGAACTTAGCGGTGAGGCACCCGTGCCACCGTCATGACCGGAAATGAGAATGACATCGGCATGGGCTTTGGCTACACCCGAAGCCACGGTGCCCACGCCTGCCTCCGACACCAGCTTCACGCTGATGCGCGCTTGCGGGTTGGCGTTCTTCAGATCGAAGATGAGCTGCGCGAGATCTTCAATGGAATAAATGTCGTGATGGGGCGGAGGTGAAATGAGCCCGACACCGGGCGTAGAGTGGCGCACGCGGCCGATCCATTCATCTACTTTGTGGCCCGGCAGTTGCCCGCCCTCGCCTGGCTTGGCGCCCTGCGCCATCTTGATCTGAATTTCCTGTGCGTGGGCCAGGTATTCGATGGTGACCCCGAAACGGCCGGAGGCCACTTGTTTGATGGCGGAGTTTTCCCAATCGCCATTTTCTTTTCGTTGAAACCGCGCTTCATCTTCTCCGCCTTCGCCACAGTTGCTTTTGCCGCCAATGCGGTTCATGGCAATCGCCAGCGTGCTGTGCGCTTCGTACGAGATGGAGCCAAACGACATGGCCCCGGTGGCGAAACGTTTAAAGATCGATTCAATCGGTTCTACTTCGGCCAGCGGCACCGGAGTGCTGCGCTTGAATTTCAACAGGCTGCGCAGCGTGATGGCACGCTCGCCCTGTTCGTCAATCAGGGTCGAATATTTTTTGTAGAGTTGGTAATTGTTGGTGCGCGTGCTGTGTTGCAGCAGGTGAATGGTTTGCGGATTGAAGAGATGCGCTTCACCATCGGCCTTCCATTGATACACTCCGCCACTCTCCAGCCGGGGCAGCGTGTTGGCCACTTTGGGAAAGGCCTTGCGGTGTTTAGCCAGCGCCTCGGCCGCAATGTTGTCCAGCTTCAATCCGCCAATGCGGGACACCGTGCCCGTGAAATACTGATTGACTACCGTTTGATGGATGCCCACGGCCTCGAAGATCTGCGCTCCGTGGTAGGATTGCAGCGTGCTGATGCCCATCTTCGCCATGATCTTGAGCAACTCGCCTGCCACGGCTTTTTTGTAGTTGTAGATTGCCTTTTCTTCCGTGAGCTCTTCGGGTAACAAGTTGCGCTTCTTCATGTCGTGTATGGTTTGATACACGAGATAGGGGTTGACCCCCGAGGCGCCATAGCCCAGCAGCGTGGCAAAATGATGGGTTTCCCAAACATCACCGGCTTCTACCAACAGCCCTACTTTTCCGCGCAGGCCTTTGCGGATCAAATCGTGATGTACGGCACCCAACGCCAGCAGTGAAGGAATCTGCGCGTGGCCGCTGTCAAAGCTGCGATCGGAGAGAATGATGATGGTGAACCCGTCTTCGATCGCATCGTTCACATATTGGCAGACGCGATGCAGCCCTTTTTCCAGTGACCCCGGCTGGCCATCGGCTTTGAAGTAGGTGTAGATCGTTTTCGTTTGCAGATGCCGGTGGTCGATGTAGCGTATTTTTTCCAACTCGCTGTTGGAGAGTACCGGGGACGGCAGTTCGAGCATCACGCAGTGTTCGGCTGTTTCTTCCAGCAGGTTGAGCGATCCGCCCACGTGCGAGGCCAGCGACATGATCATGCGCTCGCGGATGGGATCAATGGGCGGGTTTGTGACCTGGGCAAAGAGCTGCTTAAAGTAACCCGACAAATGTTGTGCCTGTTGCGACAGCACCGCCAGTGGCGTGTCGTTGCCCATAGAGCCGAGGGCTTCCTTGCCCGTTTCACACATTTGCGCCAAAATCATGCGGATGTCATCGGTAGTGTAGCCGAAGGAAATCTGCCGCTTGAGAAAAGTGGAAGGATCGTATTTGTGAAAACTGCCGCCCGGTTCGGGAAGATCTTGCAGCCGCACTTTGTTTTCGCGCAGCCATTGGCCGTACGGTTGCTGCGTGCAGATTTTCTTCTTCAGCTCATCATCCTGGATGAGGCGACCTTGCTCCAGATCAACCAAAAACATTTTGCCTGGTTGCAGGCGTCCCTTCGCCACAATTTTTTCGGGCGCAACATCCAGCACCCCGGCTTCACTGGCCATGATCACGCGGTCGTCATCCGTAATCAAATAGCGCGAGGGCCGCAGGCCGTTGCGATCCAGCGTAGCGCCCACCAACGTGCCATCCGTGAATGTAATGGAGGCCGGCCCGTCCCACGGTTCCATCAGGTTCGCGTGGTATTCATAAAAGTCGCGCTTCTCCTGGCTCATCTGCTCATTGCCATCCCAGGCTTCGGGTATCAGCATCATCATCACATGCGGCAGCGAGCGGCCCGCGTGCACAAGCAGCTCAATGGCGTTGTCCAGATTTGATGAGTCCGATTGAATGGGGTTGCAGATCGGCAAGATCATGTCCAACTCCTCGCGGGTAAAGTAAGGCGATGCGAAGAAGGCCTCTTTGGATTTCAGCCAGTTGATGTTGCCGCGCACGGTGTTGATCTCGCCATTGTGGGCAATGAAGCGGAAGGGCTGGGCAAGCCGCCACGAAGGGAACGTGTTAGTGGAAAAGCGGGAGTGAACAACGGCCAGGGCGCTGACCACTTCGTCATGTTGCAGATCGGCAAAGTAATGACGCAACTGCCCCGAGGTGAGCATGCCTTTGTAAATGATTGTTTTGTGCGAGAGCGAGGAGAAGTAGAACTGGTGATTGACGTCCTTCACCGATTCGGTTACAATTCGCGTGGTGTATTTGCGCAGCACAAACAGCTTGCGTTCGAAATCCGCCAGGTCGGTGATGGTGTTGGGGCGTTGGATAAAGACCTGTTCCATGACGGGCTCGGCCAGCCGTGCAGTGTCGCCCAAATCGTGCGGGGCAACGGGCACGGGGCGGTAGCCTAGCAGTTTCATGCCCATCTTCCGGATTTGCCGGTTGACCACCGTCCGGCATTCCTCCTGAACACGCGCCTCGCGCGGGAAGAAAATCAGCCCGACACCGTATTGCCCCACCGCGGGCAGTTTAAAGCCGAGTTTATGGCACTCATCGGTAAAAAACTCATGCGGAATTTGAATGAGAATGCCGGCACCATCGCCTGTGTTGGGCTCGCACCCGCACGCTCCGCGGTGCGCCATGCGTTCGAGCATGGTGAGCGCGTCACTCACCAACGTGTGCGACTTGCGCCCTTTGATGTTGGCAATAAAGCCCACTCCGCACGAATCGTGCTCAAATGAAGGGTGGTAAAGTCCGGGTAAAGAACTCACGTAGTTGAAAAGTGAATCCAAAATTTATCGAACCGCGCACGGTTCTGCGAGTTCTTGTTTCACTTTCTTCAAAAAATCTTCAAAACCCAACTAACAGTTAGTAGCGGAAACGATTGTATT
>DAIPHR010000201.1:0-5748 GCA_036771215.1 Cyclobacteriaceae bacterium
TCCACATGTCCAAGGCTTGTTGAGGATTGAGACCAGCCGATCCGAAGCCGGCAATTTCAAAGCCATCGGTGTCAAAATCGGCAATCTCGCGTGGCTTGTTCCACATGCAATCGGCCTGTTTGTGGTCGCGGGTATAACAACAAGGTGTCCACGCGCCTTGGGCTGACCAGGTGTGCATATTGCAGCCGTCCCGGTTGGCAGGATCAAAGTGGGCATCGAGGTCTTTTATGTGAAGTTGCGCCACGCGGGTTAGTTTTTCGGAAATGGCAATCGGTGGCAAACCTTTTTCCAGCCGGTAGACCATAATGAGTCGTGCCAGTTCCTGTTCTTCTGTGCTTGGGCAGAACGATTGTGTGGGTCCGCGGAAGGAAAAAAGTGCCAGTGCCAGGATGGGGATTGCTGTTTTCATGGTACTAAGTAACGCCTGCACGGTTAGTTCATTTTCCTTTCGGTTGAGGATTTTTTAACTTCAAACCCTTAAGGATCCAACTAACCGCATTTTTAACCCCAGCAAACCCATGAGCGATCAAAAAATAACCATCAGCCAAGGTAAACTCAATGTGCCGGACAACCCAACCATTCCATTTATTGAAGGTGACGGTACAGGTGTTGACATTTGGCCAGCCTCTCAGCTCGTTTTCGACTCGGCCATTCAAAAAGCCTACGGCAGCAAACGCAAGGTGATATGGAAGGAAGTGCTCGCGGGTGAAAAAGCGTTCAACAAGACAGGCAATTGGCTGCCCGATGAAACCCTCACGGTTTTCCGCGACTACCTGGTGGGCATTAAGGGACCGCTCACTACGCCCGTGGGTGGCGGTATTCGGTCGCTCAACGTGGCCCTGCGCCAGGAGCTGGATTTGTATGTATGTCTGCGACCCGTCCGTTGGTTCGAAGGTGTTCCTTCACCCGTGCGCGAGCCAAAGAAAACCGACATGGTCATTTTCCGTGAAAACACCGAAGATATTTATGCTGGGATTGAGTTTCAGCAGGGGTCGGAGGACAACAAGAAGTTCATGACTTTCCTGAAGGAAACATTCCCCAAGCAGTATAAAA
The DNA here is from genome assembly GCA_036771215.1 of Cyclobacteriaceae bacterium. Lineage (GTDB taxonomy): Bacteria > Bacteroidota > Bacteroidia > Cytophagales > Cyclobacteriaceae > ELB16-189. Next base: position 1,054 of record DAIPHR010000201.1, read on the forward strand.
AAATCCGTTTCCCGGAAACATCCGGTATCGGTATCAAGCCCATTTCAATAGAGGGCACAGAACGCCTGACACGTTCAGCCATTGAGTATGCGTTGGAGCATAAGAAGCCAAGCGTAACCATCGTGCATAAGGGTAACATCATGAAGTTTACCTCCGGTGGTTTCCGCGACTGGAGTTATGCCCTGGCCAAGCGCGAATTTGGGGCGGTTGATCTGGATGGAGGCCCCTGGCAGGTGATTGAAAAGAACGGCCATAAACTCATCATCAAAGATTCCATTGCTGATGCATTCCTCCAGCAGATTTTGTTGCGGCCCGATGAATACTCGGTAGTGGCTACGGCCAACTTAAACGGGGATTACATTTCCGATGCAGCAGCAGCGATAGTGGGTGGCATTGGCATTGCCCCAGGTGGAAACATTAATTATAAAACCGGTCACGCGATATTCGAAGCCACCCATGGCACCGCTCCCAAGTATGCAGGGCAAGACAAAGTGAATCCGGGTTCGGTGATTTTGTCCGGGGCCATGATGTTTGAATACATCGGCTGGCCGGAAGTAGCCAACCTGATTTACAAAGGACTTGAGGCGGCTATCGCCTCCAAACGGGTAACGTACGACTTCCATCGGCTGATGCAAGGTGCCACGTTGCTCAAGTGTTCGGAGTTTGCCAAAGATGTGGTGAAGAATATGTAATCAGGAAAGCATAGCGACAGCGGTAACTGCGGCTTCTTCGCCTTTGTTGCCGAGTTTGCCGCCAGCCCGATCGAGAGCCTGTTGTGCGTTGAGCGTGGTAAGTACGCCAAACACGACAGGCTTTCCGGTTTTTAAACCCACTTTCATGATGCCATAGCTGGTTGCCTGACAGATGTAATCAAAGTGTGGTGTGTCGCCCTGGATGACGCAACCCAGGCAAATGACGGCATCAACCTTTTTTTGTTCGGCCAGCCGTTGTGCGCCCAAGGGAAGTTCGAAACTGCCCGGCACATTGACGCGCGATATGTTGCGTTTACTGGCGCCCATTTCAATAAGGGCATTCCACGCCCCTTGGTACAAGGCTTCGGTAACTTCCTCGTTCCATTCGGCCACCACAATTCCGAACTTCTTGTTTGAAATTTTTCGGGCTTTGGCCCCTGTGGTTGATTTTAATTGTCCCGGCATATGGCGATCAATAAAAAAGGGCAGCGTTGGGCTGCCCTTCAAATATAGTAAGGTATTGATTACGAATTATTGTCCAGTCGCGCCTTGAACTTCTTGGCGTTTTGTACTTCCGCGCTATCCCAATATTCATCGATTATGCGCTGATAGGCGGCCTTAGCCTTCACGGTGTCCTGAAGCAACTCGTACGCCAGGGCCGCTTTCATCAGGTATTGCGGAGTGAAAAACTTATTTGGCTTATACGAACTGGCCTTGTCGTAATAACTGGCGGCATTCGCATAATCCTTTTGCTCCATATAGGCATCGCCAATCAGGCTGTAGGCACGGGCCTGCACCAGCAAGTCGTTCGATTCAAAATCTTTGAGGTGGAAAATGGCCAAGGGAAATTTTCCCTGTTTCAGGTAAGCCGCCCCCGCATAGAAGTTCGCCAGGCTGGCCGCGGGTGGCCACTTGTAATCGTCAATAATTTGCAGGAAGCCGAGTGTATTGCCGTCACCATTCAATGCCAACTCCAGTGTGTCCAGGTTGTCCTTTTCGAAGTACCGAATGGCCTGGAACATTTCGGTTTGGGCTTCCTGATCGCGGGTATCAATCCAATAGCGGCCGCCAAAATAGGCACCGGCTGCCAGCAGCAACACAACCACAACACCAATTACGATTTTTGGATTCTCTTCGACCCAATGCTCTGCGGAAACAACTTTTTCCTGAAGCGCTTCTGCGTTGTCTAAAACGTCCTTTTTTTCCTCTTTTTTCGCCATGACCAAAAAATAAACCCCGTGTTCAACGGGGCTGCAAAACTAATGATTCAACCGGATTTGCCAAAAGCGCCCTAGTCGAGCACGAAGGGGTAATCGGTTTGTACGTAGATGTCCGTGAGCGCCTCTTTCGGATCCGGGAAGGCGGATTCTTCGGAGAACTTAACGCTCTCTTCCACCTGTGCGTTCACCTTGGCTTCAATGGCCTCCAATTCAGCCGCAGTGGCGAATTTCTTCTTCAAAATGGTGTCGCGCACTTGTTCAACCGGATCGCGCTGCTTGTAGGCTTCCACCTCTTCCTTGGTGCGGTATTTCTGCGGGTCACTCATCGAGTGGCCTTTGTAGCGGTAGGTTCGGAATTCCAGCAGGGTAGGACCTTCGCCAGCCCGAGCCCGTTCGGCTGCGCGCGCCACAGCCATATGAATATCTTCCACCTTCATACCATCCACGGGTTCGGCCGGCATATCGTACGATTCACCCAGCGTATATAACTCGTGCACGTTTGAGGTGCGCGTCACGGAAGTGCCCATGGCGTAGCCGTTATTCTCAATCACAAAGATCACCGGCAATTTCCATAGCATGGCCAGGTTTAGCGCTTCGTGAAAGGCTCCTTGCCGCACTGCACCATCGCCCATGTGGCAAATGCACACATTGCCGGTGTTATTGTACATCTCGGCAAACGCTATGCCCGCCCCCATGGGCACCTGTGCCCCCACAATGCCATGGCCGCCAATGAAATTCACATTCTTGTCAAAGATGTGCATGGACCCGCCCTTGCCTTTGGTTATACCGGTTTCTTTGCCGTATAACTCGGCCATCACGTACTTAGGGTCCGTGCCCAACGCCAGCGGGTGGGCGTGGTCGCGATAGGCGGTAATCCATTTATCGCCTTTTCGCAAGGCGGTAACAGCTCCTGCCGCGCAAGCCTCTTGCCCGATGTAGAGGTGGCAAAAACCGCGAATCTTTTGCATGCCATAGAGTTGCCCGGCCCGCTCTTCAAATCTGCGCATCAGGTACATACTTTCGAACCAGAACATGTACGTCTCCTTCGAAAATGAATCGGGGGCTGCGTTGGTCTTGGATTTGGCTTGGGCTGTGGTAGCCATATTGCTAATTTTGAGTGTTCAACGTAACAAGAGAACTGCGAAAATACGGCACGATTTAGCAATCGCCAAATGCTGGTATGCGCGGTACCCCACAACATGTTGCTTCGCCACCTTCACGTTTACAACTTTAAGAACTACGAGGATCAGTACCTCGAATTTGCCGAAGGCTGCCATGTGTTGATGGGCATGAACGGAAGCGGCAAAACCAATCTGCTGGATGCCATTTACTACCTCGGGTTTACCAAAAGCGCCTTTGCCCCGGCTGACGGCCAGAATGTGCGCGAGGGACAGCACCAGTTTTTGGTGAAAGGAAAATTTGAACGGCCCACAGGCGTGGCCGAAGTCGCCTGCGCTTTTCAGAAAGGGAAGAAATCAGTTCGCGAGAATGATGTGGAGTATACGCGTCTGGCGGAGCACATCGGGAAGTATCCCGTGGTGTTGATTTGCCCCCGCGATGGTGAGTTGGTGACCGGATCCAGTGAAAGTCGCAGGCGGTTTTTCGACAGCCTTCTGTCTCAACTCTTTCCCGATTATCTGACTGAACTCATTCGCTATCACTACTACCTGAAACAGCGCAATGCCTTGTTGCAGCTCTCAGCACAATCGGGGCGGGTCGACTACGACTTGTTTGCGCAATACCACCAGCACCTGGCGGCAAGCGCGAGCGTGATTATCGGCTACCGTCAGCGGTTGCTGCCCGTGTTTACCCAACGCCTGGTTCAACACTACTCGTTTGTTTGTGGAGGTACGGGCGAGCAGCCGGCTATCGGCTATGAAATCAGTTCGCCTAGACCAGGTTTGGCAGAACTGCTGCAAAGGGCCATCCCAACAGACCTCGCAGCTTTGCGCACCACGATCGGGCCACATCGCGATCGGTTCACGTTTTCATTGAGTGGGCGCGATCTGCGAAAGTTTGGATCGCAGGGCCAACAAAAGTCATTCGTGGTGGCGCTCAAACTGGCCGAGTTTCAGACTCTGGAGCGACCCGGTGATAAGCCTATTTTGTTGTTGGATGACATTTTTGACAAGCTGGACGACCAGCGGGTGAAAAAATTAATGGAACTGATGAAGAGTGACACGTTCGGCCAGGTGTTTATCACGGATGCCAGCCCGATACGGGCCGGTCGTATTTTCGAGCAAGCCGGGATTTTGCCCCGTCTCTACCGGGTAGAGCAAGGCCGCGTGACTCCCGCCTGACACCCGAATCGGTCATATTTGGGTACCTTTGGCCATGGCCAAGAAGGGTGACGAGTTTCAGCATGTAAGCAACGCCATCCGGCAACTTTTGCAGTCCTATCGGTTAGAAGGCCGTTTTGACGAGGCCAACGTAGTGGCTTCCTGGGAGCGGCTGGTCGGCAAGGGTGTAGCCCGGCAAACCCGGAGAATCTTCATTCGGAATCGCGTACTATTTGTTGAGTTGCAGTCAGCCGGACTTAAGCACGACCTAAACTTGCACAAACCGCAGATTCTGGAGGTCCTGCGAAAGGAGTTTGGGCAGGAAGCCGTGCAAGATCTGGTGCTCATGTAGCCCGGCAATCTGCCTAAAACGATCAGAATTCCAGCCAGGGATTGGCGAATCCGAAAAACCGTATAATTTTGCACTCCTGTTTTTTTGAGACCCCCCGAAAAGGGGCCCGAAGACAGGGGCGGTCTGAAACAGATTTCGCGGGGAGATACTCA
>DAIPHR010000202.1:0-5652 GCA_036771215.1 Cyclobacteriaceae bacterium
TGACTATTTGCTCACACGCTCTAATCCTTCCTTGGCATCTTTCATGTCGGGCTGCAGCTTAAGCGCTGCCTGATAATACTTTTTGGCCTCCGGCTTATTGCCTCTTTTCTCGTAGATATTTCCCAGGCGCATGTTTGCCCCCGCATGCGAGGGTTCATTGGGTTTGGGTGTGTAGGCCAGATACTTTTTCAGATTCTGCTCACCGGCATCCAGGCGCTGACCGCTGACGGCAGCCGTGCGACCATAGAGATAAATCACCGACATGTCGTTGGGATTATTTTTCAGCCAATCGTCCAACAACGTAAACGCCTTATCGTATTGTTGCTGATTGGCATAATAAGTGGCCAACACCGACATGTATGCCGGATCTGCCTTCATCATGGCCTGGTATTCCTTTTCCGCTTCGGCTGTCTTTTTATCGCGTGCGTAAATGTTGCCCAACTGCCGATGACCTTCGGCCGGCTTTATCTTCACCAGCTGATTCGCCACTTCCACGGCTTTCTCTGTGCTGCCGCCCATAAAGCCCGGTGCCTGCAGGTAATATTGGATCAGAGACAACCGCGGGTCAATCGCCTTGGGATCAAGCGCCACCGCCTGCTCCCAGGCTTTTTTCATTTTGGGCGCAAGCATACCCTGCTTCACCATGTTGGCATTCTGCGCGATGGTTCCGTAGGTATCTCCCAGCCAGGTGAAATACTCGGGGGATTTTGGGTTCGCCTCCGTTGCCTCTTCAAAATAATCGGCCGCATCATCATATTCCTTTTGGTCGTAGGCAACACGACCGAGCCAATAACGCGCCTCGGCATATTCCTTGCGGTCGTCATCTACGGCCTTCAGCAAGGTGGTGGCTTCAGTATATTTTTTCGCATCGTAAAGCCCTTTGGCTTTTTCGATGACCGATTGACCGGAGGCGAAAGCCGAAATCAACACGAGGAAAATTATCCGCATAGTGCCTAATATAGGTATAAAGACTACAAAATGCGACAAAAGGTTGCCCGCCTTGTGGTGATAAAAAAGAAAACTATGAAATTGGTTTTAGATCATAAATTTTCCTGATGCTGGCGAACTCTTCCTCCATATTCATGTTCAAATCTTTGATGCGACCGGTGCGCACATCAAAAATCCAACCGTGTACCTTGGGAAAACCGGTTTTGTACCACGAGCGCTGCACGTGATCAATCTTCACCAGGTTAATGCATTGTTCGCGTACGTTCAATTCCACCAGCTTGTCAAAACGCTCTCTGGAATCCTTGATGGCATCCAGATCGTGTTGATGAAAACGATATACATCACGCAATGTTTGTAGCCAGCTGTTCAGTTGGCCCATGTCACTCGGGTTAAGCGCAGCCTTCACCCCGCCACACTCGTAATGACCGCAGATGATGATATGCTTTACTTTCAGATACTCCACGGCATATTGCACCACTGCATTGATATTGCTGTCGGTGCTCACGACCAAATTGGCAATGTTCCGGTGAATAAAAACCTCACCCGGTTGCAACCCCATCAGATCCTCGGCCGTCACCCGGCTGTCGGAACATCCGATGTATAAGTATTCTGGCTGTTGACCCGCAGCTAGCTTCTTGAAGTAATCAGGATCACCGGTGGTTTTCTCAGCAATCCAACGCTTGTTGTTTTCAAAAATACGATGAAACATAAAACTGATCATTGTATCCGGGTTTCAGGTTTGACAAGGGCTGGAACCGGTGTGAAATTTAATAACGGCAAAGGTCAATTTCGAGTAATGTTTAACGTCTGCCCGTACACACTCCGGTTTGTAACGAGTGGACTTTACGCAGGGTCAGCCAATGGCCGCGTTTCAATTAACGGCACGCGCACTTTGAGAAACGGTAGCTTTGGCACTGTACATAAAGACACTCGCAATGACTCAAACTTGATAATAACTCCTTTACATCATCTTAACTCAAAAGCTTTAGCTTCGCAATTGTAATCAATCCCCATGAAAAACGTTACGCTCTGTGCGATTTTAGCGCTTCTGATAGTATCCTGCCAGAAACCTGCCCCGTTGCCGAAATGGAATGATCCGCTGGCCGCAGGCTTTTCACCAACCCGGAAGCCATTTTATCATGGTGTGGCGTCCGGTGATCCGCTGACTGACCGGGTGATCATTTGGACGCGGGTAACTCCGGACGACTCGGTAGCGCGCATCGCGGTAACCTGGGAAGTAGCAAAAGATGACCAATTCGGCTCTGTAGTAAAGTCCGATACCCTGAGCACAACCCCTGCCCGCGATTATACCGTGAAAGTTGATGTGACCGGCCTTGAGCCCGGTCAATTCTATTACTACCGCTTCAAAGCCTTGAATGCTGCCTCCCCGGTGGGCAGAACCAAAACGCTTCCTACCGCAGCGGATAGCGTAAAACTGGCGGTGGTCAGTTGCAGCAATTGGGAGTTCGGCTACTTCAACGCCTACGATCGCATTGCCGAAAAAGAAGTAGATGCCGTGCTGCACCTGGGCGATTACATCTATGAGTACGGTATTGGTAGGTATGGCGATACGACCATCGGTCGCCTGCACGTGCCGGCCCACGAAATTGTAAGCCTGAGTGACTACCGCAGCCGCCACTCGCAGTACCGTTTGGATGAAGGATCTATTCAGATGGGTGCCCGCCACCCGATGATTGCCATTTGGGATGACCACGAAGTAGCCAACAACAGCTACGTGACAGGTGCGCAAAATCACCAGCCCGACAAAGAAGGGGATTATGAAAAACGCAAAGCTGCAGCCCGCCAGGCCTACTACGAGTGGCTGCCGATTCGCGAAGGCGGAAAACATTACCGCAGCTTCTCTTTCGGGTCGCTGGCCGATTTGTGGATGCTGGATGAACGGCTCGAAGGCCGCACCGTACAACCCGAAAGCATGACTGATCCGGCCTACCTGAGCGATGAAGCTTCGATGCTCGGCTCTGAACAACTTGCCTGGTTGGAGAACGGGCTGCAAAATTCGAAGGCTGCGTGGAAGGTGATTGGTAACCAGGTGATTTTCTCGGACGTGGAGCTTTCGGCTGTCTATCCGCGCATGCCCCGCAACCTCGATAGCTGGGATGGCTACCCAAAGGAAAAGCAGAAACTCAAGTCATTCATCGTTGACAACAAAATGAAAGACATCATCTTTCTGGCCGGTGATACCCATTCTTCGTGGGCGATTGAAGTGGCTACCGATGTTAAGAAAACCTATAACCCCAAAACTTCGGCCGGTGCCTTTGCCGTAGAATTCGGTACCACCAGTGTTTCCTCGGGTAACAGTGATGAGGGCACTTCAGCCGACACCGTAAGGATGATGGAAACGGCCATGCTGAAATCAAACCCCCACATCAAATACCTGAATGCGCGTGATCATGGATACCTGCTGTTGATCCTTCGACCGGAACAGGCAAAAGCCGAATGGTATTTTGTAAACACGCTGCGCACACGAGATAGCGGTGAGCAATTGGCGCGTTCCTTTTCCGTAGCGCGCGGACAGGTTGTCTTAAAGTAGACTTTGGCGCTGCCGCAGCAAAGTAGTACCTTACTCGCATGAAAGGCTTGCTTGTTGCTGTCTTGATTGGCTTAGCGTGCACCTGTGGTGCTCAGGTGGTTGGCATCGTGTTTCCCAACATGCCCACGGAAACGGTTGATGACAAAAAAGTTTCTCTGCCGGCCGACACGAAAGGCAAGTACACGTTGCTGGGCCTCGCCTATTCAAAAAAAGCCGAAGATGAATTGAACACCTGGTTCAATCCGGTATTTAACAAGTTCATCAAAAAAGCGGGCGGCCTGATGGAGGGCATGGGATACGATGTGAATGTATATTTCGTGCCCATGTTTACGGGTGTCAATGCGGCTGCAACCGGCACAGCCAAACGAAAGGCATTGAAAAACACCGACCCGCAGTTGCTTCCCTATATCTTGTTTTATAAAGGTGAGTTGAAATCTTACAAAGAGGCCCTTGATTTCGAAAAACGAGATACACCCTACTTTTTTGTGTTGGATGAAAACGGAGTAATTCGGTTTGCCACCTCGGGTGGGTTTACGGAAGAGAAGCTTGATCAGGTAGAAGAAGCGATCGACCCTTGATCGTATGAACAACCCACAATACCATCCCGTAAGTCCCTTTATTGAACGACTTAGTCGACTTTATCCTTTAGTGGAAATTGCCTGTGTTGCCGTTATCATTACTGCATTGTACGCTCAATCCGATTGGCGTGACGATGCGTTGAGAATTGCCCTATCCACCCTGGCTGTGGTCTTCTATTTAAGGGCTTTTGTTCCCAACAAAAACATACCGGAACATCAAGATCGGCTAGACTTGTTTTTTTACACGTTGCTGCCGAAAGTACTCGCCATCAGTTGTGCCATGTGCTTAATCGGTTTTTTATTTTACATCCTGCACTTGCATGGCGCGACTGAAATGCTTCTGATTGGTACCCTAACGGTGTGTATTGGAGTTGTATTGGGCGGCCTTGCCGCAATCAAGTCACCCCCCGCGTTCACCTCGCTTCTACCTTTGGTCGCGCGCGCTTTGGCGGTGGCCTCCCTCGGAGTGTACGGGTTATACCGGCTCGGCCTCTTCAACTAACGCAGCATGAGCGTTTTGATCTTACTTGCTCTCGCGTTGGCCCCGGGTGTTGCCATTATCCTCTGTGTTTATTGGAAGGATACGCACGAAAAAGAGCCCGTGGGTTTATTGCTCCGGAGTTTCTCTTATGGCATACTCAGCATTTTTGTCACACTTCTGATTGGCTCTCTTATTCGGGTATTGGTTGAGATTGACGAACAAAGCTGGAGTGAGCAAATAATCCACGCTTTTCTTCTCGTAGCACTGGTGGAAGAGTTCAGCAAGTTCATTTTTGTACGCGGCCTGTTATACCGCAATGCGAATTTCAATGAGCCGATGGACGGCATTGTGTATGCCGTTATGGTCAGTATGGGTTTTGCTACGTTTGAAAACATCCTGTATGTCTATGAAGGTGGGCTGGCAACCGCCATTGCGCGAATGGTAACGGCCGTGCCGGCCCATGCCACCTTTGGCGTGCTGATGGGCTACTACCTTGGCAAGGCCAAGTTCGAACACAAAAAGGCATATTACGTCTGGCATGCTCTGGGCGTAGCCACGCTTTTCCATGGCGCGTATGATTACTTCCTGTTTATCAACTTCGTGCCCGGCATCTGGCTGGGGGCATTGGCCTCGCTGGTTGTCGGCATCTATCTTTCGCGCAAAGCTATTCGGATTCACCAGCAAGCTTCGCCATTTCGTGGTGTGGCTACCCCGGTAGAACAGGATGCCCCTCTTCCCTGACTTAGCCCACCTATGTACTACCTGGTGTACATTAGTCAAGCGGCACAAGTATTCACTGAGCGTGATTTGATTGATCTTTTGCTGGAGGCACGCACGCACAATACCAAGGCTGGCATAACGGGGATGTTGGTGTTTGTGCGCGACCGATTCATTCAGGTATTAGAAGGCGAGCAGAAAGCAGTAGAAGAGTTGTACGACCGGATCAAAAAAGACAACCGGCACAAGAGGATTCAGATTTTACTCGAAGGCCATTTACCTTCCCGTCTTTTCGGCAGCTGGTCGATGGGTTTTAAATAGCATGAGCTGCCTGAATATGAGAAATTGTCCGGCTACGAAGAGACTGAAAGAATCTT
>DAIPHR010000203.1:0-5601 GCA_036771215.1 Cyclobacteriaceae bacterium
GGTATCGCCAGGCGCATAGCGGCTGGTGCGGCAATGTAGGAAGCACTGGCGGCCATGGTGGCCAGTACCACCGTGCCACCCAGGGAAAGCCCGGTGGCAATACCCATCAGGATGCCCACCACAGCCGAGAGAACAGGCATGCCCACGCCAAAAAAAATCAGGAAGACACCCACCTTGCGCAGGTCTTTGAATCGCTCTGACGCCACAACTCCCATCTCCAACATAAAGATGGCGAGGAAACCCTTGAACAGATCGAAGAAAAAGAAGTTGAGTTGTTTGTTGGCGCTATAGGCCGTGAAGACACCAATGAGCAATCCTCCCGTGAGCAATAAGACACTCTTGCCGAGGAAAACCTCGTGCAGTATTTTTTTCACATCCCAGTTTTCCCGGAAGTGTTCCAGCTTAGCCATGAACACACCCAATGCCAGCGCAGGCACCTCCAACATCACCAGCAGAACCGTCATGTACGCCTCATACGTCACATGTTTGTCGTTGAGGTAGGATATAACAACAGCAAACGTTACGGCACTCACTGAACCATAGTGGGCTGCGATGCTGATGGCGTTGTTGCGATCGAATTTGCCGATTGATACGAGTATGCGATAGGCGAGATAGGTGATCAGCATGCCCAACGCCAGTGTGCCGAAGGCGGGTAACAGAAACGAACGGACCGAGATATGGAATAATTCAATGCCTCCTTTTATTCCGATGGAGAGCAAAAGATAGATGCTGATGGTGTTATAGAAAGAGGCCGGAATGCGGAGTTCCGATTTGGCGATGCCGGCTATGGCGCCCAGGACGAAAAACAAAACGACCGGGTCCAGGTAACTGTGCATGGCACAAAGTTACTTAAGGAATGTCATACCGGTAGATATCGTCCAGTTTGGCGTCATAATCCATCTGACACAACTCATGCAGCAATCCATCTTGCAGGCGATAGACCCAGCCGTGCAGCATGGGTCGTTGATGTCGGCTCCAGGCAGCCTGTATGATAGAAGTTTTGGCCAGGTTCATCACCTGCTCCATAACATTCAGTTCCACCAGGCGATCGGTACGGTGCTCTTCGTCCATCGCTTCCAGTTCATCCTGATGATACCGATAAACATCTTTGATGTTACGAAGCCATTTGTTAATCAAACCCAGTTCCCGATGCGTCATCGCGGCTTTTACGCCACCGCAACCATAGTGGCCACAGACAATCACATGCTTCACTTCCAATACCTGAACCGCATATTGCAGCACGCTTAACAGATTAAGATCCGTGTGCACGACCATGTTGGCAATGTTGCGATGAACAAAAATCTCGCCCGGGTCGGTATTGGTAATTTCATTGGCCGGAACGCGGCTATCGGAGCAACCAATCCACAGGAAATCGGGTCGCTGGATGTCCACCAGGCGCTTGAAGTAGTTGGGGTCAACTTCCGTGCGCTCCTTTGCCCAGGCTTTGTTCTCCAATAACAGTCTGCGATAGCTTTCCATAGTTTTCAGTTATTCACTTTCACGAAACATAGGATGGGTGGCATGCTTGTTCCGCTTCAATTCTACTTCAATATTCTTGGTCTCGGCCGTCTTCATAAAGTCCTGAATGGTTTCTACCACATCGGCATCAATGAAGTGACTGCGTGAACCATCAATGATGATGCGCGCATTGTCGGGAATCTTCTCCAGGGACCTGCGTAGCGCGGCCTTATTCAAAAAAGAAACGTCCCGTGTAAACTTCAACAAGTATTGATCGTCATCGTTGACCAGCACCACAGCGGAGTGAAAGTTAGTTTTCAACACGAAATACAAGGCCACCAAAATGCCGATAAAAATTCCCACCAGTAAATCCGTAAGTAAAATGGCCACGATGGTGACAACAAAAGGCAGGAACTGATCCCGTCCCCGTCTCCACATATCGAGGTACATAGACGGGGAAGTGAGCTTATAGCCCACCATGATTAAGATACCGGCCAAACAGGCCAAGGGTATGAGGCGCAGCACGCGGGGAAAGGAGAATACTACAATGATCAAAATGAAACCGTGGAAAATGGCAGACCATTTTGATTTTGCCCCGGCTGCGATGTTGGCCGTGCTTCGAACAATGACAGCTGTAACTGGCAACCCGCCCAATAATCCCGACACCATATTGGCAACACCTTGTGCTTTCAATTCGTGACTAAGCGGTGTAATGCGTTTGTACGGATCGAGGCGGTCGGTTGCTTCCACACTTAGTAGTGACTCCAGACTGGCCACCATAGCCAGAGTAACCGCCACGATCAGCGCTTTTTGTGAGAAAAGTTGAGCAAAATCCGGAAACGTCAATATGGATGAAATCGAAGTGGCGGAAAAATCAGGCAGGTTAACCAGGTGAGTATCTTGAATGCTGAGATGCGGATACCACGAAACAAAGACCTGGTTCATGACTACTCCCACCATTACCACAACCAGGGCACCCGACACATACTTGGCCCAATTCTGCCGCTTTACTCTGGGGGTTTCCCAAAACAAAATGATCAACAAGGAAATCAATGAAATTAGGATGGCTCCCGAAGTAGGGTTCTGAATGGCTTGAAAAATTTCAGTAAAGGTGTTTTGGCCATCCGGTTGCACAAAGCTTTCGTCCCCTTCGTAGTCGGCATCATAGCCCAGTGCATGCGGAATTTGCTTAAGAATTAAAATCAAACCGATTGCCGCCAGCATACCCTTGATCACCGAATTGGGGAAGAAGTGCCCGATAACACCTGCCCGTGCAAAACCTAAACCGATCTGCAACAACCCTGCAAGCACCACGCAGGCCAGAAACGCCTGAAAAGAACCCAGGTCCTGAATGGAAGCCAGCACGATGGTCGTGAGACCGGCAGCCGGGCCGCTAACGGCCAACTGCGACTGACTGAAAAACCCGGCTACAATGCCACCCACGGCACCGGCAATGAGACCAGAGGCCAGCGGAGCGCCCGATGCCAGCGCAATGCCGAGGCACAGCGGCAGCGCTACCAGGAACACCACCACCGAAGCCGGTAGGTCGTTTACGATATTTTCTCTGAGCTGCCGAAGCATTTATTTGAAAAAACTTCTAATGATAGTGATAATGGCAAGAAGGACAATGAAAAACTTGACACCGGCAAACAATGCCGCCAGAATGGGCAACGCAGCATAGGTGTACTGTTGTAGCAACATCAGAAGACAACAATTTTCAATCGCGTCACACACGCCAGCCCAACCGGTGTTGCCCGAAAGCCAATGCGCACTGCGCTGGAAAAGACCCGGTTGCAACCGCGCAGCTGCCCACCGCGCACCAAACGTTAGCGTTGCCGAATACAACACCAGAAAGATGAAGTCAAGATATAAACTGACAAACGCATTATAGATGACATTGCGCTCCTGCCAATGCTCCAGAAGAATATTCACGCGATCCATCGTAAACGCGAACTCGAAAGAAATGATGTCACCCGAGTTGAGGGGTTTCACCTGTGAGCCCATAAACGCGGCAAAGGCAAGGGTGACCACTACACTTATGCCAAAAATCAAACCCTTGCGCTGTGCCATGGAAGCAAGTTACGAAGCCCTTTTGTTTTTTGGCTACTTTTGCCGGTATGAATCTGAAGGAAATTCTCTCCGTAACGCTGATCCTGTTTTCGGTGATCGACATTATCGGGTCCATTCCGTTTATCATTCTCATTCGCAGGCGCGAAGGAAGAATTTATGCCGAAAAAGCAACGCTGATTGCCGCGGTGCTGATGATTGTCTTTCTCTACCTCGGTCAGTCTATTCTAAAACTATTTGGTCTTGACGTAGCCTCCTTTGCCGTGGCGGGCTCCATTGTCATGTTCATCATTGCCATGGAGATGATCTTGGGAATTACCTTAATTAAGGATGATCCAAACGCCAAGGGTACCGGATCGGTTGTTCCCATCGCGTTCCCGCTTATTGCGGGGGCTGGGACGCTGACGACCATTTTGTCCATTCGTGCGGTTTATGCCGAGGTTAACATCCTGGTGGGCATTGTCCTTAACCTCATCATCGTGTACATCGTATTGCGCTGGTCCAACTGGCTGGAGCGGGTGATTGGCGAATCGGGATTCGCTGTGCTACGCAGAGTATTTGGAGTAGTACTGTTGGCAATCGCGGTGAAGATCTTCAAATCGAACTACCTGTGATCTACCTCTTCACCGATGGTGCTGCACAGGGCAATCCCGGGCCGGGCGGTTATGGCGCTATACTTCGATATGGGCAACATGAAAAAGAACTAAGTCAGGGCTTCCGGCTTACCACCAACAACCGTATGGAATTACTGGCCGTGATCGTGGGCCTTGAGGCCATCCGAAAAGAAGGCATACCGGTCACAATTTACTCCGACTCACGGTATGTTGTAGACGCGGTTGAAAAAGGATGGCTGATGGGCTGGGAAAAGAAAGGCTTTGCCAAAAAAGCGAATCCGGATTTGTGGCAACGTTACCTGCCGTTGCACAAAAAGTTTAAGCCCCGATTCGTCTGGATTCGCGGCCATGCCGGCCATCCGGAAAATGAACGTTGCGATCAACTAGCCGTGGCAGCGGCCACCGGCAGCGGCTTGCTGCGCGATGAGGGCTACGAAAACAGTGTTTCGTAACTAGTTTTCCCGCTCGTCAAAAACAACACCCAGCTTTTTCAATTCGTGTAAAATGGGCAAGTAGACTTCTGCCTGCGTAGGTATGACTACGCCTCGCACGCCCATCGTCCCTTCAGCCAGAAGTTTAGTGGCAATGGCCAATGGCCATCCCACCGTTTTCGCCATGGCCGTGCGGTCGGCATCATCACCTAATACGACCAGCGAAGATTGAATCTCGCGTTGCTGGTTTTCGAATTGGTATCGGAACCGATGCCACATCACAATCATATCGCGATCGTGCTCGGCCAACTTCCATTTTTTGTTCAACACATGTTCAACCACCTGGGCCGGTGTGCCCTCCGGCATACCGATCTTCTCTTCGGTAAAAAAGCCTGACCAGGCAAGGCGCTTAAGTTCCGGGCCGCGTGGGTCCAACTTCAGTTGCCTGGCCACGCGATCGGGCGTGGAGGCCGTTCCCGAGGGCAAGAAAAAATCCACAAAATCGCGATGCGTTTTTCCGCTTAATTCTTTCAAGGTATAGGTATCATCGCAGCAGCCCAACTGCACCAGCACATTCCAGGCGCTGCAAAAACCTTCAAAACGCAAAGTACCCCTGATCATCGTGTCAACGGATTGTAATCCATAGGTGGACTGATACTTCAGGGAATCGCGGTTGGCATATCCTTCAAAACGCCCGTGCCCGGGAACTTCAATTGGTGTTACCCGGCTGAACAACTGTTGGTAGGGGACAAATTTGTTGACGCCACCTTCCAGGTACTTGGCCACGCTTTGGCCGGCCATCACCACATTTCGGGGGTTCCACGTGAACTAATAGCGCCACGGATTTTCCGAATCGGTATCGGGGGCTATCAATCCACCCGTGTAGGATTCAAAACTGGTTAGCCGGCCGCCCCGTTGCCGAACGCGGTCCATCACCTCCATAGCACTCATGTGATCAATGCCGGGATCCAATCCGCACTCGTTAAGAAAGAGCAGCCCGCGTTGTTTTGCCTCTTCATGAAGGGTTTGCA
>DAIPHR010000204.1:0-3914 GCA_036771215.1 Cyclobacteriaceae bacterium
GACCGCGCCTTGCTGGTTGGCCGTAGATCGTTCGGCAAAGGATTGGTGCAACGCCCTTTTGAGTTGTCAGACGGTTCGGAGCTTCGCCTTACTATCTCGCGTTACTACACCCCCAGTGGCCGCTCCATTCAAAAACCCTACGATGAATATGACAGCGACTGGCTTAATCGTTTCAACCACGGTGAACTCTTCACAGCCGACAGCATTAAAGTGAAAGATTCACTTCGTTACAAGACGGCTAATGGCCGAACGGTATTTGGCGGTGGCGGCATTATGCCGGATTACTTTGTGCCCCTGGACACCTCGAACTCGAGCGCCTATTTCAACAAGCTGTTTCAGACCAACGTGCTGCGCGAATTCGCCTTTAACTATGCCGAACAAAACAAAGCTGCGCTGGAGCCTAAAAGTTTCGACTGGTATACCCAGAACTTTGTGATTACCGATGCTATGCTAAACGAAGTGGTGGCCATGGGAAAACGCAACAACGTGGAACCCGACAGGAAAGACCTCAACAAGAACAGAATGCGCTTCCAGATTTTCCTGAAAGCTGAAATCGCTTCTCGCGTGTGGGGCCGACCTCAATTCTTTCCGATCTATAACAAGACGAACGAGGCACTTCAAAAAGCCTTGACGCTTTTCGACCGGATACCGGAATTGGCCGGCAGGAAAATGTAGTGCCGTTCTCTTCTGCGTTACCCGCAGCCCAGCTTTTCATTGCTGAAATTTCATAATTTGAAGCCATAAAGAACTGAAGTTATGTACTACCACAAACTGGGCCATATTCCGCCCAAACGCCACACACAATTTCGCCAACCCGATGGCTCCTTGTATAAGGAAGAACTTGTGAGCTCGGAGGGATTTTCGGGCATCTACTCCAACTTGTATCATATTTATCCGCCCACGCGCATCAAAGCCGTGCTGGAATCGGTTAAATATGGACCCAAACGGCTTGATGACTACGCCCTGAAACAAACACATCTCAATACTTCGAAAGTGGGCGCCACGGGTAACGATTTTCTGGAGGCACGTAAAGTCTTGTTGACCAACAATGACTGCTCTATTTCCATTTGTTCGCCCACCAGTCGCAAAATGGATTACTTCTATAAAAATGCAGAAGGCGATGAAGTCATCTTTATTCACGATGGCAAGGGCGTGCTGATTTCGCCCTTTGGCAAATTGGAGATCCGGCAGGGCGACTACGTAGTCATTCCCCGAACGGTAATCTACAAGCTGGAATTTGAGGAAGGCCCGTTGCGCCTGTTGATTGTCGAGTCGGCATCTCCGGTGGAAACGGTGAAGCGGTATCGCAATGAATTAGGGCAATTGCTGGAACACTCCCCTTATTGTGAACGTGACATTCGGCCCCCGCACGAATTGATTACCGACAGCCGCATCGGGGAGTTTCGGATGAAAATCAAGAAGCAGGGCTACCTGCACAATTATGTGTACGAACACAGTCCGTTGGATCTGGTGGGTTGGGATGGCTTTCTCTGGCCCTACGCGTTCTCCATCCATGATTTTGAGCCCATCACCGGGCGCATCCACCAGCCACCGCCCGTGCACCAGACGTTCCAGGCACGCAATTTTGTGATCTGCTCGTTTGTGCCCCGCTTGTTTGACTATCACCCGCAGGCCATACCGGCCCCCTATAACCACAGCAACATCGACAGTGATGAGGTGCTGTACTACGCAGAAGGAAACTTCATGAGCCGAAGAGGTATTGAGCGGGGATCCTTTACGCTTCACCCGGGCGGCCTGCCGCATGGCCCGCACCCCGGCACCGTGGAAAAGAGTATCGGGGCAAAAGAAACACATGAGCTGGCGGTGATGATTGACACATTTCACCCGCTGCACCTGACCACCGATGCCCTTGAGTTTTTGGACAAAAACTACCCCATGAGCTGGACCGACAAAACCGAGGGCGGGTTTAATGAAATCAATACGCCTTAGCGCAAATGTTGTGTCTTGGTGCCTTCGTGGCGAATCATAACTGAAATGAAAATGAAAACTCCACTATTGATTGCTTCGCTCTTGCTCTCGCATATTGTGCTTGCACAAGAATTAGTTGGGGCCTGGCAAACCGGCCCGGACGACAATCGCACGGTTATGATTGTTTCACCAAAACATTTTGCTGTAACGGTCTACAACCTGAAAGAGAAAACGTTTACCGGGACGTATGGCGGAAGTTGGCGGGTGGAAAAAGATCAGCTCGTTAGCCTTCATGAATTCAATACCATGAATGCCGGCCAGGTCGGCAGTGAGACACGACAGTTGATAAACGTGAAGAATGACAAACTCAAATTAGGCGATGTGGAGTTCACGCGAATCGACAACGGCACTCCGGGCGCATTGGCGGGTGCGTGGCTGATCACCGGCCGCGTCACCGAAAAAGGCCAGCAGACCATTACACCAGGCGCACGCAAAACCATGAAGATTCTCTCCGGCACACGCTTTCAGTGGATTGCCTACAACAACGAAACCAAAGAGTTTTTCGGAACGGGAGGCGGAACCTATACCACGGAAGCCGGCAAGTACACCGAAGCAATCGAATTCTTCTCGCGCGATAATACCCGCGTGGGCATGACGCTGGAATTCAATTTTGAACTACCCGAGGGCAACTGGCGCCACAGCGGCAAAAGCAGCAAGGGCGAGCCCATTGATGAAATCTGGACCAAACGAGAGAAGATTGGAATCTAGTTCGTAATCAACTCAGCCAGCTATGATGGGTTTTGGCGGCTTTTGGAAACAGATGGCCGAGACGAACCGGGTAAACCGGGAAATGCTCAAAGGTGGCCGGAAGAAAAAATTTGACCGGCAGGGAATGGATAGCTCGTACAGACGAGGTGAGCACCTGTTTACTACAAAAGCTTACGACCCGAATGCAATAAAACTAATCCGGAAGTCACTAGACGATCAAAGGCGCTCGGAGAAAATCAGAACGGTCATTAAGTTTTGCTTATCGATTTTGATAACCGCTATGCTTTTTGCCATGGTTTTTGAACTGATCAAGCGTTACTCAAACACATAGACACATAGAACTTAAGCTTCAGCGGTTTTTTTCACATTCACCAAAAACCCAAAGGCAGCCGCAGTGAAAAACATCAGCAAACTGTACACGGCCGGGGGCACGCTCATGGTCGCATTGTTGATCACGTTGAGGGCAATGAAAATCGCCAGCGTGCCGTTGTGAATACCGATCTCCATGCCAATGGCAATGGACTGGCGTTTATCGATGCCAAAAAGCTGCGGCAGAAAATAACCCACGGCCATACTCAGCACGTTGAACAACAACACCGGCAACCCGAGCACGCTGAAGTTGTCGATCAGCACCTGCTTCTCGCGCACCGTCACCGAAACAATGATCAGGATCAGTAATAAAGCAGAAATAATCTTTACCGGCTTGTCCATCTTGAGCGCGAAAGCGGGTGCCTTGCTCTTGATGATCATGCCCAGGGTAACCGGCATAAGCACAATGGCAAACACCTCCACCACCTTGCTGAAAGGCATGGGTATAAATTGGCCGGCCCCGAGAAAGTACTCCATGGAAAAATTCACGATCACCGGCAAGGTGAACAGGGCGAGCACACTGTTAACGGCCGTTAATGTAATGTTGAGCGCCACATCGCCATTGCTCAGGTGACTGTACAAATTAGCGGTGGCCCCACCCGGTGATGCCGCCAATAACATAAGCCCCACACTCAACTCGGGGCCGAGCCCGCTGAACCGGGCCAGCACGAAACACAGTAGCGGCAGCAGCAACATCTGGCAGGCAAGCGCCAGTGTAATGGCCTTGGGAAATTTCGTTACCCGTTTGAAGTCATAAATAGTGAGCGAAAGCCCGAGGCCCAGCATGATAATGCCCAGGGCAATCGGCAAGAATAAGGTGGTGGCGGCTGACTGTTGCATGGAGGAAA
>DAIPHR010000204.1:4014-5536 GCA_036771215.1 Cyclobacteriaceae bacterium
CATGGAAAAGTTTTTGTTGCCCATACAGGTGCGTTGGTCGGATATCGATCAAAACCGGCACTTGCGCCATTCGGCTTATTACGACTACGGGGCCACCGTACGCATCGCGTGTTTCTCTCAGCACGGTCTAACGAACATGAAGTTCGAAGAATTGCATATCGGCCCGATACTGTTCCGGGAGGAAGCAGTGTTTAAACGTGAAATCAAATTTGAAGACCGGATTACCGTAGATATGGAAGTGACCCGCGCCACCAACGATTTTGCCCGGTGGAGTATTCGCCATCATTTTTTTAAAGAAGATGGAACGCTCAGTGCCATCATCAACCTCGATGGCGCCTGGATCGACATAACCAGGCGTAAACTGGCCGTGCCGGATGCTTTTGTTCAAAACATCTTCGATGACTTTCCTAAAGCGAAGGACTTTGAAAAATTGACGTTGAAGAAACCAACTTAGCGGGTCAGCCGATCCATTGTTCGACTACGTGCGGGTAATGGCGATGTTCAAGTTGATGAACGTTCTGCGCAATCGTTTCAGGTGTATCAGCCGGGGCTACCGGGCAGCGGGCCTGAAATAAGATTCTTCCTTCGTCATAATGCTCGTTCACCAGATGGATCGTGATGCCGGTCTCGCTTACACCGCTTTTCTTCACCGCCTCGTGAACTTTTATTCCGTACATACCTTTGCCCCCAAAGGCCGGCAGCAACGCAGGGTGAATATTTACGATTCGATCGGGGAAGGCCTGTAAAAGATTTGTTGGAATCATCCAGTTGAAACCTGCCAGCACGATGTGCGTGATTTGTCGCTGCTGTAACCAGGCCACCAGATCTCCGCTTTGCAGCATTACCTTGTCCACCACCAACGACTCTACCCCATGTTGACGGGCACGCGTGAGCGCAAAGGCATCGGGCCGGCTGCTGATCAAGGCCGCTACCTGCACCCGGAGATGATGTTTGAAGTACCGGAAGAAAGCTTCGGCATTGGTTCCGTTACCGGAGGCAAAAATGGCCAGGCGGGCGTTGGTCATGGCACTAAGATAGGAAAGCCATGCTCGCTACCCCGAGCAACATGATCAACTTACACCACTGGCTCAACCAATAAAAATCACGAATCGTATCCGCCCGCGCCAGACGAACGGTGAGCACGATCAAGGGCAAAAACAAAGCCGGCAGAAAGTAGATGAGCGGCAAGGCCTGAAACCGAACGTCCAGGTAGATGACCGAGAGAGCGAATACCCCCAACAACACATAGATCACATTCTTCGCTCTGCGTATGCCCCACACAATAGGCAGTGTGCGGCAACCAAAGGTGTTGTCACCTTTAAGATCTTCCATATCCTTTATGATCTCGCGCGCCAACGTGATGAAAAAAGCGAAGAGCGCATAGATCCAGATCATAATAGTATGGCTGTGGTAGAGTACCTCAACCAACAACACGGCAGAACCCGTGAGCAACGCAATGGTGAGATTGCCAATAAACGGTTGCCGTTTGAGTTGGTTGGAGTACACCCAAAGCAGAAACGCA
>DAIPHR010000205.1:0-5478 GCA_036771215.1 Cyclobacteriaceae bacterium
GCCAGTTTGCCGCCTGGTATGAAGGTGAAGAACTGATCGGCTCTGGCGTGATCAGCTGACGGCCTCCTTAAATCCCGAAACACCTCCGGACACAATGAACTTCATGGCCACGGGCCCTGAGATATTCAACGGCTTCACATTGTCTTTCGAAACGAGGAAATGATCGCCCGCCACTGCATACGACTGCGGGAAGTACACCACCACCATGTCGTGTAAGCCTAACTCACTGAGGTCGGACTGTGTTACAAACCCGATGCGGTGAAGCGTGTTTTCTTTGTTGATGGTGACGAGCACCGGTTTATCAAACTTCTTTTTTTCCCCCACAAATGCCGCCATCAGATCTTTGATAGACGAATAGACCAGCTTAACCAACGGAATTTTGTTGATCAGTTGATCGAACCAGGTGGAGAATGTGCGAAAGGCAAAGTTGGACGTGAGATAGCCAAACAGGGTAATCGCGGTAAAAATGATGGCAAAGCCAACACCCGGGTAGGGCAGCTCGATACGTGTATCCAGCCACTGAAACGCAGCCACGATAAAATAGACGGTGGCTACCAGTGGTACAATAAACAGCGTGCCGTTAAAAAAATAGCGTGCAATTTGGGTGGCAATCGCCTTCATACTATTGTTTGATACAAAACTAAAAAGGCTTCCGCCAAATGCAGAAGCCTTTTGATTATCTTTTTATGTCGCTTACAGCGCGAAGCCCATGAAACTCAGGAAGCCAAGTGACATGAGGCCCACAAGAATAAACGTGATGCCTAAGCCGCGCAGCGGAGCGGGCACGTTAGAATACTTCATTTTTTCCCGCACACCGGCCAGGGCTACGATCGCCAACATCCAGCCAATGCCCGACCCAAAACCATACACGGTAGCCTCGGCCAGGTTATAGGGGCGACCCACCATAAACAAAGCACCACCGAGGATTGAACAATTCACCGCAATCAACGGCAAGAAGATACCCAGTGTCCCATATAAGGCAGGTGAAAACTTTTCAATAGCCATTTCCGTGAGCTGTACCACAGCCGCAATAACCGAGATAAACACAATAAACTGAAGGAAATTGAGATCAACCGAACTAAAGTCGGCCCCCAGCCACGCCATGGCACCTTCCTTAAGGACATAATTTTGAATAAGCCAATTGATCGGGATGGTTACACCCAGCACAAAGATCACGGCTACACCCAGACCAAATGCCGTCTTTACTTTCTTCGAAATAGCCAAGTATGAACACATGCCAAGAAAGTAGGCGAAAATCATGTTGTCGATAAAAATCGACCGAACACCAATGCTGATAAGACTCTCCATAGCTAACTTCAATTAGTGGGTTTCCCGATAACCGTTCAAGGTGCGCTGCACCCAAATAATAACACCAACAATGATGCAGGCCCCGGCCGGCAACAACATGAGGCCATTCCCCTTGTAGTGGAACCCAATGGCTTCAAAAACTTTGAATCCGAAAATAGCACCGCCTCCGAACAACTCACGGAAGAACGCTACGATCAGCAGGATTATGCCGTATCCAAATCCATTGCCCAAACCGTCCAGCAGAGACGGGAATGGTTTGTTGCCCATAGCGAATGCCTCCAGGCGGCCCATCACAATGCAGTTGGTTATGATCAGTCCAACAAAAACAGAAAGCTGCTTCCAAACATCGTATACATAAGCCTTCAGCAACTGATCGACCAAAATCACCCAAAGCGACACCACGGCCAGCTGAACAATGATCCGAATCCGGGATGGAATCGTATTGCGCATGATCGAAATAATCACATTGGAACTCGCAGTAACCACCGTAAGCGCAATAGCCATTACCAGTGCTGGTTTCATTTGAGTCGTAACGGCTAAAGCCGAACAAATACCAAGGACCTGAACCGTGATCGGGTTATCAATGTCTAACGGGTTAGACACTAATTTCCGGTTCTTTTTCGAAAAGAGCGGTTCCGACTTTTTCTCAACAACTTCTGCTACTGCGGTGCTCATAAATTTACCTGGGCTAAGTTTTTCCTGTTCTTCTCCAAATAGGTTTTGTAGCAAGAGAAATAATCTTGCAACATATTGTTAACTCCCTTGGCCGTAAGGGTTGCGCCCGACATGCCATCCACTTTGTGGTGCTCTCCGGAGTAATTGGTTCCTTCACCCTTCATCATGGTGATAGAGACCAAAACATCATTCGGGTCAAAAATCTTCTTGCCTTTGTACCGATCCTGAATTTCGGCCGATTCGATCCGGGCACCCAAACCAGGAGTTTCGCCAGTATGGGCAAACTTAACCCCACGCACGGTGTTAAAGTCCGAGTCGAGGGCTACAAAACCCCATATGTTATTCCATAGACCAAAACCGAAAACCGGCAACACAACGGCCTCCACTTTGTTCGGGTCAGTATCGCTAATGAATTCATACACGGGCAACAGGCGTTGATCCGGTTGCTTTTTATACTCAACGGCAGCCACCATTTTCGCAGGATCAAGATTAGGAACTACATCGCCCTTAAAGTCAATAACAAAACCCCGAATCCGCTTGGCATATAACTCTTCCACCTTGGGGCCTTCGGGCACCTCGGTTACTGTAGCCAAAATGTTCGACTTCTGTTCCAGCGCCACATTCGCCTCTTGTTTGTCTTTCAAGCTGATGGACGCGAACGCCAGCAAACCACCACACACCGCGGTGAGGATGGCTGCATAAACAATGATGTACAAATTAGACTGTCGCACGTTTCAATCTCCTGGTTTTGTTTGCACTTACTACAAAATAATCGATTAGCGGGGCGAACACGTTCATCAACAAAATTGCCAGCATGATGCCCTCCGGGTATGCCGGATTGAACACCCGGATCAGCACGGTAAACATGCCGATCAGGATACCATAGTACCACTTGCCTGTCTCCGTCTGCGCAGCTGTTACCGGGTCAGTGGCCATAAACACCGCGCCAAACGCAAGCCCGCCAATGACCAGATGATAATAAGCCGGCATCGCCATAAAGGCATTGTCGCCAGCCAGAATGTTTAACAACAGGCCCATTCCATAGGCCCCGCCAAAAACACCCACAATAATTTTCCAGCTGCCGGTGCCCGTTACAATCAAGATCAACGCGCCAATCAGGCACATCAGGGTTGAGGTTTCGCCAATGGAGCCCGGTTGGGTACCCAGAAACAATGACTGAAAACTGTAAATGCCCGGGGCCCAGGTTGAGCCAAAGCTATTAAACTCGTTTACCACCTGAGTGCCTTTCGCTGCCGCTGCAGCAACTGCCAGCGGAGTGGCCCCGGAATACCCGGCCACGGCTGTTGCGCCCTCTCCAAGGTAAGTCCATACTTCACCCGAGATGTCCGTGGGGTAAGCGAAGTAGAGGAAAGCGCGGGCGGTGAGGGCAATGTTCACCACGTTCATACCCGTGCCGCCAAACGCCTCTTTACCGATGATCACGGCAAAGGCGGTTGCTACCGCCACCTGCCACAGTGGCACATCCGGAGGCATCACCAACGGAATGAGCATACCGGTAACGAGGAATCCTTCGTTGACCGGGTGTCTGCGTATGGTGGCAAATACAAATTCGATTCCGAGACCAACTCCGTAGCTGACTACGATGATGGGCAACGTTTGAACAATACCAATCCAGAATTTCTCACCCAGCGTGCCGGTCTGACCAATCGCCAGAAAATGCTGATGACCGATATTCCACATGCCAAACAACAGGCAAGGCACCATGGCGATGATGACGGTCATCATCAAACGTTTCAAATCAACGGCATCGCGTACCTGCACGCCTTTCGCAGCCGTAGTGGTGTTGGGGGCGAATAAAAAAGTCTCAATCGCTTCGAAGGCGAAGTACATTTTCTCCCACTTACCGCCTTTCTCAAAATTCGGTTTGACTCCGTCCAGCGTTTTTCGCAAAAACTTCATTACTGTAGCTTAACTGTTACGTACTAATTCAATTCCATCGCGCAGTATTTCCTGCACATTATGCTTCGACACATCCACAAATTCACAGAGTGCCAAATCTTCTTCGATCACCTCGTAGATTCCCAGCGCTTCCATCTCATCAATATCCTCCGCAAGGATTGACTTCAGCAGATGGGTAGGCAAAACATCCATCGGCAGCACCTGCTCGAAAACACCGGTTTGCACAAAGGCTCGCTCTTCACCATGGGTATTGCTATCCAGCACATACTCCTTCGATGGTGTGAGGAATGACAGCAGACCAAATGCCCGGTGGAAACTCAATTTGCTTTTGTTGGAAGGCGTAATCCAACCGAGAAACTCGTGATAGTCACCTTCCGGTATAACTGTCAATTGATTGTCGAAAAAGCCGAGATGGCCATCTTTACCAATCGATGAGCCCGTGAGAACATTTCCGGAAATAACGCGGACGTTTTCCTGGTTCAAATTGTTGCTCAAAAACTTCTTTACCGAAGCCCCGGTGTACGTGCGGTAGTACTGCGGGTTTTTTACTTCCGAGCCCGTAACCGCCACCAGGCGCGAAGCATCGTAGATACCCTGGAGAAATAATTTACCGACTTGAATAACACCGAGCGGATTGATGGTCCATACCACATCGCCTTTATTGATGGGGTCTACGTGGTGGATTTGCACGCCAACACAACCGGCAGGATGTTTACCGGTGAATTTATTTACCTCAGCACCTTTCACCTGCGAAAACACCGTGCTCAGGTCGCTTTGGGTGTGGATGTTCACGTGGACAGCTCCGCGGGTGAGTTTCTTCAGCACATCAACGCCTGCCTGGAAAAACTGATCCTGCGCTCTGAACACAAAGCTGTAGTCAGGGGCCAGGGGCGCGGTATCAAAGCCGGAGATGTGAATGGATTTGGGAACAACCGTGGGTTCAGCCACAATGCCAAACGGGCGCTGCACCAGGTTGGCCCATACGCCAGACTTCAGCATCTGTTCTTTGATTTCGGCAACGGGCAGCGATGCCATTTCTGACAGCGAGTATTTCTTGAAGTTGACATGCTCAACCTGACGGTCGGCTAATATCTTTATCTCCAGCAGTCTACGCTTCTCTCCGCGTTTTACCTCTACCACTTCGCCACTAACGGGCGAGGTAAACTGGATGTCTTCGTGGTTTTTGGCGTGAAAGAGTGGAGT
Organism: Cyclobacteriaceae bacterium; assembly: GCA_036771215.1. Classification (GTDB taxonomy): domain Bacteria; phylum Bacteroidota; class Bacteroidia; order Cytophagales; family Cyclobacteriaceae; genus ELB16-189. The sequence continues at coordinate 5,107 of DAIPHR010000205.1, forward strand.
ACCAGCTTTAACGGTGTCGCCTTCCGTTACTACCGACTTAGGCATATACAGCCCGTGGAAGTCGGTTGGTTTTACTACAAAGGTTTCGGCCAGTTCAACGTCTGCAATTTTGGGGGCGGCTTTACCGGCTAAATTGATGTCAAAACCTTTTGAGAGTCGAATGTTTTTGCCCATGTCTATACGTGCCACAGTAGATTTTGGCCGGTGGCAAAATTAGTAATATTATCTGTCCGGCAAAGAGCCGATAATCAAAGAAAAAACCTTGTTTAACGCCTTTTTAGACTGCATTTATGGGGCAGCCGGGGGGCCGGCCATCATGGCTGAAAGTGATAACCTCACCACCTCATCTACCTGCTCATCAATCGTGACGTG
>DAIPHR010000206.1:0-5461 GCA_036771215.1 Cyclobacteriaceae bacterium
GCCGATGCGGAGTTTTCATTTACCAGCACAATGAGATCGCCTTGTTCAAAATCGCCTTCGGATGTGGCGATGGCATCCTGGTTATACTTTTTTTCCTGTCCATCAGTATACACGATTTTTTGGCCGGCCGGCAGAAAGTCATCGGCAATTGCGATGGCCTGATCCATGTATCCGCCTCCGTTGTTTTGCAAGTCGAGGATCAGTTTTTTCATGCCTTTACCCCGAAGTTCTTTAAGCGCCTTGCGAAACTCCTCGTGGGTCGTTTTAGCAAACGTCTGTATGCCGATGTAACCGACATCTGGCCCCACCATGTAGGCGGCATCGATCGAGTACTGCGGAATTTTATCGCGGATAATGCGGAATTGAATGGGTGTGCGCGAAGCTCTTCGCAAGACCTCAATGTTGACTTCTGTTCCTTTCGGGCCCTTCAGCAGTTTCTGCACATCGCGGTTGGTGAGTTTGATGCTCGCGATGTTCTTATCGTTCACTTTAACAATGCGGTCACCGGCCCGCAAGCCCACAGCTTCGCTCGGTCCGCCCGGCAGGGCCGCCACCACCACCAGCGTATCCTGAAAAATATTGAACTCAATGCCGATGCCTTCGAAATTGCCTTGCAGGCTTTCGTTCGCCTGCACTTTTTCCGAAGCGGGGATGTACACCGAGTGGGGGTCAAGCTTTTCCAGCATCAGGTTGATGGCTTCTTCCACCAGAGGTGCCGTATTGGTTGTATCCACATAGTCTTCTTTGATCAAACCCAGCACTTCGCGAAGTTTTTGCATATCGTCCCCGGTGCCGGGACTGGCGTTGCGGCTGGTGATGTTTGAGCCAATCAAGACGCCCGCGGCCAGGCCGATGAATAAAACCAACGGTAATTTGATCTGAAAGGGGGAATTGGGCTGATCGCTCATAGCAGGCTAACGTGTTACACCTTAACGGGTTTGAGAATGAAAAGTTCCTGTCGGAACGGGCCCAAAGATGGCGGATTTTTCCGTTGACCGCTACCATCACAACCTCTATCTTTGACCGCATCCATGAACACGGCTCTTCACCACCAGTCCCTGCACCAGTTGGTTAGCGATGACCACGAACGAGCGTATGTGCTTCATTACCTCGGCATACCATTTTACCGTCAGTGGGATCACACCCTGGCGCAAGCGTGTCAGCCGTTGGGCATCCGCCCCGAGCAGGTAGAGCTGGAGTGGCAGCAGCCCCGCTTCGGGTGGGAGAGTGGTGATGTGCCGCTCGCGGGGGTTCCGGTGGAACTCATCATTCAGTACCTGCGATACACCCATACGATTTTTGTCAAACATAAATTGCCCTACATCGGGCGGCTGGTGGAAAGTTTTCAGGCGCATCACCCCGAGTATGACTCCATCGCGAGGGATATGAAAGTGCTTTACCCGCTGTTTCGGGAGGACTTCATTCACCACATTTACCAGGAAGAGGACACGCTGTTTTCCTATATTCTGGAGCTTGATCGCGCGGCCCGCCATCAGTCACCCGCCACACGTTTGTTTTTCAAACTTGAACGCTACTCGCTGCAGCAACTGGCGCTTGACCACGAGGTGCACGATGATGAAATGGCCGGGATTCGTCACATCACACACAATTACCGCCTTACCGACACGGCACCGCTGCACGTCAAAGTTTTGTACACCGAGTTGCAGCAATTTGAAGCCGCCCTGCAGGCCCACGCGCGGGTAGAAAATGATGTGCTGTTTCCGAAAGCAATGACCCTGGAGAGCCAGGTGAGGGCGCGGTTGTTCAATACCGTTGGCCATAATTGAAATGGGCCGCCTGTTGGCTATCGACTACGGTTTGAAGCGAACCGGCCTGGCCGTTACTGACCCCCTGCGCATCATTGCCACCGCCCTGGACACGGTGGAGTCGGGCCAGTTGCTGAGCTACCTGGAGACCTATTGTAAAAACGAAACCGTAGATGAGTTCGTGGTGGGGATGCCGAGAAAACTGAACGGGCAAGATTCTGAAATTGCCCCGCAGGTGCGCCAGTTGATTGAAAAACTCAAACAAAAATTCCCGACCAAGCCCCTACACGAGGCAGACGAGCGCTTTACTTCCTCTATGGCCCAACAAGCGATGATCAGCGGGGGCATGAAAAAGAAGGACCGCCAGGTGAAAGGCAACGTGGATAAGATTAGTGCGGTGTTGATTTTGCAGACATTTATGGAAAGCCGCAGGTGACTCAGGGTTTTTAATTTAAAACTCATGAGTTTGAAATTTTGGATTTGTAGTCTGAAACCCGGAGTCCAGTAAGCAATTTCTTATTTTTGCGCCATGGTTTACCCGATTATCATGTATGGCGACCCCGTGCTGCGCAAGCGGGCAACCGATATTGAGAAGGGCAGCGATATTGCCCCGTTAGTGGCCGATATGTTTGAAACCATGGAGGCAGCCAATGGCATCGGGCTGGCGGCCCCCCAGATCGGAAAAAGTGTTCGGTTGTTCGTGGTCGATGGCACCGGTTTGGAAGATGAGCCGGGCATGGAAACCTTTCGCAAGGTATTTGTCAATCCCACCGTGCTGGAGGAATTTGACGAGCCGTGGGAATTTGAAGAAGGCTGCCTCAGCATTCCGAACATACGTGAAAATGTCAGCCGAATGGCCAAACTCACCCTTCACTATTTTGACGAGAACTGGAATGAATTCACCGAGAAGTTTGATGGCATGAAGGCCCGGATCATTCAGCATGAGTATGATCATATTGAAGGAAAGCTATTCATCGACTACCTTACACCGCTGAAGAAAAGATTACTGAAGGGAAAGTTGGCCGACATCAGCAAGGGCGATGTTGATACCGAGTACCGCATTCTGGCGCCACTCCGAAAGTAGGTTTTGTGAAAGTATCTTCCCGACTTCCCGGCACCGGCACGTCCATCTTTTCCGTTATGTCCAAGATGGCACTGGAACACGGGGCCATTAACTTGTCTCAAGGTTTCCCGGATTTCCCAGTGGACCGGGTGTTGATTGATCTTATCCATCAAAAAATGGTGGACGGTCATAACCAATATGCGCCCATGCCGGGCGTGTTGCCGCTGCGGCAGGCAATTGCCCAAACTGTGCAAGAAACGTACGGGCGCGCGGTCGATCCGGAAACCGAAGTTACGGTGACAGCCGGGGGCACGGAGGCTTTGTTCTCCGCGCTTGCTGCTCTGGTTCACCCGGGCGATGAAGTTATCTTGTTCGACCCGGCTTATGACTCGTACGACCCGGCCATTCGGTTAAACGGTGGCGTACCGGTGCACCTCAACCTGGCTCCCCCTGATTTCCGCATTGATTGGCAAGCGGTTAAAGCACGGATCTCCCCGCGCACCAGGATTATTATGGTCAACACCCCGCACAACCCGTCAGGGGCGGTAATGCATGAGGCCGACTGGCGGGAACTGGAAGCATTGGCGTTGAAGCACAATCTGGTCGTGATCAGCGATGAAGTATACGAGCGATTGATTTTTGATGGGCTGCAGCACCACAGCGTGCTCAGTTTTCCCTCGTTGGCCGATCGCAGTGTGGCCGTTTATTCGTTTGGAAAAACCTTTCACGCTACGGGCTGGAAGGTGGGCTACGCGGTGGCGTCACCTGCGATAACCACCGAAATCCGTAAGGCGCATCAGTTCATCACGTTTGCGGTGAACACGCCCGTGCAACTGGCTTTGGCCGACTACATGGGTAACCCCGATCATTACCTGCACCTCGGCCGGTTCTATCAGCAAAAGCGTGACTTTTTTCTGAAACAGGTGAAGGGCTCCTCCTTTCGCGCGCTGCCTTGTTCGGGCAGCTACTTTCAGGTAATGGCTTACCCGCGCCACCTTGGGAAGTCCGATATGGAAGTGGCAACCTGGATGACGCGCGAGAAGAAACTGGCGGCTATTCCGGTCAGTGTGTTTTATCAGGATGGCACGGACCATCAGTTGCTTCGTTTTTGTTTTGCGAAGCGGGAAGAGACACTGGCGCGGGCAACGGAAATTTTGCGGGAACTTTAGTACTTTTAGACCATGAACATATCTGAAGCCAAAAAGGAGTTAGTGAAGCTGATTTTGGCTACGGAAGAAGAGGCTGTTTTAGACCAAATCAGGGACTTTCTTCAACCAGAGCGCGACTGGTGGGACAAACTAGATGCTCGAGAGAAATTGGCCATTGAGGATGGAGTCCGTCAACTTGATGCCGGATTGGGAGTTCCGCATGAGTCAGTTGTTCGGTCCCTTAAAGAGAAGTACATGTTTTTGAAATGAAAGTTGTTTGGTCGCCACGCGCCCAAGCTGATTTTGAATACCACCTGACTTTTTTGAGAGTCGAATGGGGTGAGTCAGTTGCGAGAAAGTTCTTTGATCGTTGCATCCGGCTTATTGATCAAATTACAGCCAATCCTCGGATGTTTGTTGCCTCCACTTCATTTCCTGACATCAGACGTTGCGTGGTGAACCGAAAGATCACACTGTATTACAGGATCAAACAAGATCAGATTGAGCTCATCACATTTTGGCTGGCGCAACAAAATCCTGAGCGATTAGACATTTAAATGGTTGCGATTGATTTTCCACACGGTTTGACTTTCTTTGCAGCCTTATTGCGCCATGCAAGACCTAAAAATCACACTCTTACAAGCCGATTTGCACTGGGAGGACCCCACGGCTAACCTGGCCACGTTTGAGGAAAAAATCTGGCAAATCGGGGGCGAAACCGATGTGATTGTGCTGCCCGAAATGTTCACTACCGGGTTTTCGATGAATGTCCGCAAAATGGCCGAGATGATGAACATGCGCACCTTCAAATGGATGCGTCAAATGGCGGATCAAACCGGGGCGCTGGTGCTGGGCAGTTTCATAGCCCACGTGCACGACCGGTATTACAACCGCCTGCTCTGGATGGAGCCGGGTGGTCAGTTCAAGACGTACGACAAACGGCACCTGTTTCGCATGGCGGAGGAACACCAGGTGTATACCCCGGGTGAAAGCCTGCTGGTGGGGCACTGGAAGGGCTGGAAAATTTGCCCGCTAATCTGCTACGACCTGCGTTTTCCGGTTTGGAGCCGCAACCGCTGGAACGCTTCCCTGAAAAAGCCGTTGTACGATGTGCTGGTGTATGTGGCCAACTGGCCCGAGGTGCGCATTTCTGCCTGGGACACGTTGCTGCGGGCAAGGGCTATTGAAAACCTCAGCTACGTGGTGGGTGTCAACCGCGTTGGTGTGGATGGAAATGGTGTTGAATATCAGGGGCACTCGGCCGTGGTGGGGCCTAAGGGCGATACCATTTTTACCGCAGAAGGCGTGGAAGCAACGAAAACGATTGCTCTTAGCGCAAATGCACTGCAGGCCTATCGCGATCGCTTTCCGGCCTTGCTGGATGCCGATGACTTCACGTTGGAAATGGGTGAATTTGAGGAACGCGACCTGCTCGGCTTGAGTTGATTGTGTAGCTTTGCGACTCACTTTTCCCTCATGTCGCG
>DAIPHR010000207.1:0-5452 GCA_036771215.1 Cyclobacteriaceae bacterium
GTACCCGGGCGCTGAGCCAGTATACCGACAGCCTGAATATCATAGTACAATCTTGAACGTCTCTTATCGAAAATGACGTCCTCGATCAGCGTAATAGCAGGAATTTGGGCGGCAGAATAATATTCGGTTTGGTCAGTCGTCTTCTCCCACCAAGCCGCATCAGTCGGTACGTGCCCCTTATTGTCATTTTGCAATGACGAATAGTTTACGCCTTTGTAGCTTACTTGTTCGGTTGATACATAAAACTTATTCACGTCCCACTCCGGCTGCATCACAGCGGTATTACTCACCAAAATTTGTTCAGGCTTAGCCACATTTTTCAATGAGTCATCGTAAGCCAGTAATTTCCCGGACTTTACATTCTCAAGAATAAATTTGATGAGGTCTGACTTGGCCGACTTAAACCCCATGTTCTGCTTTTCCTGCAGGTCGATGGTGCGCCATACCCGATACCGGTACAATTGCTCATAAAAAGCAATGCGCTCGGTTGAATTCGGATTGTACACCGTATCCTGCTGCGCGTAAGCGCCAAAACAAGCTAACAACAGAACAAAAATGCGAATCAGTTTCATTGTCAATTATTAATTAATTCGTTCCCATACGGTAGAAGCCTTCAATCTTGGCATTCACCGGCTTGTTATCTGCATCGCTTGGATCCCAGGTTGAGCGAACAACCTGAACATTTGAAATCGAGAAAGTATCGCCCGGACGCAAGCCATATTTAGATAATTCGATCGTACCCGATGTGATATTAATCGGAGTTTTACCTGTCACCTGCATGGTCATGCTGGTTATGCGATAACCCGCATCCTTTGAATTGTTGCGAACAAAAGCATCGTCCGTAATTGAAGGCACAATCTTCACAATCGAGGTGCCGGGAGGAATTCCGCGTTTTACATCATACTCGCCATTACCCACCTGCATTTTACCAATCGGTGTGGGTACCGGCTTCGCTTTGAATTGTTTGTTGTCAATCGTTACGCCATCCATACGAACAGCCACATTGATTTGAGGGCGTGAGGGGATAATCACAAATTTACCTGCGCCTTGCTGGATAATTTTGCCCTGGTCGGGCGGAGCCGACAAGGAGATGCCGGACGACTCAGTCAAACCCGCAATGCTTACGGTCATTTCATTTCCGCAATCCAGATACAGGGTGCTGGCGCTTTCTGATTCAAATTTAGCTACGGGCTGAGCGACTTTATATTTCACAACATCCTCGTAAGGCTTGCCCTTGATGTTAATCTTCACGTTGTAGCTCTTCTCAATCACACCATTCTTGTAGTCACCGCCCGATGCCTTGAACTTAATTTTACCAAATTTTAAACCGTTTGCATTGGTGTCGATTCGCAACTGTGTCCCATTAAAGAACATCTCAGGCTCAATGCCCGATTGTGAGCCAGTTAAAAACAAATCGGCCTCGTAATCCAAACCAGCAATCACAATGTTGGCATTGGGGCGCACCATCGGGAACACCTTGTCAATCTTAAACTGAACACCTTCAGCTACCGCATTAAGTGAATCCAATGCAGCCCCCTCGTACTCCAAAATCTCAGTTTGCATCTGGCTGATGGTAGCAATGGCGCCCATGGTAGGCGTGCCCTCAAACGAGAATTGAAGAAAGGTCTTGCCTTTGTGATGATCGGAGTTCTTGAAAGCCTCGTATTCGGTTGGCCCTTTCGTTAGCTTGCCAAACTTACCTTGCTCGGGCCCCATGATCTCATTGAGCTTCGCTACATACTCGTTCAACTTCTTCTCATACCCCTGACCCACTTCAGGCTTGCGATGATCCAACATCAACTCTTCAGCCCGGTTGGTGTTCAACACCAATTCCTCTGCAGGAATCGCTTTACCATCAGCCTCTACCTTCATTTTCGCCTTCAAATCATCCAAAAATGCAACCGCCTCTTTCGTCAGGTCGCGAACCTTCTGGGCTTTTTCTTTTGCTTCGACCACCTTGGGTTCCGTGCTGGTTGACCCCAAAACGGCCTTCAGCTTGTTTTCATTCTTCTCACCACCCTCGCGGATGAGGGAAATCAGCGTCTCGTCAATGATGGCGAACTTCTCCAATACCGCGTTACTTACGTTCAACGCCAGTAGCGCTGTGAGCACGAGGTACATCATGCCAATCATTTTTTGTCTCGGTGTTTCCTTACCACCTGCCATGGCTTATGTTTTTATGGTTAGTTAATTCGATCTAATTCTATTTCCCGTAACACAATTACTTGACGCCTGAACCCTTCATAGCGGTCAGCATGCTGCCGTATACATTATTCAGGGACGTGAGGTTATCCGTGAGTTTGCTGAGTTCGCTGGTGAACTTGGCGGTATTGTCACCCACCTTGGTGAGGCCGGTCATGGCACCGGTAATGCTCTCATAGAACTTACCCATGTTTTTCACGTGAGCATCGGCATCCTTGAGTTCCATTTCATAAATGGTGTTAAGTGCGGCCAGGTTTTTGGTCACCTTCTGCACCTGGGCGTGGTATTCGCCCGTATCTTTTGACGCATCGGCCATAGCGCCAACCGCCTTCATGGCATTACCGTATGATTTGTTCATTTCGGTAAGCGCAGAAGAAGCGGCCTGCACGTTTTTGGCGTAATCGTTCGTGGCCACCGCAGCACTCGACAAATTGCTCATTTGCGAAGCTGATGTAGCCAGGTTTGTCAATCCTTTACCCAGATTATCCAACAGATTCTGATCCACTTTAGCCGTCTTCAGCATCTCATCAATCTTCAACAGCGGAGACTCACCGGGTTTTGGAGCGTTGCTGATGCGGGTGGCTGTTTTCTCAGTCGGGGCCTCAAAATCTTCGGCTAGTTCAGGGTATACTTTTGACCAATCCGGCTCGTGGTGCTTGGGTTCAAAGGCACTCAGGAAGAAGATTGCCGCTTCTGTGGTAAGACCGATAAACAACATTTCGTTGGCGCCAGCCAGGTGAAGAATTTTGAAAAGAGCTCCGACAATTACAACCGCTGCACCAATGCCATAAATCTTGGGCATGAGGGTGGAGTACAACAGTTCTGAGAATCCGCCTTTTTTCTTTGCCATGGTTTTAGAGAATTTAGGTTTAGATCAAATTTAAGTTTTACGTACGGGAGATATAATCATTCGTTAGTTGCCGCCAAACTCAGTGCCTGATGAACGGCCAAGGTAGGTCATCGCGCACCGGAAACCGATGTATGCACGACTGGAGTCCTTATACTCATACGAACGCGTGCCCGTGTCCAGGAAATACGCTACATCTTTCCACGAGCCACCGCGAATCACTTTCCGCGCATTGTAACGGTTTTTGGAGTTTCCTTCGCGGTCATAGGCATTGGGGTCGATAAACTGAGGGTTCAAATCCCAAACGGTGGGAACAGACGCGGGATTAAAGTCGTCCAGGCACCACTCGCTTACGTTACCGGCCATATCCCATAAACCATAATCATTGGAGAAATACTGCGCCACGGGGGCTGTGTAGGCAAAGCCATCGTCATAGAAGTTACCGCGGCCGGGCTTGAAGTTAGCCAGCATACAACCCTTGGAGTTACGAACGTACGGGTTACCCCACGGGAACTTAGCCATATCGTGCCCGCCACGCGAGGCATATTCCCACTCAGCCTCAGACGGAAGGCGGAAGCTTGGCATGGGCGGCTGGCCTCCATCTTGCTTGCGCCACTCATTAAGAAAGGAAGTTCTCCATTTACCGAAAAAGGAAGCCCCTTCCCAGCTAACGCCTACCACCGGATAATCCAGGTAACCGGGATGCTGCCAATAATAGTCAACCATCGGATCGCCCATGTGATGCGAGAAGTCATTCATCCAAACGGTAGTATCCGGATAATATTTTTCTTTAAACTCGTCCGTGCCGATACTGGGTAAGCCTGGCATTTGCGCCTGTTCGGCCTGACCATCGAGGAAGAAGCGAACGAATTGCAAATATTCGTCATTGGTTATCTCGGTATCATCCATAAAGAAGGGCCCGATGGTGATTTGCTTGTTGAAGCTGATCTGGGTGGATGCGGGATCCTCATCGGCCTGTCCCATGTGGAAGGTTCCGGCCGGGATTGGCATCATACCGTATGGCAGGGTCATTACCATACCTTCCCGTCTCTCCAAAACGGATTGGCCAACCAATTCACCATTGGCATCGCCACCTCCTTTTTTGCCACCAATGCCCAGCAAGCCACACCCGGCCACCAACGCACCCATGCCAACCATTAACGCGAACTGAAGACTTTTTGAGAATGCACTTTTGCTCATATGTAGGTATCGATAATGCCTTTTGTTTCTTTTTTAAGCCAACGAACAGACCCGAAAGTTATTCTATTTGGCCGGTTTTTTAAAACAAGCGGAGAGCAAATTCTACAAATTCCGGTAAAAAACAAATAAAAGCTCAATCCTTTCAAAAACGGGGGGTACGTTGAATCTTTCGTACACCGGAACTTACCGGCATATTATACATCAGGATAAACTCATGGCTGGTGGGCTGTTTGGCTACACGGTCATTCACCACATAGTCGAGGGCATACCCCAGGCGCATGTTCTTATCCTTCAGGAAACTATACCCCAGCAGCAGAATGGCTGCCTCGGAGGGCCGGAACGAAATACCGCCCCACAGTGTATTCTTAAAATAGGCAATTCCCCCGGCTTCGTAACTCGTCTTCACCAAATCTGATTTTACCAATCCGGAGAACATCACCTTAACATCGAAATTGAGTTCGTACCAATAGCCCCCCGTCAGATAGAGGTGTGGGGCGAGGCTGGAGAGCGAACTGGTACCGCCAAAGTCGAATTCGCCCGGTAGCAGGTGAGTAACAGAGAGGCCGAGAAAGAACTTTTCGCGGTGGTAGTATGCACCCAGGGCCAAATCGGGTAGGAATTGCGATTGCTTGCACTCGCGATCAATCAGCTTTTTGTCGTCCTTATCAATAAAGCGCCACTGGTTGAAATCAATGCTTTGGGAGAACATACCGGCCCGAACGCCCAAACTCAGGCGACCCTCCTTCAGTCGGAAATGATGAGCCACCGTGGTTTGAATTTCGAGGTTGGTCAACGGCCCCAGCCGGTCGTTCACAATATACCCGCCTATTCCCCCGCGGATGGGTGCCAGCGGCATGGTGAAACTTATCAACTGGGTTGAGGGAGCCCCGCCCGCATCAAAGGTTGACTCGTAACCCAGCCATTGGCTGCGGTGCAAAGCGGTGAACCGTGCTCCTTTTTCAATACCGGCATAGGCTGGATTGAAATAGAGTTGGTTGAACATGTAATGAGTGAACTGGGGATCTTGTTGGGCATGGCAAATCTCCGCCATGAGCGCCAACAACATCAACACCTGTACCCCGGCTACACGAATCATGCTTGTGAATAGAAAGGCAATATAAAAACAATTTTGTAACAGGCCGCCTTTACTAAAAAACGAGCGACAGCCTCTTCTTATTTAATGCCGTTTGCTTTTTTTACGTA
>DAIPHR010000208.1:0-5442 GCA_036771215.1 Cyclobacteriaceae bacterium
TAGATGGAAAAGTGGAACAGATTTCCATTGCCACGAGCCGCGCGTCACATCAGGTGAGTCATCTGTTCAAGTTGTTTGAAATCAGGCTGGCCACCATTGAGCCCGCGTTGGGCATCGAGCTTTTTGTGCTCGAAGCCCCAAAGGTAGAACCACACCTGCCGCAGCAGGAAAAGATGTGGGAAGCCGGTGGCGGCTTAGACGATGTGCGGCTGGCCGAGTTGGTCGATCGGCTCTCGAACAAAATAGGCGAGCGCATTTACCGCTACCTGCCCGAGGAGCACCACTGGCCGGAGCGATCGTTTCGCGAGGCCACCTCGCTGCAGGAGGAAGCGATGACCGAGTGGCGCACAGACGTACACCGCCCGCTGCACGTGCTGCCCGTGCCCGAACGCATCGAAGTCACGGCCCCGATTCCGGATTACCCGCCTTTACTGTTTCGGCACAAGGGCCGCGTGCACACCATTGTGAAGGCCGATGGCCCCGAGCGCATTGAGCAGGAGTGGTGGCGGCAGCAGGGCCAGCACCGCGACTACTACCGTGTGGAAGACGATGAAGGAAATCGCTACTGGCTTTTTCGGTTAGGACATTACCACGATCAAACGTTTCAATGGTTTTTGCATGGATATTTTAGTTGATGGTTGATAGTTGCTGGCTGTCGGTTGATTGTGGGGCGCTCTGGGCGTGTCCCCTCGTGCCTCTGGCCGGGCGGCTCCGGGGTCCGCTTCGCTCCCGTGGCCCCGCCTGCCGCGGGGCCACCATGCCCTGCGCATCCCTCACGCAAAGGCATAGCTACCACAAACCACTCGTCAACAGAAATTATTACAGAAAGGCTTTAGATTTGAAATTCAAAATTCTTGATCATGAACAGCGAAATCTTATTCTACCAATCCGGTGATGGACATACAAAAATTCAGGTTCGCCTGGAGAAAGATACTGTCTGGCTTACCCAGGCAGATATGGTAGAATTGTTTCAATCTTCAAAATCGAATATAAGTGAGCACATCAAACACGTCTTTGCGGAAGGTGAGCTAGAAGAAGATTCAGTTGTTCGGAAATTCCGAACAACTGCTGCTGATGGGAAAAGCTATGAGGTAAATCATTATAATCTGGATGTTATCATATCTGTTGGTTACCGCGTAAAATCGTTGCGAGGCACCCAGTTTCGTATGTGGGCAACCGAACGCATTCGGGAATATCTTATCAAAGGATTCACCATGAACGATGATTTACTTAAGCAAAACGGGGGCTACTTCGAAGAGTTACTCGAACGCATTCGGGATATTCGTTCATCCGAAAAGGTTTTTTACCGAAAAGTTCTTGAACTCTATGCCACCAGTGTAGACTATGATCCTCGTGCAAGCATAACTCAAGAGTTTTTTCAAACTGTTCAAAATAAGTTGCATTGGGCAGCTCACGGACACACAGCAGCTGAAATCATTTTTCAGAGGGCTAATGCCCAGTTGCCCTTTATGGGTTTAACTGCATTTAAAGGAAAGAAACCCACTAAACAGGAAGTCGGTATTGCTAAAAATTATCTCTCGCAAGATGAATTGGCGGTATTAAACCGGTTGGTTTCAGCTTACCTCGATATTGCTGAAGTCAATGCACTGCAGCGTAAACCACTGTATATGAATGACTGGATTCAAGTCCTGAATGGCTTTATAAAAATGACCCGACAAGAGGTATTGAGCCATGCAGGAAAGATTTCGTCTGAAATAGCCCAGCGAAAGGCTTTGGCTGAATATGAAACCTACAAAACCAAACTAGAAGACGAGCTATCGGAAGTTGAAAAACAGTTTATTGCAAGTATTGAGCAAGCAGAGAAAAAGCTAAAAGCATTGAAGCGCAGGGCTTGAAGAAAATCGTTCTCCGCCCATATTGATCAATTTTTCTTGGCCTGGTCGGCATTGCGTGAGGGATTGAGTCACGCGCCTCGCGTGATTTGAGCCCGCAACGGCATGTGCGGTGGGTGGCGAGCCGCGAAAGCCCGACCGGGGCTGGCCTCAAAAAAATATGAAACCAGCCCCGGGCACGCCCATGATAACCGCTAGTTTCCGGACGCTGATCTCTGGCAAGAAACCAGTAACCAGAGGGCACCAACCACCAACTAACAACCACCAACTAACAACTAACAACCAACATGTACTCCGAACTCCAAACCACTTCCAACTTCACCTTTCTGCGCGGGGCTTCGCACCCGGAGGAGTTGGTGCAGCGGGCGGCAGAGTTGGGCTATGAGGCCATTGCCATCACCGACCGCAACACGCTGGCGGGCATTGTGCGGGCGCATGCAGCAGCGAAGAAGCACGGCATTCGTTTTATTCCCGCGTGTCGGGTGGATGTGCAGGATGGACCCAGTCTGCTGGCGTACCCCACGAACATCCACGCGTATGCGCGGTTGTCGCATTTGCTCACGGTCGGTAACCTGCGCACGGAGAAAGGCAAGTGCGAGTTGTTCCGGGCCGATGTGTACGCACACGCGGGCGGCATGCAGTGGGTGGTGGTTCCACCGCCTGCTTTGCGCGATGATTTTTCGTGGCCCGAAGAATTTTTACAGATGATTGGCGAATACCGTGAAGCGCTGGGCGACTCACTATCAATTGCCGCCACGCGCATGTACCTCGGACTGGACGGCAAGCGACTGCACCGCATTCACCAACTTAGTGAGCAGTTGAATGTTCGTATGGTGGCCACCAACGATGTGCACTACCACTGCGCTGAGCGCAGGGAGTTGCAGGATGTGGTTACGTGTGTGCGCGAGAAGTGTACCATCCACACGGCTGGCTTCCGCCTGCACCCAAATGCCGAGCGCTACCTGAAGCCGGTGGAAGAAATGCAGCGGCTGTTCCGGCCCTATCCGCAAGCGATTGAAAATGCACGTGCCATTGCCGGGGCGTGTCGCTTTTCACTGGATGAACTGAACTATCAATATCCGAAAGAGATCACCAGCGCGGGCCGCAGTCCGCAGGAGGAACTCGTGCATTTAACCTGGCAGGGCGCGCGCGACCGTTTTGGCGACCACATCCCCGACAAGGTAAAAGCCACGATTCAGTACGAGCTGAATTTCATCGCGCAGATGAAGTATGCGGAGTATTTTCTTACCGTGTACGACATTGTGCGCTATGCCCGCGAGCAGAAAATTCTGTGTCAGGGCCGCGGCTCGGCTGCCAACTCCACGGTGTGTTACTGCCTGGGCATCACGTCTGTTGATCCGGCCAAGTTCGATCTGCTGTTTGAGCGCTTTATTTCGGCTGCACGCAACGAGCCGCCCGACATTGATGTGGACTTCGAGCACGAAAGGCGCGAGGAGGTGATGCAGTACATCTACACCAAATACGGGCGCGACCGGGCTGCCGTAGTAGCCACCGTTACCGAATTGCATCACAAAGGCGCCATCCGCGATGTGGGCAAAGTCATGGGCCTCTCGGCCGACACCATCACGCGGCTGTCGGGCCTGATCTGGAGTTTTTCGGCCGATGGCTTCGACCCCGTGCGCATCCGCTCGCAGGGCATCAACCCGGACGATGCGCTGATCAAAAAAGTGCTGGAGCTCACCGCCCAGTACATGGGCTTTCCGCGCCAACTCGGCCAGCATACGGGCGGGTTTGTGATCACGCAAGGTAAACTCAGCGACCTGTGCCCGATTTTAAACGCGCGCATGGAGAACCGCACCAACATTGAGTGGAACAAAGACGACATTGAGACGCTGAAGTTTTTGAAAATTGATGTGCTCGCGCTGGGCATGCTCACGTGCATCCGCAAAGCGTTTGACCTGGCCAAACAGCACTACAACCTGGACCTTACGCTGGCCAACATTCCGCAGGATGACCCCGCGGTGTATGAGATGGTGAGCCATGCCGATACCGTTGGGGTGTTTCAGATCGAGAGTCGCGCACAGCAGTCGATGTTACCACGGCTGAAGCCCAGGTGTTTTTATGATTTGGTAATTGAAGTCGCCATCGTGCGGCCGGGGCCCATACAGGGCGACATGGTACATCCGTATCTGCGCAGGCGCAATGGCGAGGAGCCCATTGAATATCCATCGCCCGCGTTGAAAGAGATACTGGGCCGCACGCTGGGCGTACCGTTGTTTCAGGAGCAGGCCATGAAGATCGCCATCGTGGCGGCCGGCTTTTCGCCCACCGAAGCCGATGAACTGCGCAGGAGCATGGCCACCTTTAAAGCCAAGGGGCTGGTGTCGCACTTTGAAAAAAAGTTGATTGATGGCATGATCAAAAACGGATACTCAGCAGAGTATGCCAAGCGGGTTTTTCGGCAGCTGGAAGGATTCGGCAGCTATGGCTTTCCGGAAAGTCATGCCGTGAGTTTTGCGTTGCTGGTGTATGTGTCGGCCTGGCTGAAGTGCTATTATCCCGATGTGTTTACCTGCGCGCTGCTGAACAGTTTGCCCATGGGCTTTTATCAGCCGGCCCAGCTGGTGACCGATGCCCGCAAGCATGGCGTGGAGGTGCGGCCCGTGGATGTGAACTACTCCACCTGGGATCATCACCTGGAAGAAAAGGCGGGGAAGTACTGTGCCCTGCGGCTGGGCTTCCGGCAGGTGAAGGGCCTGCGCGAAGACGACATCCGGCTGCTGGAGCAGGCCCGCGGCAGCGGCTTCACCTCGGTTCAGCAGCTGCATGCCTTAGCATTAGGGGAGGCCACACTGGAAAAACTGGCCGATGCCGATGCGTTCCGTTCGTTGCAGCACGACAGGCGGCAGGCGCTGTGGCAGGTATCGACCCAGGAAAAGCCCACGGCTGTTTTTGGCAGTGGCCTGATGGAAGAGCCTGCCGTGGAATTGCCGGACATGGCACTCTCCGAACACGTGGTGCACGACTATGCCGCCACCTCGCTGTCGCTGAAGGCGCACCCTGTTCATTTTCTGCGCCCGCACTTAGAGCAACTGCGCGTTACGGCCACGGCAGCGCTGGCCACCGCCCAGAACGGTGCCCCGGTGAAAGTAGCGGGCCTGATTCTGATCCGGCAGCGGCCCGGCACCGCCAAGGGTGTATGTTTTGTGACGCTGGAAGATGAAACGGGCGTGGCCAACCTGGTGATCTTTGAAAAGCAGTTTGATGTGTACCGTAAGGAAATCATTCAGGCGCGCCTGCTGCTGGCCGAGGGCACGGTGCAGAAAGAAGGCGAGGTGATTCACGTAATCGTGAAGCGCTGCTTCGATGTATCGGCTCTGCTGCGCACGCTTACCCCGCAGATGCAGCGCGAGCTGGCCGTGGCCGCTTCGCGGGCCGATGAGAAGACAGCCATCCACGATCCGCGCAGGACCGCACCTCCCGGCCCCGGCTCCACAGGAGATGGGGAGAAAAGCAGGCCTGCAGCACAAACCAAAATCTGGTCGGAAGGGCGTAATTTTCGGTGAGCTGCTCTCATCACCACGGCTTTGGCAAAAAGGCTGTCATGCACGCTTGTGAATCGCCTGTT
>DAIPHR010000209.1:0-5434 GCA_036771215.1 Cyclobacteriaceae bacterium
ACATGCAAAAAGAATCGCGCAGGTCCGGAAAAGTGACGTGGGTTTGTCATAGGGCCTTCTATTTGAATTTAGGACTTGAGTGATTTAGTGAACGGGTGGTTTTCGGGCACAAAAAAGCCCGAAAGAGCCGCTAAATTCAGCCATTTTGAAATTTAAGCTAATTTTTTTTGTAATCAAATAAAATTAAGGCTTAATTGCTAAAAATATTAGCAATGGAGCCCAAGATCAAGCTGCAGTCGAAGAAATTGCCCTCCGGGCGATACCAGATCCATTTCTCCACGTCCGGTCCGGAAGGCGATTGGTATGGGTATTTGCTGGCCGAACCACGGACTCCGCTCCAGGAGGTGGTTATGAAAATCAGCCGGCACGTGGGGGCTGCTGCAAGTCCGGACAGGTACTTCCAGCCGAATTTGTTCTCGCTACGAAGCCGCGAGGTTCGGGCGAATCGTATCTTCCTGTTCAAACGCAAATACCATGAAGCAGCCTAAACCCTTGAACGAGCTTATTCGCGAGAATCGAAAGAAGCTGGGATTGACGCAGGACCAGTTGGCGAGCCGTTTGGATATCAAGCGATCGCTGGTGGGCGCGTATGAAGAAGGCCGTGCCGAGCCGCGACTGGAACTTCTGCAAAAAATGGCCACCCTGTTCGGCCTATCGCTCGAGGAGTTTTTAGGGCAGGAGAAGGATAAACTGAAAAGAGGAGGCGAGGTGCTGGTGGTGACAATGGATTCGTCCGAACGTGAAAATATTGAATATGTGCCCGTAAAGGCTGCCGCGGGCTATCTCAATGGGTTTGGCGATCCGGAATTTGTGAAGGAATTGCCCCATTTCAGGCTGCCGATGCTCGGTTCGGGCACGTATCGGGCCTTTGAGATCAAAGGAGATTCCATGTTGCCGCTGACCTCAGGCTCGATTGTGGTGGGGGAGTATATCGATGATTTGCGATCGGTAAAAAGTGGCCGCACCTACGTTTTGGTGACAAAAAAGGATGGAATAGTGTATAAGCGAGTATTCAATTATGTAAAGGATACCGGCCATCTTTTCCTGGTTTCCGATAATCGTCAGTATGCCCCATATCAGTTGCCCGCAGAAGAAGTGAATGAGATTTGGTCGGCCAAAGCGTATATCTCCGTGCAGTTTCCGGACCCCGACCAAAAGCCCGACATGGCGGTGGAGGAGTTGGCCAGCACGGTGTTGGAACTCCAAAAGGAGTTACGCGAGTTAAAAGCATCAAAAGTTAAACCATAGCGAATGATTCTGTCGTGCCCTCCGGTGATCCGGAGCGGCCGGCAGTTTCTGATTTAGCGGGCGACTTTTTTCAATGTCTCGCCTCGTTTGATCTTCAATGCCGGAGTTCGCACAAATGACGGCACGAAATGAATTTGCCGCGGGCGATCGAGGCCTGGCACGCGGAGTCTGAGTTCCTGTTCCAGTTCAGTCATCATCTCGTTAGGCAATGGTTCGCCCTCAACGATCAGACTCACCGCCTGGCCAAGCGTGGCGTGTTCAATACCCGCCACGAAGTAGGACCGGCCAGGTAGCCTTGCTTCCATCAGCGGAGCAAGTTTTTCTTCCACCATTTCAGGTGTGACTTTGACGCCTCCGCTGTTGATAACATTGTCCCAACGGCCGAGAATTTCGAATTCCGTGGGTGAGTAGACGCACGCAACATCATGGGTGAAAACGGGCGTGGCCGATAGCGGAGTCGATATAACAAGGCATTCGCGGTCATCAAGCCGCACGTAGATATCCGGCAGGCAGTGAAACCGAGATTGACGATCGGGGCCATTGAGTCGCTGCAGCGCAATGTGCGTTAAGGTCTCGGTCATGCCGTAGGTGGCATACCAGGCGTTTGGAAGTTCGCTGATCTTGTGCCGGAGAGTTGGTGGCAATGCTGCCCCGCCAATGATGACTGTGCTGATTTGTGCGCTCCGGGCCGGATCAAGCAAGAGTTGGTCTACCTGATTGGGCACGAAAGCTGCGAAGTGGGGAAGCAACTCATCTGGAATATTTTCAAGTGGGCGGGTCGAGGGTTCGACTGCGATCAGTTGAAGATTGTTCACGAGTGCCCGCACCATCATCATTTTGCCGGCCACAAAATCCATGGGCAGGCACAAGAGGGCTCGCTGATGGGGAGCTAAATGCAGCGCGCGCGCGGATGCGCGCGTGCTGAGGATCAGCTGCTCGCGTTTGAATGAAATGGCACCGGGCGCACCTGTACTGCCGGAGGTGTAAAACACAAAATCGGCAACACCCGACTCCCATTGCAGCCAGAAGTCGATCAGCTTATTTTCAAAATCACTGACTCCCCGAACACCCGCCTGCACGTCTCGCCAGGAGATCCAACGCCCGTTGAGCCACACCTGATCCATCAGGGGAACTTCGGAAACTTGGAAAAGTCTGGCTCACGTTTTTCCAGGAACGCATTCTTACCCTCTTTCGCTTCGTCACTGAGGTAATACAGAAGGGTCGCATTGCCGGCCAGTTCCTGAATACCCGCTTGTCCGTCCAACTCGGCATTGAAGGCGCATTTGAGCATACGAATGGCGAGCGGACTCTTTTTCAGAATTTTTCGTGCCCAATCCACGGTAGTCTCCTCCAGTTTTTCCAACGGTACCACTTTGTTTACCAGTCCCATCTCCAACGCCTCCTGGGCATTGTATTGATCGCACAGGTACCAGATTTCTCGGGCCTTCTTTTGACCGACAATGCGGGCCAGGTAGGACGCGCCAAATCCGCCATCAAAGCTGCCCACCTTGGGGCCGGTTTGGCCGAAGCGCGCATTTTCTGCCGCAATGGTCAGGTCGCACACCACGTGCAAGACGTGACCACCACCAATGGCCCACCCCGCCACCGAGGCAATCACCGGTTTGGGTATCGAGCGAATGAGTTTTTGCAGATCCAGCACATTCAGGCGAGGCACCGAATCGCTGCCGACATAACCGCCATGGCCGCGCACACTTTGATCGCCACCACTGCAAAACGCTTTACCGCCTTCGCCTGTCAGAATGATGACACCGATTTCCGGATCTTCCCGGCAAATCGTCATGGCATCAATCATTTCCTTTACGGTAAGGGGCGTAAAGGCATTATGCTTTTCCGGGCGGTTAATACTGATTCGCCCGATTCCATCCGATTTTTGAAATAGTATTTCCCTGTATTCAATAACCGTTTTCCATTTAGTATGACTCATAGTTTTGACTGAATTTCTTTTTTGAATTCCTGAAACGAAGCAATATTCCATTCCTGGCTGCTTTCGAACTCCAGCACGGCCGGCTGGGCGGTTGGCTGCAGCAGCTGGTGGATCATGGTTTTCTCATAGTTGACTTCCGTGGCATGTTGATAGGCATGCCCATACTCCTCGGCTACTGCGCGCGCCTTTTTTAGTTGACGGGTGACAAAGTATTCTTGTGCTTCGGCCACATCTCCGGGACCATCAATCATGTTGAAGATGATACCCCCGTGGTTGTTCAATACGATGGTTTTCAATACTGGGTAGGCGTAGTTATGCCAGAAGGCGTTTCGGTCATACAAAAATGCCATATCGCCCGTCAGCAACACCTGAGGGTTGTCGCTGGTGAGTGCATGGCCCATGGCCGAACTGGTGCAACCATCAATGCCACTGGTGCCCCGGTTGCTGAACACTTCCACATCCGCCTGAAGATTCGATAAGCCCAGGTAATTGGCGTAGCGCACCACCATGCTGTTGGCCAGGTGTAAGTGGGTGCCAGCCGGCAAAGATGCCAGCGTGTCGTGCACGACACCAAGTTCATGACGGGTGCCACGCGCCATAAACGAGGCAATGCCTGCGCGTGTTTTAATTTCCCGTGCTTGCCACATCTCACGAAAATCCGATCGGGAGGAAGCGTGAAGTTTTTGAAAGAAAAATTCGGGGCTACACCGAATCACCGTGCTCACGGACTGGTAGGGGTCTGCCACTGAACCTGCTTCCTGAATGTGCCAATGATCGCGGGCAGGATACTTTCGCAAAAAAAGTTTGACCTGTTTCGAAATGATGGACTGGCCAAACGTAATCAGGAAATCGGGCTGAAGTTGCTTTTTGTCGGCATCGGTTGCCAGGGCGAGAAAGTTATCGGCCAACCGAATGTTATCGTTAAGCCCGTGGAGATTGGACAGGATGTCACCGACCAGCACAGCATTCGACTCTGAGATAAACTTACCCAACAACTGTCGAAGGCGGCCATTCAGTGACTGCTGGCCCGCCACGATCAATACCCGCTCGTATCGTCTGATGTCATCGCGCAAGGCTGCAATTTGTGTGTCGTCAAGTTGATAGGAGGGTGGCCAATGCTTTTGAACCTTTACTGCGGCACGTGGGTGGGCTGTTTCATTTTTGGCGGGATACAAAGGCTCCCGCAACGGCACATTCACGTGAACAGGCCCGGCCGGCCGTTCGGTCGTCAATGCGGTCGCCTCGTTGATCGATCGGTTAATCATCCAACGCGCGTCAGCGTGGTCGTAATCCGCTGGCAGCGAAAATGATTTTTTCACATGGCGACCATACACGGACTCCTGGTAAATGGTTTGACCGTCTTGCTGGGCCGTCCATTCAGCCGGGCGATCGGCCGTAAGCACCAGAAGCGGTACCTGTTGAAAGAAGGCTTCTGAGATGGCGGGTGAAAAGTTCAACGCAGCCGTGCCCGAGGTGCAAATCAACACCACCGGTTGTCGGGTATTACGGGCTATGCCCAAGGCAATGTAGGCCGCGCTGCGTTCGTCCGGGAAAACCCGCGTTTGAAAGCCGCCATGACGCACGAAAGCCAGGGTAAGTGGCGCGCTTCGCGATCCCGGACTGATGACGACCTCCCGCACGCCCCAGTGCGCACACACTTCCGCGATATCGTAAATGGGCTGAAGGCGCACGCTTAGGATCGAATTACGTTAAGCAAGGTATTCATCTTCCACACCGTCTCATCCCATTCGGCTTCCGGTATGGAGTCGAGTGTTACTCCGGCTCCGGCAAACAACGTAGCCGATTTTTCCGAGACTTTCATGCACCTCAGGTTGACAAAGAGATTGGTTTCGCTGTCAATATTGACGGGCCCCCAATATCCGCCATACAGTTCCCGGTCCATACCTTCCCGTTCGGCCAGAAAATGCAGGGCCTCCGTCAGCGGCATACCACATACAGCGGATGTGGGGTGAAGCAGGTTGAGCATGACTGAGGCCAGCTGAGGAAAGTTGATGGCGCGGGTGGCAACCGTGAACTCCGTCTTCAAATGCAGCAGGTTGCCCGCCTGCACCGTTCGGGGTCCGTGTTCATCAAACTCACGAACGCGGATCTTTTTGAAGCAGTTGATGATATAACGGCTGACCATCGCTTGCTCCTCGATTTATTTTTGGGTCCAGGCTCAGGTCTACAAATAGGTGCCCGAATAAAACGGAGTGGTGACAGACATCGATCCAGTTATAC
>DAIPHR010000210.1:0-5246 GCA_036771215.1 Cyclobacteriaceae bacterium
CATCCGCCACGGACACGAAGTAGGCTTCATGAACCTGGCGTTGCATGGGGTCGTGATAGGTCCGCACATTCTTCTGGGCAAATGCCGATCCCAAGCTTAAGCCAACCAGGACAAAACAGAAGACAATCCGCATAGCGAATGAAAAACGAGGAGAAGGCCGGATTGTTGTTATACCTTTTCGAGCACCAGCGCAGAGGCGCCACCGCCACCGTTGCAAATGCCGGCTACTCCGATGGACGCGTTGTTCTGCTTCAGCACGCTGGCCAGTGTAATGGTAATGCGCGCACCCGAGGCACCCAGCGGATGTCCCAGCGCTACTGCGCCTCCATTGACGTTTACCTTGCTTTCGTCCAGCCCGAGTTTTATGTTGTTGGCAATTGCCACAGCCGAAAAGGCCTCATTGATTTCATAGTAGGCAACATCCTTAGCGTTAACGCCCGCCATCTTCATGGCTTTCGGGATCGCCAGCGCGGGTGCCGTGGTGAACCACATGGGATCATGAGCGGCATCGGCAAAGCCCCGAATCTTGGCGATCGGTTTCAGGCCGAGTTCCTGCATTTTCTCCCTGCTCATGAGCACGACCGCTGCCGCCCCGTCATTAATGGTGGATGCATTAGCGGCCGTTACGGTACCCTCTTTCGTAAACACCGGTTTCAAGCCGGGGATCTTATCGAAGTTGACGTTCTTGTACTCTTCGTCTTCGCCAAAGAGGGTAACATCACCTTTCTTACCGATGATTTCAACGGGAATAACTTCTTCCTTGAACTTGCCGGCTTTCCAGGCTTCGGCCGATCGTTTATACGATTGAAGAGCATAGGCATCCTGCTGCTGGCGAGTGATGCTCATCTCCTTGGCGGTGTTATCGGCACACACACCCATCGCACAATGGTTGTACACATCGGTCAACCCATCGTAGGTTAATCCATCGAGCAATTCACCGTTGCCGTACTTATAACCGTACCGGGCCTTGGTCAGGTAGTAGGGGATATTGCTCATGCTCTCCATGCCGCCAGCTACGACTACATCGTTTTGGCCGAGCATGATGGATTGCGCGCCCAACATAATGGACTTCATGCCCGAAGCACAAACTTTGTTCACCAGTGTGCAGGGGATGTTATATCCCAACCCCGCACCTACGGCTACCTGCGTAGCGGGTGCCTGGGCCAGTCCGGCCGAAATCACGTTGCCAAAAAACAATTCCTGAACCTGGTGGGGTTCCAGTTGAATTTGTTTCAGGGCCCCCTTTACTGCGATAGCGCCCAATTGAACGGCCGATAACGGGGCGAGGTTGCCGCCAAAGCTGCCGATGGGTGTACGCACGGCTGACACGATATACACTTCTTTGCTCATGGTGATAGATTAATACTGTGGTTTATTGGTGTTGCGTGGCTTGGTGGCCTTGCGTTTGTTCTGCTGGAGATATTGTTTTTCCTGATTTTTCATGGCTTCCAGAATCATCTTCGCCTTTTCGGGCGTGATCTTCATCTCTTCCAGTTTTTTTTCAAAGTCACGGTTCTGCTGCTCTTTCTTTTCGGACTCCTTTTCCTCCTCTGATTTCTGCTGATCTTTTTTCTCTTCGTCTTTCTTTTGCTGTTCGTCCTGCTGTTGTTCCTCTTTTTCTTTTTGATCGTTCTTTTGTTGCTGCTCTTTTTCTTTCTCCTCCTTATCCTGCTTATCGTTTTTGTCTTTGTTCTGCTGATCTTTTTGCTCTTGTTGTTTCTTTTCTTCTTGCTCCTTCTTTTCGTCTTCCTTGATCTTGTCACGCAGGCCTCTCAGTTTTGGATCATTGGGGAAGCGCCTCAGCCCGGTTTCGAGTGTATTCTTGGCAATTTGATCCTGGGCATCGATGTACTGTTTGGCCGCGGCATGAAAGTACACATCTGCGGTTTGGGACAAACCAACCAGGGGTGAAAGGGCCAGAAAGACAATTGCCAGACGGAACATCATTTGTTGATTTCACTTACATCCTTCAGGCGCTTAATGAACTCATCAAAATACGCCACAGTTCGATCCTTTTTTAAACCCTCTTGCATCAGGTTGAAAGCTTCGGAGTATTTTCTTTGACGGACCAACTCCTCGGCTAAACGCTTCAACTCTTTTGCATAGTCTGATGGTTCCTCGTTCTTGTTATTTTTTCCATCTGACTTTCTTTTTTCCTCCAGCTTTTTCTTCACCAACTCATAGTTGTAACGGGCGTCTTCATTAGCCGGGTTCGCCCGCAGGGCCTGTTTAAACCAATCCAGGGCGCCTTCCAGGTTGCCGCTACGGCTGGATAGTACGCCCATTTGTTGTTGGGCGATGGAGCGCAACGGGGTATTCCGGCTGACGGTCAGCGGCTGGTACCGGTCAGCTGCGCTGGAATCGTTGGCCGCAAACAACGCATGAGCCAAGTTGAGTTTTACTTCTTCTTCCGAAACTCCAAGCGAGTCCACCAGGGTGCGGTAAATGCGCGAGGCCGTGGTATAGTCGCCAGCCGAATACGCTTTGCGGGCCTGCTCTTTGAGGCTGTTGATACGGCTAACCGTTCGGGGATCAATTCCCAGAAAGGCTACGATCGCCAACAGCCACAAACCCTTCATATCCGTACCGTTTTCACGTTCACAAATATATCGAACAAAAGGAGAAGGAGGGCCGGCAGCAGGAGTAGGTGGTATCGGTTAGCCGATACATCGATCACCCGGGTGTCGCGCAGTTCGCCTTCAATGTTGTTAATGGCCGTGATCAGTCGGTTTACATCGTTGCGGCTGTCATTAATTTCGAAGTACTGACCACCGGATTTTTCGGCCACTTCCTTCAAGTGCGTGGCTACCAGGCGCGTGAGGGCAGGTACGCCTTTACCGGTGTTGATCTGGGCTCCCTGTTCGGTGCCAACCCCCAGGGTAAACACTTTAATGTCTGCGTCTTTTATTTTTTGGACCGCCTCATCGGTTTGTTCGCCAAAATCTTCGCCATCGCTGATCAGGATGATCACTTTTGATTTTTGCTGCACCTGCCTTCCTTCGTCTGTCTGCAATTTGCTCAAGGCCATCTCAAGGGGCGGACCGAAATCCGTACTTGACGTGGGTACGAGGTTTGTGTTCAGCGCTTCGATGAACAGGTTGAGTGCATTTTGATCGTAGGTGAGGGGACTTTGCATAAACGCCTCGGACGAAAAAATAATGACGCCTAAACGATCACTGTTGAATTCGCTTACGATACGCTTGAGCTCAAATTTGATTTTTTCCAGCCGCGTGGGTGCAATGTCGCGGGCGTCCATGGATTTGGACAGATCGACACAAAGCAAAATGTCTTTGCCCACTGACTTCACTTCACGTTGGGCGTCACCCAGCACCGGCCCCAGAAATGCGGTAATCAGTAGTGCAAAAAAAAGTGACCGACCAACCAATTTGATGAAAACGGTGCTAATGGGTGTATTCAATTGCCGGCCTATTTTGAAGATGCGCCAAACATACAGCCCATAGGCGAGAAGGAAGACGCCCACCCACACCCATTCCTGAATGCCAAACGACCTGAACCACGACATAGCCGGCAAAAATACGGATTGCTGATAATGGAACGTAAACAGCTGTATATTTGATTCGTTGGCTTTTGATGATTTCCCGCTTTCAACTTTTTGCGCTCTGCGCGTTAACTGGCTGCTCGGGTTGGAGCAAAGCAAGTCATGCCCAAACGGCCGACTCGGTGAGCCGACATGATCGGAGCCAATGGGTTCAAAGTTTGCGTGATCGGCTTTTGTTGAAGGCTGACTTCAACAGCCGAACACAGGCTTTCACTGTTCAAAACTCAGGTTTCAGTCCGGACATTCGCCCGAATGTGGCTGCGCAAACTGACTTGAGCATTAACTATCGCTTTCTCTCTTTTCGTTTTGGCTATGCAGCCGATTGGCTGCCAGGCAATGGCGATGACGCAGAAAAAGGCGCCAGCCGGGTGCGTGGGTTTGGCGTTGCTTTGCTACTACCTCATTGGTTTCACGATCTTGGATACCAGCGCACGCGCGGTTATTATCTGGCCAACACGGGTGAAATTGATCCGGCATGGAAAGCGGGAGACCCTTATCGCAAGTTTCCTGATCTGGTCGTAACCAGCCTGGAGGGCACTTCGGGGTATTCCTTCAACCCACGGTTTTCGGTGCGTGCACTCACCCTGCAAACCGAGCGTCAGCTAAAAAGTGCAGGCAGTTTTATTCCACGCGCGGTGTATCGTTTTTATGTTGTTGATGATCAAACTCCGCTATTGACCCCCACAAGCAGATCGCAGCGATCAGATAACCTTGAACTTATGGTGGGAGCCGGATATCATTACACGTTTGTCTGGCGTGAAAGTTTTTTTGCAACAGCCGGTGTTCAGGCAGGTGTTGGATACGTTTTTTCGAAGATCTTCACGCGTGATCAAACCGGGGGTGTTAGCACGCGGCAACAGAATCCGTTAGGTCGGTTTGACGCGCGTCTGGGTTGTGGGTATAACGGCAGCCGATTTTTTGCCGGGGTCATCGCGCAAGGCGATTGGACGCAGTTTGATCAAGCCGAAGGAATTGCCACCACACGGGAATACCGGACGATCTATCATGTTTTTGCTGGCTACCGATTCGGAGCGCCCGGAGGCGTTCGCAAGCTGTTTGATCGGTTGGAGGAAAGAGGGCGAGCAATCACGAGTGGACGCGATTGACTAGGTCTAGACGTCTGCGCGCGTGTTGATGCGCTGAATAAAATGTAAACCACAAAGCCCATAAACGACAAAGCCTCCCCGGTTATGGAGAGGCTTTTGTCGGGGTGGCCACTGACGATCTTGGCGCCTAGGCGCCACGCGATACCGGATGGCCGATGTCATCGAGAAAGCGGCCGGCACCTCTTTTCTTGATTTTTTTTTCGAGTTGCATGGCTTCCGATCGAGATGCACAGGAATAACTCCAAACCAGCGTCCATGGGATCCCGCTTTTCAGCGAAGATGTTTCCCCGCGGTTGTGTTCATTGAGCCTGTTTTCAAGATCTTGTGTTTGTCCGGAATAGTACCTCTTGGTTCTTTCGCTGAACAGGATGTAAACGATAAATCCCATGAGGGGCAAAAAACCTGCGGATAGTCAACAAGTGATCCGGCAGGGACTCGAACCCCGAACCGTCAGCTTAGAAGGCTGATGCTCTATCCAGTTGAGCTACCGGACCAAAAAAAGGGAAGTCGGGGTGGCCAGATTCGAACTGACGATCTTGGCGCCTAGGCGCCACGCGATACCGGATGGCCGATGTCATCGA
>DAIPHR010000210.1:5346-5425 GCA_036771215.1 Cyclobacteriaceae bacterium
AGCTACCGGACCAAAAAAAGGGAAGTCGGGGTGGCCAGATTCGAACTGACGATCTCTTGGTCCCAAACCAAGCGCGATA
>DAIPHR010000211.1:0-5411 GCA_036771215.1 Cyclobacteriaceae bacterium
GTCAATCTCCATTCGCAAGCAGCGCCACGAGACGCAGACGAAACGTAACCGGATCGAACGCTGGCGCAACGTGGAGCATGTTTTAGCTGTCACCTCATCGGATGCCATTCAGGGTAAGCACGTTTTGCTTGTTGATGATGTCATTACCACAGGCGCTACGGTAGCGGCCTGCGGGCGGGCTTTGCTCAAACATGGTGCTCGTCAATATAGCGTAGCTTGCATAGGCGAGGCGCAGTGAGCATAAAAAAGCCTCCCGAGCGGAGGCTTTTTCTGATATCTCTTTTTTGAGTTTTAGTAGTTCGAACCGGCACGGATCATCGCACAACGGAAACCAACCGTAGCCGTTGCTGAATCCTGATCCAGGAATCTGCGTGTGCCGGGTGACATCCAGTACGCCACATCTTTCCAACTTCCACCTTTGTATACACGCGACTTGTCAGAGATCAATGAAATGAACCCCTCTGGATTTTTTTCGTACGTGTACGAACGTATGGTACGTGTGGTGACCTCCGGATTGGTGGCTGTTGAATCTTTAGGAGTCTTGCTGTATTGATTGCGATACCCACCGTGGCTGTCAAGGAAGTCATCTCTGCGAATCGGGTTAAGGTCATCCACATCCTGATAGGAAAGCGGGCGATAAACATCCATTACCCACTCACTCACGTTACCGGCCATATTGTACAGGCCGTAATCGTTCGGAGGAAACTCGTATATATACGAGGTAATCAGAGCACCATCATTCAGGCGTCCGGCAATACCTGCATAATCACCCCGGCCGCGCTTGAAGTTAGCCAGGAAGTAGCCCATTTGCTTTCCGTATGGATTCCGCAAGGCATGACCATCCCACGGATAGAGACGCTGATGGGTTTGCATTTCATCCAGCCACTGGGTCCCAATGAGTGCTTGAGCCGCGTACTCCCACTCGGCTTCGGTGGGCAGGCGGTAATCGGGAACTACCAAGCCTGTTTCGAGTGGAATGCGCCCACCGGCCGATGCTTCGGGGCGGTCATCGCGGCCTGAATTCTTATACAATTCATCGTTGACTTTGTCCGTTCTCCACCGGGCATAAACGTTGGCCTGATTCCAGGTAACGCCAACCACCGGGTAGTACCGAAAACCGGGATAGCGGAGGTAATGCTCGACATAGGGGTCGTTAAAGGCCAGTTTCGAGCGCCAAACCAGCGTATCGGGCAGGGCTGCGCGATAGGCTATACCACCATCTTTTGGAGTGGAGTCATTGTTCAGGTAATGGAGGTACTCCAGCCAGTGAATATTGGCGATTTCGGTCTCATCCATATAAAAGGAAGCGACTGATACCGTGCGCTCCACGTTGTCGCGAAACGACATCACATCTTCTTCAAATGACCCCATAACCGCGCGGCCACCCTCAATAAACACCATATTCGGGGCATCCGGCTGCTGATCGAACTGAGCTACCTGAAAGCGACCATCGCCTTCTTCTCTCAAATCATACCGCAGGCCTGTAGCCGTGCTTAACTCCCCTGGATTTTGGGCCGTGGGCTTGGCTCCCTGGTTGGCAAGGAAGCACGATGTAAGAATGGTTGACAGGCTGACAACCAGAAAAAGTGAACGAACTAGCTTCATTTTTTTACCTTTTGGGTTAAAGGAACCGCTAATATAGAGAGATAATGACATGTTTTCCAAAGCGAAAACTTTTTATTGATCAATTCTTAATCTAACTCTCGGCCTGATTTAAACGCTCCCAAATCCGGAAAAGTATGAAGCCAACCCGGGAAAAAGGGAATGCGCTGAGCGCCCCAACGGGTGCGCGAGGCCGTTGGCATAGCTTTTTCCTAGCTATTGACCTACCCTGGAGTACAGATGTATGAATACCCTGAGTGACTTTTTGCAGTTTTCATTTGACCAGAAGTGTAACTGGGTTGTCCAGCACGGTGATTATATCGCAACCCGCGAGGCCAATGGCCTGAAAGTTTACCTGTACTCCGGTTCGGGGTACTTCATGGAAATTTTCTATTCACCAGTACAAAAAAAGGTACAGCTTGTTAATGCCTTCGATTCACGCGCAGGCATGGAGCCTTATCTGGATATGATTTCGCTGGCAGAACTCAATTTGCCGGTCATGTGATGAAGGTGGCGCAAGGCATCTTTTACTGTTTCAATCGGATCCAGTGTGAGCACGAGTTTTCCGCTGGTTTCTTTCATGCGGCAGGTTTTGGAATGCGTTTGCACGAACTCCAGAATGCGGCCGAACACTTCGCTTTTGAAGTAATCCTCGCGGCCAGACAGGAAATACCCGCGTAGCTTGCCATTTTTCAGCGAGATTTTTTCGAAGCCCAGTTCTTCGCCCAGCCAACGCACGCGCACGGTTTCAATCAGTTGCTCAACGGAGTTGGGCACCGGCCCGAAGCGATCACGCAAGGATTCCTGAAAGCTTTCCAGCGCGGGTTCGTCCTTAATGTTATCCAGGGTTGCATAGAGGTGTAAGCGTTCGCTGGTGTTGCTTACGTAGGTCTCGGGAATCAGAATTTCGAGGTCGGTTTCAATGATGCAATCCGGCACAATCAGTTTAGCTTTTTCCGCCAGGTCGGAGGCGAACAATTCCCGGAATTCCGTTTCCTTCAGTTCCTGAATGGCATCATCGAGAATCCGGTGATAGGTTTCGAAGCCGAGGTCGTTGATGAATCCGCTTTGTTCGGCACCCAGCAGGTTGCCCGCGCCCCGAATGTCAAGGTCGCGCATCGCCACCTTGAATCCATCGCCCAGTTCAGAAAACTCTTCGAGTGCGGCCAGGCGTTTACGCGAGTCGCTGGTGAGCACGGACGTGGGCGGTGTAAGCAAATAGCAAAAGGCCTTCTTATTCGACCGCCCTACGCGGCCTCGCATTTGGTGCAGGTCGCTGAGCCCAAACAAGTGGGCATTGTTGATGATGATGGTGTTGGCGTTGGGAATATCCAGCCCGGATTCGATAATGTTGGTGCTGACCAGCACATCGTAGTCACCTTCAATAAACTTCAGCATGACTTTTTCCAAGCGGTCGCCTTCCATTTGCCCATGCGCAATGCCGATGCGTGCATCCGGCACCAGCTTGAAAATGAGATTGCCCACTTGTTCAATATCGCTGATGCGGTTGTGCACGAAAAAAACCTGTCCGTTTCTGCGCAATTCGCGGCTCACCGAATCGCGTATGATGGCCTCGCCAAATACATGGAGCTCTGTTGTAACGGGCTGCCGGTTGGGCGGAGGTGTGGAGATGATGCTCAGGTCGCGCGCACCCATAAGGCTGAAGTGCAGCGTGCGCGGAATGGGGGTGGCAGTGAGGGTGAGCACGTCAACATTCACCCGTAGTTCCTTGAGGCGGTCCTTTACTTTTACACCAAACTTCTGTTCTTCATCAACAATCAACAGGCCGAGGTTTTTGAACTCCACATCTTTGCTCACCACGCGGTGCGTGCCGATGATGATGTTGACGGAGCCGTCTTTTACGCCTACAAGAATCTCCTTGATTTCTTTTTCTGTTTTGAAACGTGAAACGTATTCAATCTTCACGGGAAAATTGGCGAGCCGCTCGGAGAACGTGCGGAAGTGCTGCATGGCGAGAATGGTTGTGGGCACCAGCACGGCCACCTGTTTGCCATCGGCTGTCGCTTTGAAAGCCGCCCGTATGGCCACTTCCGTCTTGCCGAAACCCACATCTCCGCACACCAGGCGATCCATGGGGTGGCCTTGCTCCATGTCGCGTTTTACATCTTCGGTGGCTTTGGCCTGATCGGGGGTGTCTTCGTAGATAAAGGATGTCTCCAGTTCGGCCTGCAGGAAGCTGTCCGGGCTGAAGGCAAAACCGGGCGCTGTTTTTCGCTTGGCGTATAGCGAAATTAACTCTTTGGCAATGTCCTTTACTTTCTTTTTGACCTTGTTCTTCTTGCTCTCCCACTCACCGCTACCCAGCTTGCTCACCAGGGGTGGTGTGCCTTCCCGACCGGAGTAGCGTGAGATTTTATGGAGCGCGTGGATGTTGATGTACAGGATATCATCATCGCGAAATACCAGGCGAATGGCTTCCTGCTCTTTGCCGTTAACCTGCTTTTTTTCCAACCCGGCAAACTTGCCGATACCGTAATCGATGTGCACGATGAAATCACCAAGCTGCAGCGATTGTAATTCACGAAAGGTAAGGGCCTTGCTCTTCGAGAATTTTTCTTTTTCGCGCGAACGATGAAAGCGTTCGAAAATCTGATGATCGGTGTAGCAGGCCACTTTGAGTGAGTGGTCTACGAATCCCTGCCGGAGCGGAAAGTCAAGTGCGCGGAACGTAAGTTCCGGATGGAGCTCGGCAAAAATGCCATGGAGGCGCTCAAGCTGGCGGGGTTGCTCGGCTGCAATGAAGTTGGTATAGCCTTGTAGCTGTCGTTCCACCAGGTCTTTGGCCAGCAATTCGAAATTTTTATTGAAGGAAGGTTGTGCGGAAGACGGGAACGCGAATGTCTGGTGGGGTTTAAAGAAAGCACGTGTGCCAAATTCAATACGCTGGAGGCGTTCGAGTTGCTGCGCTAAACTGTCGCGTGTCACAAAGAGTTGCTCCGGTTGCAGGGCCAGGCGCGTGCCACTGTCGCGCAAAATCTGGTCAAAACTGTCGGATACCTTTTCGAAACAGCGATTGATCACATCCAGCGTGTGAGCGGTATCGCGAAGCCACAGCCGCGTATGGGGGCTGACAAATTCAAGCAGCGACTGGCGCTCCTCCTGTACCAAACGGGTTTGCACGTTGGGCATCAGGCTCACCACCTCCAGCGTTTCCACCGATAGCTGCGAGCCGGGGTCGAAACTGCGAATGCTGTCAACCTCCGGGCCAAATAACTCAATTCGAAACGGCAATTCGTGCGCGTACGAAAATACATCGATGATGCCTCCGCGCACAGCAAACTGACCCGCTTCGTAAACGAAATCGGTTTTTTCAAAATCGTATTCGTGGAAAAACTCCTCAAGGAACTGCGTGTCCAATTTTTCACCCTTTTTAACCACGAAGGTGTTGGAGGCCAGCGATTTCTTGGTGATTACTTTTTCGGACAGCGCCTCGGGGTAGGTGACCACCAAACGACCCTCGGGGTGAGCGCTCAGTTCGGCCAGCACCTCGGCCCGCATCAGAATGTTGGCGTTTTCCGTTTCGTCATACTCGTACGGCCGCTTGTACGACATCGGGAAGAACAAGACTTCTTTCTCCCCGCCTACATGCTGGAGATCATTGAGGAAATAAGCGGCTTCTTCTTTATCCGCCAGCACCACCACATGGCTGCTGCGCAAGCTTTTGGAAACGGCTGCCAGCAACAGGGCATCGAGGCTGCCGTGCAGTTGTGAAATATGAAAAGCGTGGGGTGTGGACGTACGAATCCCTTCGGTCAGGGTTTTCACCAGGCTGTCCGCGCGATAGAGTG
>DAIPHR010000212.1:0-5409 GCA_036771215.1 Cyclobacteriaceae bacterium
CGAATCAAGGAAGTGCTCAACTCACACAAAGAGCGGCAGCGGAAGGTTAATTAGTGCCCATCTCAAAAATACCAAGAGATCAACTTATGTCATTCCGGTTCCGATAATTGTCGGAATATCCCGGCATCTCATGTGGAGCACACCGAAGGAGATCCCGGCCTGCCTTTTCCGAAGCGGCTACGCGCAGGCAGGCACAAAGGCCGGGATGACGACAGCATTTTTGAGATGGCTTCTAGTCACCCTTGACTTTCCACTTTCGGTCCTCTTTATCAAAATAGGTTAGCTCGTCCGGGAACTCGATGTACTCTTCGGAATTATTTGCGGTGTAGTAGCGAGTCAAATCGCCTCCCGTTACCAGAATATCAAAAAGGAACAAACTCTTTTTTTTGAGTACCTCGTCCTCCATTTTCCAGGTGCGAAATACTTCTTCGTACTCCGTCAGGTTGCCTTGTTCGTCAAATTTCATGCGGCCACCCGTGGCCACCCGCTTGTCTTTGATGCTGGGGGCCCTGCGGCTGACGAGAAAATAATGGACATCACCATCGATGTAGTAGGCATCCAATCGGTGCAAACTTTGCGCTGCGCGATAGAATGAATCATATTGGGCGTAAAAGATCTCCATGGGCAGCAAACCCTCCGGAGGCTTGGCCAGGTAGCGGATGATCTTCCACATGTTCTGATCCTGCTGCTGCGGTGTAAGGTGAGCAGCCGGAGTAAAATCCTTTTTTCCTGAGCAGCCAAGCAAGGCCATGGCAGCGAAAACAACAAACAACAATCGCTTCATCACTCAAAATTAAAAAGAAAGACCTGCCTTTCGGCAGGTCTTCATGATATAACCTAAACAACCTAATCAATACACTTTTGAATCCGGTTGGAATTCAGCCCACTGATCAGTCCAGTCGGTAGTGCTAAATGCGCCACGGAAGGTACCCGAAGTGAAGAACGCGGGCAAGCCCGTAAACACGGCACCAGTTGAAAGCGTGCCCCCCGCTAAGAGTGCAAAATTCGGATTTGAGGGATACAACGGAGCACCGGTTGTATTTCCGGGGCGGCCTTTAGTACCCCAGAAAATTGCTGCTTCATCAATACCCAATCCAGTGTGAATTGCGGATGACGCGCTAACAGTAAACGTATTTCCATTGTCTAACCAATACTGACGCAATGTTGTCGCATCACTTAAAAAAGCTGGAACTGTGCCGGATGCTGTTACAGATGTGCTGGTGATAAAAGCTCCATCCGTAGCGGTAGTTGCGCCCGTCTGGGTTGCCGCTGGTATGGTGAGTACGTTGTTCTTCAGAGCTCCCAACGGCCCACTACCTGCGGCAAGCGTTCCGGTAAATGCCAGGTTCGCCCAGGTTCCGCCCTCATCCAGACGGACACCCAAACGGAAGCCCGACAAGAAGGAGTTGTGTATCTGCACCGCATTTCTTCTGCGGTAGTGAATAGCATTCTGATTATTCCCAGACAACCCAATTGAGCCGCTTGGACGAGGACCAAGTATCGTGATGTTGGAAAAGATACCGCGGGTGCATCCTACTGTTGAATTGACCGCAACTACTTCAGGTGGACCAGGTAGCGGAGCTGCACCTACGTCACAGGCACGCGCAAGATCACCCTGAAACGTTGTATTTGCGTTCGGTCCGTTATCGATTTCAAAACCATTAGAGCCAGACTGGTCAGCAAAGAATGGGTTCCGAACAGCTAGTCCATACTGCACATTACCACTCCATCCAAAATCCACGTCAAAATCATCATCCCAGGTGGAAAGGGACACCAAATATTTTCCATTTACAGTTCCACCAAACCACTCAAAGCCGTCATCACCACCGAACGACACCTGAACATACTCGATGGTGGTACCGCTTCCAATGCCGCCCATGGTCAAACTGTTGGTTTCATTATTGGGGGAGAGTTCAATGCCAGCATATTCAATACGAACATACCTTAGCGTTCCGGAGTTTGACGTAGCATTGGTAGCGGGAGACGTATTGTTGCCATAGACCTGAGCCGGGGAAATACCTTCAATGGCCGGAAGCGTTGATTGATTCACAAAAGCATTTCCAAGCATAACAACTCCGCCCCAATCGCCACGATCGCGCTCACCAACGGCCTGGCTTGACGTGAATACGATAGGTTCGGCAGCGGTACCGTTGGCTACCAATGTGCCACCGGGCGACACAATCAACGTTCCCTTGGTCGCCTTATCTCCTTTGATGATGGCGCCCGGCTGAACCGTTACTGTTACGCCACTCGGGATAAAGGTTTGTCCTTTGATCAGGTAGGGAACTCCTTTGTTCAGCGTTTGCGTGGCCAAATTGCCCTGCAACACCACGATCGGATCGCCCACCGTGATCACCAGGTTGGCAACAGCTGAAGAATAATCGCTATTGTCGGTGGCCTGGAAAGAAACAATGATTTTTGATCCAACAATCGCATTTGCCGGAATTTGATATGAATAGTCGACACTGAAATCAGCTGATCCGCCCATGTCCAACACGTCTTCTTCCACACCGGCCACGTAAACGGTCAAGTCCCGTCCTCCATTTGGCGCATTTACATCAGCTGTCACGCTGATGGTCGATCCCGGAATGTTCTGGTCCGTTGTCTTGTTTAACGAAACCACCGGGCCAGACCCGGGGCCATCATCGTCATTGCAGCTTTGAAGCGCCAAAACGCCCGCCACTGCCATAAAGATGGCCATCAATTTCAATGTCTTTTTCATGCTACGTTTAGTTTTGAATTGGAGTCCCAAAATTACCCCACACTTCTGCGGCAGCCGTTACGACCCGTTTAACAATTCATTACGGCAGTGTTACCACTTTCATCTTGTGTTAACAAATAAAAAGCCCGGTTGCCCGGGCTTTCGATGGTATCACCGTCTATACTCTATTTGTTGAACTTCACCCCAAACGTGATCGAGTATTGTGCGCCAATTTGGTAGGCTCGCATAATGGGGTCACCCGGCTGAATTTCGTTATCATTCGCGTTATCCTGGCGGAACGCATACGTGGCATTCAACAGGTTTTGAACATTCAGCTTCACTTCATAGCGCTGCTTAAATTCCTTAGCAATCTGCAGATCAAGAATGTTGCGTGGCATTTCGAACCAGGTGGGGTACAACACATCGCCCACAACAAAGATTCTGCGACCAAATACGTTGTACGCGATGTTGGCGGAAAATCCGTTTTCATCCTGATAGTACAAACCGGCATTGATAATGTAAGGCGATTGCCCGGTAAGCGGCCGGAAGCGGGCCTGGTTGGTGGCTTGCGCCCCAACATCCACTTCACTCTTAATGAATGCCGCATTGACGTTAACAGACGTATTGCGCAAGAACTTGGATACGCCCAGGCTGGCCAGTGACTTCCGGAATTCAATCTCCGCACCATATGAAGTGGCCGAGGGTGAGTTGGCATAGAAGAATTGGGGACTTTCGCCTACGATTTGGTTATACAATTCGATTGGATCGGTGAACTTTTTGTAGAAACCACCAATGCTGAACAGCTCGCCCGGGTTCGGATACATTTCCCACCGAAAGTCCACGTTGTCAACAAAAGCTGTTTTCAAATCCGGTGTTCCGTTAATATTGGCGTCCAATTCAAACTGATAGAAAAGGAATGGGGCTAACTCGCGGAATTCAGGCCGGTTGAGCGTACGGCTGTAGGCGGCCCGAATCAGGGAGCGGTCGGTCAGATTAAACGCTGCATTCAGTGAGGGCAAAAAAGCTGTTACTACATTTTCCACATTAACCGGGTTCTCGTTCGAGAATGACTCCAGCTTTTGAATGTTGTGTTCTACGCGCAAGCCCCCCGTGACATCGAATTTCGAGATCGGCAGCGTGCCGCTAATGTAGCCGGCAAAAAGCTGGTTCGTTCCGGTGTAAGAGTCGGAGCGATTGGTACCCTCCTCGATAGTCAGGCCCGTGTTTCGATTGATGTTTGCCGGGGAAAAGACATCCGACAACGGATCGCGAATGATATTCTGAATTTCAGCTGAAGACGGATCAACGGCCAGGTAGCTCAGGTAGCGCGCGCTGAAGTCACGCTCGCGAAGTTCAACCAGATAACCTGCCCGGATGGCCGGGGTGCGCTTAGCCTCCGGATTCCCGAAGCGGTGCTCAAAATTCAACGTCTGGTTGACACTCAAATCGCTGAGCGAAGACCAAAAACGGCTGGCATCAAACAAATTACTGTTGGGCGGCAACTGCATGAAGTAGGGTTCTTCCGTGCCGCGGAAGGACTGATCGCGCAAGGTGCGGAAGCGTCTGTAGTCCGGCTCCGACTTGTTGATGTTGTTTACACCGGCCGTCCAGGTAATCTTGTTGGCTTCACCCAGTTTATGCTCGCCCTTAAGCTGGCCCGTGTAGATGCCACGGCTGAGGTAGTAATAACCATAGTTGAGCCGGTCAAAATTAGGTTGCTGAATGAAGTCGTTACCATCGCGAACAATGGAACGGGTTTCGCCCAACTGAACAAAAAAGTTCTTGAACTCCAGTTGGTGGCGGTCGTTGAATTCGAACCTCCAGTTGAACAAACCACCGGCCCGCGCTTCATTGGTGTAAGTATTGTCGAGAAACGCAAAGCGAGGCGTCAGCGTAGTGCTCGAGAATTCGTTGAATCGGTTGAACTCGGCCTGATAGTTCTGGTAGCTACGGGAGTAGGCAATAGACGTATAATTGCCCACTTGCACCCTGCCCAGATTGAATGTCTGGGAAGTGGTCACTTTCAAACCATGATCAACTGGAGTGGAGTTGGTAAGCGGCTCAAAATTATTCGTGAGTGAGCGCCCCGACCTTTCGCGCAAACTGGAGTTACGAGCTGAGCTTTGCAACGCCTGAGTGGTTGGGAAACCGGCAGGCAGATCGCGGAAGCCATTGTCATAACCTAGCCAATCGGTACTGCTGCCTTTCGGACCCACGTTATCCTGAAAGGTCGTTCCCTGGCGAAAGCCAACACCTACCTCAACCTTGGTGAAATCCTCGGCTGCGGGCTCTTTGGTAACGATGTGAATCAACCCGCCAGAGAAATCACCAGGCAGTTCTGCTGAACCTGACTTGTAGATCAGCATCTGATCGATAAAACCGGCCGGGATAAGATCAAAAGAGAATGAGCGCGTGTCGGTTTCCGTGCTCGGTCCGAGTGAGCCGTTGAACATGACTTGGTTGTAGCGCTGCGGAATACCGCGCACAACCACAAAACGATTATCGGCAATGGTGATGCCGGGCACACGCTGGGCGATCTGGGCCGCATCGCGATCTGGCAACTTGGTGATCTGTTCAGCTGAAATGCCGCTCACCACTAACTTGGCTTCGCGGATGCTGTTGAGCAAATTGGCATCGGTCGCGATTTCGCGCTTGGCCTGCACCACCACTTCCGCCAGTTCGGCAATGTCCTCCACCAGCGAAATGGT
>DAIPHR010000213.1:0-5398 GCA_036771215.1 Cyclobacteriaceae bacterium
CGTCCCTTTTATGGCGAACTCAGCGCCTACATGTCGTCCGGCGCTATTGTGCCCATGATTTTGGAGAAGGAAAATGCCGTGGAGGATTTTCGTAAGCTGATCGGGGCAACAGACCCCAAAAAGGCAGCTCCGGGCACCATCCGCGCACTGTTTGCCAAATCGATTGACGCTAATGCGATCCATGGCAGTGATTCGGACGAAAATGCCGGCATTGAGGGGAATTTCTTCTTCTCCCAGTTCGAGCGTTTCTAACACCTGACGGAGGCCCCGGTGCGGACGGCACCGGGAACCAGGTGCACAAAAAGTTGTTGTTCTAGCAAAATCATTTTCCCAGTAGATCTATGTCGATTGATCCGTTGTATTCCGAAAAGTTTGAAAGACGCCACAATGCACCCAGTGCCGAGCAGATTGATGAAATGCTGAAAGTGGTGAAAGCCTCATCGGTGGATGAACTGATTAGCCAGACTGTGCCGGCTAATATCCGCCTCAAGAAGCCGCTCAATCTGCCGCCTGCTCAATCGGAGTTTGCCTTTTTGAATGACTTCAAAAAGACGATGGGTCGGAACAAACTTTTTCAATCGTACATCGGCATGGGGTATTACAACACCATTACCCCAGGCGTAATTTTGCGCAATATTCTCGAGAACCCGGGATGGTACACCGCCTACACGCCTTACCAGGCGGAAATTGCCCAGGGCCGCCTCGAAGCGTTGATCAACTACCAAACCATGGTCATTGACCTGACCGGTATGGAGATTGCGAACGCTTCGCTGCTGGACGAAGCGACAGCGGCAGCGGAAGCCGTTCACCTGGTGTATGCCGCCCGCAAGGCATCGAAAAAAAATGCCCACGTTTTTTTTGTGGATCACAGCACGTTTCCCCAAACGATAGACGTACTGAAAACCCGCTGCGCTCCCATTGGCGTTGAACTACGGGTTGGGGATATCACCAAAATGGATATAACGGATGCGGACGTGTTTGGCGTTTATATCCAATACCCGAATAACGATGGCGGGGTACATGATCATTCCTCCTTCATTTCGGCCGCGCGCGAACGCGATGTGGCTGTGGTGATGGGTACGGATCTGATGGCATTACTGGTCTTGAAGTCTCCCGGAGAAATGGGAGCGGATGTGGTGGTTGGCAGCAGTCAGCGTTTCGGGGTGCCCATGGGTTTTGGCGGACCGCACGCAGCGTTCTTCGCCACCCGCGATGAATACAAACGCCAGATTCCCGGTCGTATCATTGGCGCCTCGGTGGACGCGCAGGGCAATCCGGGTTATCGCATGGCATTGCAAACCCGCGAACAACATATTCGCAGAGAGAAAGCCACCTCCAACATATGTACAGCCCAGGTATTGCTCTCGGTGATGGCGGGTATGTATGCGGTGTACCACGGACCAAATGGTTTGCGAAAAATCGCGGGGCGCATTCATGGGCTCGCGCAGATGTTGGAGGCCGGTTTGCAAAAACTTGGTATCAAGCAGGTGAATGCGAATTACTTCGATACGTTGAAGGTGGAAGTGGCGAACCCGCAAGAGATGAAAACCCGTGCCGAAGCGGCCGGAATGAATTTCCGGTACTTCGCCACTCATCATATTGGCATCTCACTGGACGAGACGTCTTCGGTCGAGTCTCTGAAATCGATTCTTGCCATTTTTGCCAGCGCCACAGGCCAGGCGGCACCAACTTCGCTTCAACCCATTCCCTCGTTGAAGTTCTCGGGCTCCCTCGTCCGTAAGAGCAGTTACTTAACGCACCCGGTTTTCAACACGTATCACAGCGAGCATGAAATGCTCCGCTACATCAAGAAGTTGGAGAACAAGGATCTTTCGATGGTGCATTCGATGATTTCATTGGGCAGTTGCACCATGAAATTGAACGCTACCGCGGAAATGACTCCTGTAACATGGCCGGAGTTGGGCCAGATTCACCCGTTTGCTCCGGCCAGCCAGACACTCGGTTATCAGGAAATGATCAACAATCTGGAGAAATGGTTGATGGAAGTCACCGGATTCACCGGTGTGTCGTTACAGCCGAACAGCGGAGCCCAGGGCGAGTATGCCGGGCTCATGGTGATTCGGGCATATCACCAGCATCGCGGTGACCACCATCGCAACATTGCGTTGATTCCCGCTTCC
Organism: Cyclobacteriaceae bacterium; assembly: GCA_036771215.1. Lineage (GTDB taxonomy): Bacteria > Bacteroidota > Bacteroidia > Cytophagales > Cyclobacteriaceae > ELB16-189. Next base: position 2,142 of record DAIPHR010000213.1, read on the forward strand.
GCGCACGGAACCAATCCGGCCAGTGCGGTAATGGCCGGTATGGATGTGGTTGTCGTAAAATCAGACGATGACGGCAAGGTGGATGTCGCTGATTTGAAAGCCAAGGCATTGCAATATCAGGACCGTCTCGCCTGTCTGATGGTCACCTATCCATCGACTCACGGAGTTTTTGAAGAAGCCATTACGGAGATATGCGAGATCATTCACCAAAATGGTGGACTAGTGTACATGGATGGCGCGAACATGAATGCGCAGGTGGGACTTACCTCGCCAGCCAATATCGGGGCGGATGTTTGTCACCTCAATCTCCATAAGACATTTTGCATTCCGCACGGTGGTGGCGGGCCTGGCATGGGCCCTATTTGTGTTAACGACAAGCTGAAGCCCTTTTTGCCCGGACACTCGGTGGTGAAGACGGGCGGAGCGGAGGCTATCCCGGCCGTGTCGGCAGCCCCTTGGGGTAGCGCCAGCATTCTGGCCATTTCCTATGCCTACATTTCAATGATGGGTGGCGAAGGGCTGACCAACGCGACCAAGTTGGCGATACTCAACGCGAACTACATTAAAGAAAGACTGAACGGTCATTACAAGATTCTGTACACCGGAACCAACGGACGCTGCGCCCATGAAATGATTGTGGATTGCCGTGATTTCAAGAAGGCCGGCATTGAAGTGGAGGATATCGCCAAACGCCTGATGGATTTTGGATTCCACGCGCCCACTGTTTCTTTCCCCGTGGCCGGTACTATTATGATTGAGCCCACGGAGAGCGAACCCAAAGCCGAGTTGGATCGATTTGTAGAGGCACTCATTGAAATCCGTAACGAGATACGTGAAGTGGAAGAGGGCAAGTACAGCCGGGAAGACAACGTGCTCAAGAATGCCCCCCACACCGCTGGGGTGATCACCGCAGATGAGTGGACTCACAGTTACAGCAGGCAAAAAGCCGCCTATCCGCTTCCCTTTGTCAGAGAAGCCAAATTCTGGCCTTCCGTAAGTCGTGTTGACAACGCGTATGGTGACCGCAATCTGGTCTGCAGCTGTTTGCCGGTTGATGACTATGCCAGGGAAGAGGCCTAGTTTGGCCGCTGGCATTTTTTTTCAGAAGCCGGGTCGTGCGTTTGTCTATTTTTACAATTCAGCACGCGTGATGATCGCTCGTACGTTTTTCCTGTGGGCCTTGCCATTATGTGCGTTCGCACAGCCACGAGCTTCGTATACCGGGCTCCCGTCAGAGGTATGGCCAAAGTTGTACCGCATCACGTACGCAAAAGAGAAGACGGAGCAACACCCGTTTGGGAAACCCCTGTTTTCGACCGAGGCAAAAGCGCTTAGTGGGAAGAAAGTGACGTTGCCGGGTTATATGGTTCCGTTTGAGAACGGGTTAAAGGGAAACCACTTTATGTTGTCATCATTACCGCTCAACGCCTGTTTTTTCTGTGGATCAGGCGGCCCCGAAACTGTTGTTGAGGTTTTCCTGACAAAGGCGATTGCGTACACCGACAAACCCATCGAGGTCAGCGGCACCCTTGTCCTCAATGACCGGAGTGCCCACCAGATGATCTATGTCCTGGAAAACGCCTCGTTCCTGGGTGAGATTGAGTTCTGACTCAGGGTTGAATCCGCGAGCGGATTTCCAGGTCATTAAGATGACGCTCGTAGGCATCCTCGTACTTCTTACCCAGTTCGACCTCGCCATGTTCGTATAGCGTGCGATACATCATCCCCAGTATCGACAAGTTGTTTCGTACCTCGCTGGTGATGCCATCTCCACGCCCAATCAGGTAAGTGGCCATTTCATCGGCCCGGTCGCCCATCAGGTTGGCCATGGCTACAGCCTGGTCTTTTCGGCCCACCTTAAATAGCAGGTTCACGGTCGAAACATTGGTAGGATCATACCGGAACACGTTGTCCGGAATTACACGCAGTATGAATTGCAGTGCCGAATCGGCCTTGGCGATTTTGCCCTCGTCAATCAGCGCTTCGGCCAGCGTGTTGAATGAATGGCGTTGATTGAGTACAAAGCCCCGGTAGTCATCGGAGTAGTAAACGGTAGGATCATCCAGGCCCCGGTAGCTGAACTTATTCACCATGTTGTCATAGGTCTTTTCCGTATTGACCAGCGTCTCGCGGTCGTTGCGAATGTTGCGCATGGGAAGAATACGATAGGCGTTTCCCTCCTGAACTACGTACGGGGCGAGGTCAACCTGGAACTGGTTGAGGGACGTCATGTTAACATAAATCGGGCGATCCCAATTGCTGGTGGCTAATACATCCAGCATGGCCAGGTCTTTCATCTGCAAATGAGAGGCTGTGATGCGCAACTGCATCTGATCCACCACCAGACTATCCATTCCTGCCGGGATGATACCCTTCTTGAGTACTTCCTCCCGGTTCACATTGAGGGTCATCAGCTTGCTGGGAACGATGTTGTTTTCATCGCGCAGCAAGCCTTTATAGTCCTGGCGCAGCAGATCCAGGTACTGATGTAAATCGATGCTCTTGATGCCGGTGTTAGCTGCGGGCAGGTATTCATTCGGGCCGCCCTGGCGGTATTGGTGCAATGACAGCGTGTAGGGGAAAGGCGTGGACTCATACGAATTGCGCATGGTTTGCCCGATATACCAGTCGGTGTTGTAGTAACTGAGTACAATGACGCGCACATCGGTGCGGAATCCCTCTACTTCCTGAGCGTACCACAGGGGGAAGGTATCGTTGTCGCCACCCGTAAACAGTATGGCGTTAGGGGCACATGACGCGAGGTAGTTTTTGGCAGAGTCTACGGAGAAGTACCGGTTGGCGCGATTGTGATCGTCCCAGCCCTCCAAGGCCATGACGGTAGGGGCACTCAGCCCGATGAGTGCCGCTGCCAGGGCAGCCATCTTCGCATTCTTCACCAGGCGCTGCAGGCTCTCGGCAATGCCAATCACGGCCAATCCAATCCAGAGGGCAAACGCGTAGTATGATCCAGCATAAATATAATCCCGTGCGCGCGGCTCCTCAGGGGGTGAGTTTAAGTAAACAACAATCGCCACACCGGTCATGACAAACAAGAGCCCCACTACGGCAAAGTTCCGGGTGTCTTTCACGATCTGGAAGAACATGCCCAAAAAGCCAAGCACAAACGGGATCATCAAAAAGTTATTGCGTCCGCGGTTTTCCTCCAGCAAGGCCGGTACCTTGGTAAAGGCATCCATCGGAGTGAGCCAAGCTGCCATGGGGTCGTCACTTTCGCGGCCGGCAAAATTCCACATGAA
>DAIPHR010000214.1:0-5369 GCA_036771215.1 Cyclobacteriaceae bacterium
TTCTTTCACAAATCCCTCATCACTTCCGGCAACCTGCTTCAGATACGTCAGGTCGATTTGAGGCAGCGGAGCTACTCCAGCATGTGAACCACCGGCAAACCGTTCGAGCACTATGCGCAGGTCATCAGGACGGAATGGCTTGGAAAGTTGGTCATTCATGCCCGCCTCAAGGCTTTTTTGACGATCCTGTTCACTGGCGTTGGCGGTGAGCGCGATGATGGGCACGTGGGCGTAAGCTTCCCCGGACTGGCGAATCGTGCGGGTGGTCTCGTATCCGTCCATCACCGGCATCTGAATATCCATCAACACCAGATCGTATTTCTCGCCTGCGATTTTTTGCAACGCGATACTGCCGTCACCGGCAATATCGCACCTACAGCCGAGGTTGCGCAGCAATGTGATGGCATAAAGTTGGTTGATCTCGTTATCCTCCACGAGCAAAACACGCATGGCCGGTACTGGCGTAAATGGTTCAACGTCAGCCGCGGAGGATTCGGCAACATCATCGGGCTTACCAATATCAAAGGGGAGCACCACGCGAAATGTTGAGCCATGCTGGTCCTGACTTTCCACCTGGATTGAGCCACCTTGCAATCCGATCAACTGCTTAACAATCGTTAAGCCGAGCCCGGTGCCCCCGTATCTGCGGGTAATGCTGGCATCGGCCTGACTGAATCGCTCAAAGATGTTTGTCAGTTTTGACGCGGGGATACCGATTCCGGTGTCGGTTACCCTGATGGTGAGGTTACACGTGTTGCCCAGTAGTTCAGGCTGAAGTACCAGTTCAACCTGGCCGGCATGGGTGAACTTGATTGCGTTGCTAAGCAAGTTGATCAATACCTGATTCAGGCGCACGGGGTCGCCCATCAAAACGGTATCGCTCGCTACCTGATTATCAACCCGAAGGCGAAGTCCTTTTTGATCGCATTGGTATTGGAAAGTGGCTATCAGGCCGTTCACAATATCAGTCAATCGAAATCCGATCCGCTCAAACTGTATTTTACCTGATTCCAGAGACGCCACATCCAGGATGTCATTGATGATTACTTTCAGATTTTCGGTGGCGCTGCGAATGGCACTCAGATACTTTCGTTGGTCTTCAGGGGATGGATTCTGACTTAACAGGCTGGCCATGCCTGCGATGCCATTGATGGGTGTTCGGATTTCGTGGCTGATGTTGGCTAAAAATTGCTCTTTGGCCCGTTGGGCAGTAGTCAGTTCATCGGCAATTTTTCTCCTCTGGGTGATGTCGCGGCAGTCTAAAATCAACCCCTCCACATTTTCCTTCCGCTTCAGATTAACGGAATTGAACTCGAAATAACGAAAAGATCCATCTGCACAGCGGAATCGGAACTCCTCCGAAACCTCATATTTTTTTCGAACGATGCGCTTGAACTGTTCACGTAATTTCCCGACATCGTCAGCATGAATAAAGTCGAAAATGTTTCGCGCAATCAACTGCCGGTTTGTGTAACCGAGCGTATTTCGTGCTGCATTATTTTGGTAGTGGATTTCTCCTTCGAACGAAACAATCAAAATGATATCGGCACCCTCATCCACCACACTTTGGTAGAACCGGCCTTCCTGAACAAATTTTTTAAGAGACTGCATTCAAATTCCCAATTGCTCCATCTCTTTCAGGTACCGGTATATGGTTGACTTGCCGATATTCAATTTGCGTGCAACGTGCAGCACATTGTTGTCATTCCTGTTCAGATAACTTCGGATAATGCGGTAAATGTGGTGATCCAGGGGCATTTCGGTTTTCACCCAATCTCCGGATTGCCCCACAATGGGAAAACGAATATCATCGGCCTGAATCTGTACACCATCGCTCATAAGGGCAGCCAGATCAATGACCGACTTTAACTCGCGCACATTGCCCGGAAAGGAATAGCCGATCAGTTTTTCACAAGCTGCCTCCGGTAATTTTATCCGGGTAGTTTTATTTTCTTTAGCGTACAAATCAAGAAAATGACGCGCCAATAAAACTACGTCCTGACCGCGCTCGCGCAGTGGTGGTAAGTGAACCGGAAGGCCAAGCAGCCGGTAAAAAAGATCTTCTCGGAAATTGCCGGCACGAACCTCGCTCTGCAAATCGCGGTGAGTAGCCGTTACAATGCGAACGTCCAGTTTGATCATGTCGTTACCACCCACGCGTGAGATTTCTTTTTCCTGAAGCACTCGCAGTAGTTTGGACTGCATACCCGGATCCATTTCTCCAATTTCATCCAGAAACAACGTGCCGCCATCGGCCTCTTCAAACTATCCTATCCTTCGCGAAAGCGCACCTGTGAATGAACCCTTTTCGTGGCCGAATAACTCACTTTCGATTAAGTCTTTCGGAATGGCAGTGACATTAACAGCCACGAATGGTTTTCGCCTTCGTTCCGAATTGTAATGAATGGCTTTTGCCACCAGTTCTTTCCCGGTGCCTGTTTCTCCAGTAATGGAAACCGAAATGTTGGAGTGAACGGCTTTTTCGAGCAGCGCGAAAATTCCCTTCATAGCCTGGCTGCTGCCGATTATACTTTTTTCGAAGTCGTATTTACCGGCTATCTCTTTTTTGAGATGATCGATTTCACGGATAAGGGATGACTTATCTCGGGCAATCTGTATGGCGTTCAACAGCCGATCCCGGGTTGTTTCATCTTTTCCGATATAATCCAGCGCGCCATGCTTTAACAATTCCACGGCTGTCCTGATCTTCTCCTGAGCTGAGATGACGATTACTGATATTTCAGGGTCGAATTCACGGATGGCGGCCAGAAGCTTTTCGCCCGTCATGTCAGGCAGGGAGTAATCAAGGGTAATGATGGTGGGGTGGAGGTGAAGGTGCTTCAGGCATTCCTGCCCACTGGAAAAAAAGGTCGGTTCAACGTCTGGATTCAGTTCGACAACAAAACGCAAAAAACGGGTATAGGCGGGGTCGTCCTCCACAACAAACAGCCTCACCGGGTCTTTTTCGTACATGCGTAATATTTTCGGCCCGAAGGCCGCTTATGTGGGCAATTTAGTTATTGTTGAGGTTTCAAATAACCTTTCCTTTGTTGAACTTTAGGGAAAATTAGGCTATGGTTAAAGAGTTAGCGGACTTATCAAAAGACGAACTGGAACTGGTCGTGAAGGGGCCGCTGCTGGTGGGCCTGTTAATTGCCGGTGCAGACGGAAATATTGACCAACGCGAAATGCGCCAGGGGCTGGAATTGGCGCAAAACCAATTGGCCAAGTCATCGCGGGAGTAAGCGGCTTTCTATCGGGCCATTGCGGAAGACCTGGAAGAGAAATTTAATATCCTGCTCCAGCAATATCCGCGCGATACCCGGAAGCGGCAGAAAGTAGTAGTAAGTGAGCTGGAAAAGCTCAATCCCGTTTTAAAGAAGATTGATCCGCGGTTTGCCCGGCCTTATCATCAATGCCTGTTGTCCGTTTCCCGCAAGATTGCTGAGTCATCCGGTGGATTTTTGGCAAAAAATAAGGTAGGCCCGGAGGAGTCCGCCTGGGTTAACCTGCCGATGATTTCGGAGCCGGGTTTACATGTATAGGCATTCCGGCTACTCGCCCCTGCCTTTCCAGCTGGTTTTTCTGATGTGGGCTGTGTTCTACATTCAGGTTAATTTTAGCGTTGATTTGGCTTTTTTGGGCATCAAACCGCGTGCAACCGAGGGGTTGCCGGGAATACTGTTTGCCCCCATGATCCATGGCAGTTTACAGCATATTTTGGGGAACACCGCACCCGTGCTTTTTCTGGGATCTGCTCTGTATTTCTTTTACGGCCGGATTGGTAACACGGTCTTTTTCCGCTGCTATTTGATCACCAACCTGCTGGTCTGGTTGCTAAGCCCCCGGGCCTCGTACCACATCGGTGCCAGCGGCCTGGTCTATGGCCTCAGTGCATTTATGATCCTTTTTGGTGTCCTGCGCAAGGAGTTGGTGCCGCTCTTACTCTCCATTTTTATTTTCCTGCTTTACGGAGGTGCTTTCTTTTATGGTGTTCTTCCAATTGACCCACGCGTGTCGTGGGAGTCGCACCTGTTTGGCGCCTTGGTTGGCGTTGTTTCGGCCATTACTTTGCGGACGAAAAAACGCGTGACGTAATGGATGCTTCGGCCCGAAAAATTCTGAGCGACCTGAAGGCGAAAAAGTATGCTCCGGTATATGTATTACAAGGTGAAGAAACCTACTATATCGACCTAATTTCCAAATACATAGAAGATCACACCTTAAGTGAATCCGAGAAAGGATTTAACCAGGTGATTCTGTACGGCAAGGACGTGACGATGGCCCAGGTGCTTACCCAGGCCAGGCGCTTCCCGATGATGGCCGAGCGGCAGGTCGTGATTGTTCGAGAGGCGCAGGAGATTCAGGACTTGAACAAGGAGGCAGGATCGAAGCTATTGCTGAGTTATTTGAAAAGCCCGGTACCGTCAACGGTGCTGGTGCTCTGTCACAAGCATAAGACTTTTGACAAGAGGCGCGAGGTTGGAAAAAAGATTGACCAATTGGCGGTGTCGGTAACCTTTAAGCCGCCTCAGGAGAACCAATTGGCGGTGTTTGTGTCGGAATATGCGGGTGGCCGCGGTGTAAAGATCGAAGGCCAGGCTGTGAATATGCTGTGTGAGTTTGTCGGTAATGATTTGCAGCGGCTCGCCAATGAACTGGATAAGGTGATCCTGAGCCGGACCGGGGAAGGGGCCATTACGGCCGATCAGGTGATGGCCCAGGTAGGCATTAGCCGTGAATACAATGTATTTGAGTTGCAGCGGGCGCTGGTGCGCAAAGACAAATTGCTGGCTGCAAAAATTGTACAATACGTAGAACGCAACACGCGAAAGAATCCGGTTATCCCCATGGTTGCTTTCTTGTACTCGTTTTTCAGTAAGCTGATGGCAGCATCGCTCATTCAGGGAGGAGAAAGTACGTTGGTTAGTGCTCTCAAAATCAGTCCGTACGCACTGAAAGATTATAGCGCTGCTTTGCGGCTTTACACCCCGCAAAAACTGGCTGAGAATGTGACGCTGTTACGCCAGGCTGACCTTCGCTTGAAAGGTGTTAATGCTGGTGATGAATCGGAAGGGCAGATATTAAAAGAGCTGGTCTTTCGCCTTATGCCATAGGCACTTTCAGTTTATTTTGTAGGTTTGTGTCCGTGCTTTTGTTATTTTTTTAAGCATGGTTTTATTTTTTAAACTTTTCAGTACAATAAAATCATCTCATTGCAGTTTCCTCCGAAAACCGGTTGTGCTGCGTATTTGTTTTTTTCTGGTTCTGACCTTGAGTATGGCCGGGCGCACTTCCGCTCAAGGCACGTTGCAACAGTCTGACCTCAATCAATACTATCACTCCGCCCTTAATCAGTTCGATCATGC
>DAIPHR010000215.1:0-5333 GCA_036771215.1 Cyclobacteriaceae bacterium
AAAAGATGAACACAATCAGGAGTTTAACGATGGACGGAAATCTACGTTCATGAAAGCCAGTTTGGCTCCCGAACTTACCTGCCTGTCATTCCCGGAACGTTTTGCGCGCGCCCGGAAAAACTCGGTTGATCTTTTTTCTCCCCTGCTCCTCACGAAAGTAAGCGCGGTAGAAACCATTACCCAGGATCGGTCGCTGATCATACGCTTCGATGACGATCGCGCGCTGTGGTTCAAGATGCATGGCAATCGAAGCAACATCCTTTTACTGGATAAGCAAAAGCCGGTAGACCTGTTCCGAAAGCAACTGACGGAAGATCTCACGCATGAACCAACCACCTTTGCCCGGACAATCGACTGGAGTGAAACCTGTTTCAGGCAAAACGAAGGCAACTGGAAAAAGTATTACATCACGCTGAACGCCCCGGTATGGAACTACCTGGAACAGGAAGGTTGGTCGCAGGCTAACGTTGATCAGAAATGGAAGTTATTCTGCCACGTTCTTGAAATACTCCATAACCCGCGCTTTTATGTGCACGAAGATGCCAGCACCCGCGCGTTGGAGTTCTCGCTGTTACCGGCCCGTCACGAGGTGATGCATTTTGAAAAACCGGCTTCGGCTGTCACAGCCTTTTACCAGCAGGCGATCGTCCGACTGGCCTTTAACCGGGCGCGCAAGTCTGCGCTTCATCAACATCACGCATCGGTTTCGAACGCCCAGACGCAGCTTGACCGAATTACCGCACGGTTGAACGAGGTTACCCATGATCAACACTTTCAGCAATGGGGCGACCTGGTTATGGCCAACCTGCACCGGATAGATACCGGCCTGAGCCGGGTAACCCTTCCGTCCTTTGAAGATCCGGATCGAGGAATCGAAATCCCGTTAAAAAAAGAGCTGTCACCTCAGCGAAATGCCGAAGTGTTTTACCGCAAGGCGAAAAACCGACAGATCGAAATTCAAAAGCTATCGGAGCAAAGGCGGCAGGTGGAGGAACGTATCGTACAACTGAGTTTAATCGGACAAGAGCGGGAGGGAGCTGCCAACCTTCAGCAATTCAACCGGCTCACCGAGACGCAAGACACGAAAGATCACAAAGCGAAGCGGGCGCTGCCCTTTCACGAATTTGTCATCGATGGGTATACGGTGTGGGTTGGCCGGAATGCTGCAGCTAATGATCAGATGCTGGCTGAGTTCACCGCCAAAGAAGACCTGTGGCTGCACGCCCGGGACGTAGCCGGGTCCCACGTTATTATCAAACACAAAGCCGGCCAGGCATTTCCCAAACCCGTACTTGAGCGGGCCGCGCAATTAGCGGCTCATTATTCGAAACGAAAAACCGATTCGTTATGCCCGGTGAGTTACACACCACGAAAATTCGTGCGAAAACGAAAAGGCGACCCGCCCGGATTAGTGGTTGTTGAAAAAGAGCGGGTAATCCTGGTGGAACCCCGCGGCTGAATCAACGGATTTCGTGCACCTTAATCATGTTGGAGCGGCCGCGTTCCTGAATTGGCATGCTCGCCAAAATGATGATGAGGTCACCGGGTTTCACATGACCATCGCGCTTCAGCATGTGCTCAACATCGGAGATCGTCTCATCGGTAGACGATGCTTTATCGTAGTGGTAAGCTTTTGTTGCCCACACCAGGTTCATGGTGTTGATGATCTTTTCATTGCTGGTGAAGGCGAAGATGTTGGCGTTTGGCCGATGGGAAGCCGCTTTGAAAGCACTGTAGCCCAACTGCGTCATACCCACAATGGCTTTGGCGTTAATCTCCTGCGCCAATTTGCACGCGGTCAGAATCAAACTGTCGGTGAAGTAGCTGGGAGAATCTGCTTTGACCTCCTGGTATCGATAATAAATCTTGGCCTGTTTTTCAATTGAGGTGATAGTTCGCACCATGCTGCGAATGACTTCAATGGGGTACTTGCCGGCCGCGGTTTCGGCCGAAAGCATCAAAGCATCGGCACCATCCATCACGGCATTGGCAACATCATTGGTTTCGGCCCGAGTGGGGCGGGGGTTTTCGATCATGCTTTCCATCATCTGGGTCGCCACAATCACGGGCTTGGCCAGCTGGTTACACTTCTCCACAATCATCTTCTGCATCATCGGCACCTCCTCAAGCCATATTTCAACGCCCAAGTCGCCCCGGGCCACCATTACCGCATCAGTAGCCGCCAATATCGCATCGATGTTTTCGAGTGCTTCCGGTTTTTCAATCTTGGCCACAATGCGGCTGGCACTTTGAGCGCGGTTGATGATGTCGCGGAGAATTTCAATGTCGGTGGCTTTGCGAACAAAAGACAGCGCAATCCAGTCGATGTGATTTTTTAAACCGAAAGTAAGATCGTGAAGGTCTTTCTCCGTTAAGGAAGGCGCAGTAACCTTTGTTTGCGGCAGGTTAATTCCCTTGCGCGACTTCAGCGGCCCGCCATATACGACCTGGCACACCACGTCTGTATCGCGCACCTCCTTAACTTTTAATTCAATTTTTCCATCATCGATCAACACCATGTCGCTGCGCTTTACATCTTTCGGCAGGTTGGCATACGAGGTGCTCACGATTTCGCGATTACCCACCAGCTGCCGCGTGGTAATGATCAGCTCCTGCCCGGGCACGAGTTCTGTTCCCTCCTCAACTTCATTCACCCGAATCTTAGGGCCTTGCAAGTCCTGTAAAAGCGCAATGTTGGTGCCCATTTCGTGATTCAACTCCCGGACAAAATCAATCACCTTTTGATGATCTTCATGTTTGCCGTGTGAAAAATTCAGACGAAAAATATCGACTCCCTCTTTAATGAGTGCACGCAGCATTTCTTTACTGTTGGAGGCAGGGCCCACCGTAGCCACAATTTTGGTGCGGTTATATGAGATTCGTTCCATGAACTAAAAAATGAAGTACTCCTTTGATTTTAAGGCCGCCAAAGGTATGAAAGCGGCTAATTGGATTGAAGGAATATTGCGTAAGACTTCCTGCAATCGATTGCTTTGCAGTGTTTCTTCCCCGTGCGTGAGCAGGATGTAGTCGTAATGAGGAAACTCCGGTGCCAGAAAGTGGCGTTGGCCCTCGGCCTCATTGGGCTTATTGCGAAACAGCTTGACCCGGTTCACGGTAGAGGAAAAATCGAAGTGAGCAAATGAAAACACTTGATTCCTGCGGAATTGTACAACCACGTCTTGCTGTTTTACTAACGTGATGTGCAGGGCACGATTGACTTCCCACGCCAACTTGTACCCCTTCATGGGGCATGTTAAACCCGTGAGTTCAAAGTCATACTCGTAATCGATGGCAAGCTTACTTTTTTTCATGGCTCAGGCCAAAGTTCGAATAAATGTGTCGGTTTGATAATATCCCCCTAAATCTCTTACTTTGCAGCGATTTTTAAATACCTTAAATTCTAAAAACATGTCAGAAATCGCACAAAAAGTAAAGCAAATCATTATTGATAAGCTTGGTGTAGAGGAATCCGAAGTTACTCCTGAGGCCTCCTTTACCAACGACTTGGGTGCTGACTCCCTGGATACAGTAGAACTTATCATGGAGTTTGAAAAAGAATTCAACATTTCAATCCCTGACGATCAGGCCGAAAATATTGCTACGGTAGGGCAGGCCATTGCCTACCTCGAGGAAAACGCGAAGAAGTAGTTCCTCGGCTTTCCGAATTATGACGTTCAAACGAGTTGTAATTACAGGAGCCGGTGCGCTGACTCCCATCGGTAACACGCTACCCGAGTATTGGGAAAACCTCAAGAAAGGAACAAGCGGTGCCGCGCCTATTACGAAGTTTGATACGTCAAAATTCAGGACCAAATTTGCCTGCGAAGTGAAAAACTTCGATGTCGGCAATTTCATGGATCGCAAGGAGGCTCGTAAAATGGACCCCTTTGCGCAGTATGCCATGGTAGTGGCCGACCAGGCCATTGCCGATGCCAACCTTCCGGCAGCCGAGATGAACCCTGACCGGATTGGCGTGATTTGGGGCTCGGGGATAGGAGGCTTACTTACCTTTCAGGAGGAAGTTCGTTCTTTTGCTGCAGGAGATGGCACTCCGCGGTTCAATCCCTTCTTCATCCCGAAAATGATTCCGGACCTCAGTGCCGGCCACATTTCCATCAAGTACGGATTTCGCGGCCCGAATTTCGTAACTGTATCGGCTTGCGCATCCTCCACCAACGCGATTTACGATGCGTTCACCTACATTAAGCTCGGCAAGGCCGATGTCATCGTATCCGGGGGATCCGAAGCCGCTGTATGCATTGCCGGGGTTGGTGGTTTCAACGCGATGAAGGCGCTTTCCGAACGAAACGATTCGCCCGAAACCGCGTCACGGCCATACGACAAAGACCGGGATGGATTTGTGCTGGGTGAAGGGGCGGGCGCGCTGATACTGGAAGAGTACGAGCACGCCAAAAAGCGGGGTGCTAAAATGTATGCCGAAGTATTGGGTGGTGGCCTGTCGGCCGATGCCTATCACATTACTGCTCCACATCCGGACGGTGCCGGCATTATTAAAGTGATGGAGCATGCGCTGGAAGACGCTGGCATCAGCGCGCATGAAGTTGACTACATCAACACGCACGGAACGTCTACTCCGCTGGGTGACATTGGCGAAATACGGGCGATTCAAAAGGTGTTTGGCGACCACGCCTACCGCATGAACATCAGTTCAACCAAATCCATGACGGGCCATTTGCTTGGTGCAGCAGGTGCCATTGAAGCCCTGGCCTGTCTGGCAGCCCTCCAAGAAGGCTTTATCCCTCCAACCATTAATCACTTCACAGACGATCCGGATTTGGATCCCAAACTAAATCTGACCTTTAATCAGGCTCAGACACGCCCTGTAAACGTTGCTCTGAGCAATACGTTCGGTTTTGGGGGGCACAACGCGTCTATCATTTTTCGCAAGTTAGGCTAACCCACAGCCCTGTGTGGCGGCTGCTACCATCCGGATCATCTGATAAAAGAAAAAACGACCGCAGGCTGGTCACCGCAATACGAACAATAACCGGTTTTGTGCCCGGCAATCTCGAACTGTACCGGCTGGCTACGTTGCACAGCTCCAAAGGGACTGAACGGGATGGATACCGGGAATCCAATGAACGTTTGGAGTATCTGGGTGATGCTGTTCTGGGGGCAGCGGTGGCCGATTACCTTTTTAAAAAGTATCCCTTCCAACACGAAGGATTCCTCACTGAAATCCGGTCTCGCATTGTGAACCGCGAATCGCTCAATCAACTGGCGCGCAAGGTCGGCATAGGCGCTATCATTCAGTTCGATCAAAAAAAAATTCACCTCCAACAGGTAATTCTTGGGAATGCCCTGGAGGC
>DAIPHR010000216.1:0-5279 GCA_036771215.1 Cyclobacteriaceae bacterium
GCTCTTGACTGTAATGCCATGACTCGAATTCCGTCAATGACAGGTGAGCCTCAATTGTCATGAATATCTTAATCTTTACTACCTGCTCCATATCTGGTTAAGTCCTTTCTGTTTCAAAACCACCCCTCCTTGTCACGAAGGGGTGGGTAGCTTTTAACCGCTTATCAACCTCGATTGATGGGCCAAAGGTGGGTATCAACTACGCAGTCTTTTTGCGTAGTCAGTTAAAATTTTCATTACTTTATCAATTATTTCTTCCTATGCCAGTTACTAGAAATGCATTAATCCGCTACCGAACTATAGATAACTGTCTGAAAAACAGGCAAAAAAGATGGACGTTAGAGGATTTAATTGCCGCCTGCTCAGAAGCGCTCTATGAATATGAGGGTATCGACAAAGGGGTCAGCACCCGGACCATTCAAATGGATATACAATTAATGCGAAGTGATAAACTTGGATACAACGCACCCATTGTGGTTCTGGAAAAGAAATACTACACCTATGAAGATCCTGACTACTCTATTACAAACAACCCGTTGTCGAAGGGGGACTTAAACAAGCTTACTGAAGTGGTGGACATCCTTCGACATTTCAAGGGATTCTCTCACTTCCATGAAATGGTTGGTATGATTCAACGCTTAGAAGACAAAGTAAGTGCAGCCAAGAGTAAGGGAAAGTCAATTATTCACCTCGAAACGAACGAGGGTCTTCGGGGTATTGAGTTCATTGATGAAGTCTATCAATCGATCAGGAGGAAACAGGTTATTGAGCTGCCCTATCAATCTTTTAAGGCAAGGACTCCAAACGTTTTTAACTTCCATGCTTATCTATTGAAAGAATATCGAAATCGTTGGTTTGTATTAGGAAGAAAGAGCAGTAAAGAACCATTAGTTACGCTGGCACTTGATAGAATAAAGGAGATAAAAATCTTACCCAGCCTTTCATACATTGGGAATTCAGAATTTGATGCTGACGAGTATTATAAAGATGTTATTGGAGTCACTGTAAATGAAGGCAATCGACCGCAGATTGTGCACTTGGCTATCGACCGAAGAAATGCGCCTTATGTGATAACAAAGCCACTTCACCGAACTCAAAAGATTGTTGCAAAATCAAGTGATGGAATTGAGGTTACAATTGAAGTTATTCTGAACTATGAACTAGAGAGGGAGATACTTGGTTTCGGGGACTCAATAACTGTGTTAAAACCGCAACGATTAAGAGAAAGAATTGAGAAGAAATTGGAGGTTTCACTTAGAAAATATCTCGCTCTTAAGAATGAGTGAGTCAATGCCTGCGGCCCGAGCTATTCGCACCAGGTCAAGCCACTCTCACTACCCGTACGGTTCGGGTATTTCGTTTCCCTGTCTGCCGAAGCGGCAGCGCAGGCAGGTATCCCTATTGCATTTCCCTACGCAGCATCGCCACCCATTGTCAGCCAGCACAGCCCCCACCCCAATAGCCACCGGGACCAAAGCCTGCTCCGTCCGTCCGTGCGCTACTCTTTCTTCCACACGGTTCGTATGTAGTCCGGCAACGCGGCTACCGCAGTTTCGAGCCGTTGGGTGCTGGCTTCGCGTTGGACTTCATCATCCAGATGGCCAACATAGTTGGCGAACAAATACGCCATGAGCAGGCGGTTATACGGATCAAGGTGGCTGTCCTGGATCATACGGGTTAACCGTTGCTCCAGTGCCTCTTTATCTTGGGCATCAACTAAGGCGCGCCCCGTACGCCCAATCGAACTCCAGTAATGCTTGTCACTCACGTTGGCCACTCGCAAGCTGGTGCCCAGCAACAAGTCAATCGCGGGTATACCTAACTCTTCCAGTTCCCGCAGGTAGGTTTTACGCTCGTCCCACGCATAGCTGCCATCACTCATGCGTTCGAAGCGATCGTTCATGATATCCAGGTGCGAACGAAGAAAGATATCCCACTGAGCTGTTTCGGCCGCCAGTTTACAGATCTCCATGGCATGGTAGCGCGGACTCATGTCCATACTGCAGTTACCCAATACCTTGCGGCTGCGCTTTAATTGCAGCGCCTTCGCAGGCGATACATACCGGGCCACGTAACTTTCAAACTCGCGGTCGGAGTTGCCGGTTCTGATGCATTCGTCAACCGAAGCAGCCAACTGGCTTCTGCGCTCGGGAGACGTTTTCAGTTGCTCCTCTACATAGGCTCTGCGCAAACTATCCCACGTGGCGTATTGATCATAGTACCGCTCAAAATCAGCATCTCGGCTGCGCTTGTAATTCAACTCTTTGGGTTTACCGGGATAGCTATTGGCCCACGTCATAAAATCACCCGGGCCGTTGCCCGGCTCGAACCGTTGATACACCACTGCTTTTGCCTGCGGCAGGTAGATTTCGGCTGTGGTGTCGATCATGCAATCCACGTATTGCACCAACCGTGCATACTCGAACGGTAATGTGAACCGCTCCAGTTTAGAAAAGTAGAAAGCCATTTCGCCTTCGGGGCTGATCACCCAGCCCGAAGTCTTGTTATGGCGGGGTGTATCGTCCAGCCGGATGGCCGGCTCGCTGTTGTAGCCATACGGCAGGCCGCTGTATTCCAGGATGGGTTTGTTCTGCCAATCAGTAAAGCGTGTTTTGGTTATCCACAGTTGCTCGTGCACCCGGTTGGGATATCGCTTCTCAAAATCACCCCGTGAAATACCACTTTCAATCAGCCTGCGCATCTCTTTATCAGACACGTTAACGCGCATGGCCATGCCCTGTTCAAACGAATAATAGGGATGCGCTAAATCGCAGGTCTTGAATTTCAGGTTGAGTGAATCTACGATAGACCCCAGCCGGGCCATGGTGGCCTCATCATAGATCAAACCGTTGTTGTAGATTTTGAATTCGCCACTTTGGCCCATGGCCAACACCGGGATAAGGCACAGCAGAACTAAACGATAGCGTTTCATATGCGTTTTGCGTTATGTGTTATGGTTCTAATGCAAAGGCTTACAAAAAGTAACTGAATCGAAGATGCGCTGGGTGCACCAAATCCATAACGAACACCTGGATTTCTTTAGTATCAGGATTAGCCAGCCGGCTGCCGTGCGGGTTCTGTACCAGTATGGGGAACGTTGACATGGCCCCCACCCCAATAGCCATCGGGCCTAAGCCTGCCCATAAATGCCGCTGCGTAGTGTATTTTTCCCTCCGTGAAAGCCTCACCTCACCCTGTATTCCCCAAACCCGATCGCACCCGCACAGTCGGTTTTAAGATTTTGGGTTTGGCCATAGAGCACGAAATCGCAGATGATGTTTTCCACGCAGTTGCGCATGCCGTCAAACGAGTGGCTGCCGGCATCCACCACCACGTGCCGGCCATTGGGAAAATACTTCAACACCTCTTCTCCATATGCCGGTGGCGTGGCCGCATCGCGGTTGCCGGAGATCAGCAGCACGGGCGTGTTCTGCCGGGAAACCTTCATCGGCTTCGTCTGCCTGCGCTCCGGATTCCAGATGGCGCAGGATGTTTTGATCCGATTGATCCAGTAGTCGCCCAGGAAGGTGTTAGCCTGCCCGGCTGCCGGTAGTTGCACCAGTGCCGGATAATCTTCAAAACACAAGACACATAACGTCATGCCATCATACACCCCTTTCCGATACGAATTCTTAATGGCCAACAGCGTGCTGGTGAGTGGCTCATGATGGCCTTGATTAAACTGTGTAATCCAAAACGGAACATTGCGCGTGGTGGAAGGCGACATCAGCAACACACGCAGGTTCAGCGCCACAATGTCTTTGGTTAAAGTGATGGTATCGCGTCTGTTGGTTTCCGGGTTGAGGTGCGAGACCTTCATCGGAAAGCGGGCGAAAAAAGTTTGCACCTCCCATGCCAGGTTAGGGTATGTGGTGTTGCAGATCTCATTTTGTTGACAATCGGCCAGCAGAAGATCCAGACTGCGTTGGGCATCGGCAGCAAAATCGTGCGGAATCACCAAACCGGGCGGCACCAAACCTTTTAGCGTGGCCGTGCGCACCTGCTTTGGATAAGCATTGATGTACGCCAGCGCCACGCGTGTGCCATACGAAGTTCCGTAGAGGTTGATTTGTGGATAGCCCATCGCACTCCTGATGTATTCCAGATCGGCAACGGCATTGCGCGTGCCATAACAGCTCAGGTTGTTTTCCTTCGCCAGCGAACTGCGACTTTGTTGGAGGGTAACGGGATTGGTAAAGTCATCCTCGAAATAAGCCTGCAGACGGTTGTAGGTGCCAGCCAAACGCAGGGCGTTGGATTTGCCTGTTCCGCGCTGGTCGATGAACACAAGATCGCTCCGTTGATTGATGGGTTGCAAAATATCTGCGAAGAAGCCAACCAGATCCGTGGCGGCTTGCCCCGGACCGCCCATGATGATAAACATGGGCTCCGCTTTGTTCGTGGACTGCCGTGCGGTCACCACTTCGAGCTTGACGGAAATTCGGCGCCCCCCGTTTTTGTGCGTGTCTTCAAACACGCGCACCTGGCCGCCCAACGTTTCTTTGGGTTTGCCTTCTTCGTTCACCGGCAGGAAAGTCACCTGCCCGATGGAGGTAGGCTGGCCCAGTGCGGTTACGGAAGCGAGTAAAAGAACACCGATTGTTTGTCGTGCGCCCATGAGCATCTGAATTACGGTATGACCATGGAATTTACCATTTTTTAATTCAACTTGAAAACTACAGCCTTGTGGTGAGGCTGGGGACCTGTTCTTGCATTTCGCTTAACATTCCGCGACCTTTCGTTACACACATGTAAAACGGCCCGTTAAATCACACCTATGATCACCACTTCTAAACTCATTCTGGCTGCATCGCTGATGGCAATCGTTCTGGCGGTTAATCCCGCGAAAGCGCAAAAGTTGGAGAGCGAACTGCTCTACAAAATAGATCTTCTGCTGGAACCCGGATTCGACCTGGGCCAGACTCCCCTTGGCAAACGAGTGGTTTACACCGTGAGGGGCGGAACGTTTACGGGTCCGAAGTTGAATGGCAAAGTTCGGCCCGTGGGTGGTGATTGGGATTTACGGCTGGATTCCATCACCACCAAACTGGATGTGAAACTGCTCTTGGAAACCGATGACGGACAATTGATTTCCAGTACCTATACCGGCATTGTACGCAACCACCCGGACGGCACTACCTATTGGCGAATAACGCCCACGTTCGAAACGAGTTCCAAAAAGTACCAGTGGCTGAACCACCTGATTGCCGTAGGAATCGGCAAACTGATTCAGGGCGGAGTGAGTTATGAGGTGTACGCCATCAAATAAGATGACGATT
>DAIPHR010000217.1:0-5169 GCA_036771215.1 Cyclobacteriaceae bacterium
AACCACACCGCTACCTTCAGCCAGGATCAACGCACGGGAGTCGATGGCAAGCTTGCCCTCTAATCCTGTACCTACAATCGGAGCCTCGGGGCGGAGCAACGGCACAGCCTGACGCTGCATGTTCGAACCCATCAGGGCACGGTTGGCATCATCGTGCTCAAGGAAAGGAATCATAGAGGCCGCAATCGACACAATCTGGTTCGGTGCCACATCCATGTAGCGCACTTCTTTCGGTTCAACCACCGGGAAGTCACCCTCAAAGCGTGCCTTTACCTTTTCTACGTCAAATTCTCCATTGCTCTTCAGCTTTTCTTTCGCCTGGGCAATGTTGTGTGTATCCTCCTCTTCCGCAGTAAGGAAAATAATATCCTTTTTCACCTTGCCTCCTTCAACCTTGCGGTAAGGGGTTTCGATGAATCCCATCTTATTCACTTTGGCATGCACGCACAAGGACGAAATTAAACCGATGTTCGGACCTTCAGGCGTTTCAATGGTACACAGGCGGCCATAGTGTGTATAGTGCACGTCACGGACTTCAAAACCTGCGCGCTCGCGCGAAAGACCACCCGGACCGAGTGCGGACATTCTACGTTTGTGCGTAATCTCCGCCAACGGGTTCGTTTGGTCCATGAACTGGCTCAACTGGTTGGTACCGAAGAAGGAGTTGATAACGGACGACAGGGTGCGCGCATTGATCAGGTCAACCGGCTTGAAGTCTTCGTTATCGCGCACGTTCATGCGCTCCTTAATGGTGCGGGCCATACGAGCCAAGCCAACGCCAAATTGCGAATACAATTGCTCGCCAACGGTACGCACGCGTCTGTTGCTCAAGTGGTCGATATCATCCACCACCGCCTTCGAGTTGATCAACCCAATCAGGTATTTCACGATCAGGATAATATCCTGCGTGGTCAATACGCGCTGATCGGCTGCCAAATCAATCCCCAGTTTCTTGTTAATTCGGTAACGGCCAACTTCACCGAGGTCATAACGCTTCTCACTGAAGAACAAACTCTGGATAATATCGCGGGCCGTTTGCTCATCGGGCGCCTCGGTGTTTCGCAACTGACGGTAAATCTGCTCTACGGCTTCTTTCTCCGAGTTGCTGTTGTCTTTAGCCAGGGTATTGAAGATGATTTGGTAGTCCGCCACGTTAACATCTTCGCGATGAACGATGATGGACTTCACACCCGAGTCCAAAATGACATCAACATCCTCAGCCGTAATCACGTGATCGCGCTCCAACAAAACTTCGTTACGATCGATCGAAACCACTTCACCGGTATCTTCATCCACGAAGTCCTCCGTCCACGTCTTCAACACGCGGGCCGCCAACTTGCGGTCCACCACGCGCTTCAGCGTATTCTTATTGGCTTCCACCTCTTCGGAGAGGCCGAATAAATCCAGAATATCTTTATCGCTGCCGTACCCAATGGCACGCAGCAGCGTAGTTACCGGAAACTTCTTTTTCCGGTCGATGTAGGCATACATCACCGCGTTCACATCGGTAGCAAATTCAATCCAGGATCCCTTGAAAGGAATGATACGGGCCGAATAAAGCTTGGTACCGTTCGTGTGTTTACTCATGGCAAAGAATACACCCGGAGAGCGGTGAAGCTGCGATACTATGACGCGCTCGGCACCATTGATTACGAAGGAGCCTTTCTCCGTCATGTATGGGATGTTACCGAGAAACACTTCCTGCTCAATCGTCTCGAAATCCTCGTTGTCCTCATCGTTGCAGGTGAGGCGCAATTTGGCTTTCAACGGTACGCTGAAAGTCAATCCGCGATCGATACACTCGTCCACCGAGTACTTGGGTGGATCGATGGTGTAATCCACAAACTCCAGCACGAAATTTTCGCGCGAGTCCGAGATTGGGAAGTTTTCGGCAAACACTTTAAAGAGCCCCTCATTCTGCCGCTTTTCAGCGGGTGTTTCAATCTGCAGAAAGTCTTTGAATGACTGCAGTTGAACATCTAAGAAATCCGGATACTCCAGTACGCGGTCGATGGAAGAGAAATCAATTCTTCCGTTACTATTCTTCTTTGCCAAGGTGCTTTTAATTTAAAATTCTTGGACGTCCAATACTACCTAACGGGCACGATATAAATGGGGAAAGACCCCAGACCCTTTTGCGGGATTTGGGGCCTGCCCTTGCGGTGTCAGACGGTGCCCTGCGCCTTCAAACGTAGATTGAATTACTTCAATTCTACCTCGGCACCGGCTTCTACTAATTGCTTCTTCAGGTTTTCAGCTTCGTCTTTCGGGAGACCTTCCTTGATCGTCTTAGGAGCGCCATCCACTACATCCTTCGCTTCTTTCAGGCCAAGGCCGGTGAGATCCTTCACCAACTTCACGATTTGAAGTTTGTTGGCTCCGGGGCTCTTCAATACTACATCGAAGTTAGTCTTTTCAGCAGGGGCTCCAGCGCCACCACCGCCAGCGGCCGGGCCAGCTACTGCAACTGCAGCGGCTGCGGGCTCAATGCCGTAAGTTTCTTTCAAATAAGAAGCTAACTCGTTTACTTCTTTAACGGTAAGCTCTACCAGTGAATCGCCAAGTGATTTGATGTCTGCCATGATTGATACGTGTTTAAAATTTTGAATTCAGTTAAAATTATTTTGCCCGCGTTTCCAGTGCTTTCACCAAGCCAGCAACGGTTTGTTTGCCGCTTAACAGGGCAGACAACACATTCTTGGCCGGAGATTGCAGCAAGGAGATCACTTCGCCAATAAGCTCGTTTTTCGATTTCAACTCGCTTAAAAGGTTGAGGTTTTCCTCGCCCAAAAACAAATCGGAGTCAATAGAGGCGGCCTTAAAGGCCGGCTTGCCTTCCATCTTTTTGCGGTATTCTTTGATCACGCGTGCCGGGGTGTTTCCTGCCTCTTTCGAGAAGATAACACCCGAAAAGCCGTGCAATACCTTGAACAGGCCCTCAAAATTACTGCTCTGCTTCTCCAGCGCCTTGCGGATCATAGTGTTCTTGTACACGCGGTACTCCACACCATGGTTGAAGCAAATTCTGCGGAATGCATTAATTTGCCCCACCGTAAGACCGGAAGCGTCAGTAATATAAAAGTGCGTGTTCTGAGCAAATTTCTCAGAAAGCTCTTCTATGATTTGCGCTTTTTCTTCTCTGGTCATTGGTTAATAATTACAGACCTGCAATAGAACTCTTATCGATCCTGATGCCCGGACTCATGGTTGTCGAAAGGCAGATACTTTGAACGTATGTACCTTTCGCAGAGGCCGGTTTCAGCTTTGCCACCATGTTGATCAGTTCAGCAGCATTGTCTCTGATTTTGTCTGCGCTGAAGGAAGCCTTCCCAACACTGGCATGGATAATTCCCTGTTTGTCGATTTTGAAGTCAACCTTACCCGCCTTCACTTCACGCACGGCTTTGCCTACCTCGAGGGTAACGGTTCCTGACTTCGGGTTGGGCATCAAGCCACGGGGACCCAATACCTTACCTAATTTACCTACTTTGGCCATCACGGTAGGCGTGCAAATGATCACGTCAATATCCGTCCAGCCGCCTTCGATTTTGGTGATGAATTCATCCAGACCTACGTGCTCGGCACCGGCATCCTTCGCCTCCTGAACTTTGTCTGGCGTGCAAAGCACCAGTGTGCGAACTACTTTACCCAGACCGTGCGGCAGGGCTACTACGCCTCTTACCATTTGGTCGGATTTTTTCGGATCTACCCCCAATCGAATATCCAGATCCACCGAAGCATCAAACTTGGTGAATGTAATTTCCTTTACCAGCTTGGCAGCATCTTCCAGCGCGTACTCCTTTTCGGCATTGTACTTCGCGGCTACCGCCTTTCTATTTTTTGATACTCTTGCCATGGCTCTGTACTGTTAATTTTCCCAAGGTGCCTTACCCGATACCGTTACACCCATGCTGCGGGCCGTACCGGCTACCATTTTCATAGCCGACTCGATTTTGAATGCATTCAGGTCGGGCATTTTGGTTTGTGCAATTTTTTTGATCTGATCCCACGAGATAGAACCCACCTTCAGGCGGTTCGGCTCTTTTGAGCCTTTCTGGATTTTGATCGCCTCCATGATCAGCACTGCGGCCGGAGGAGTTTTGATAACGAAGTCAAACGACTTGTCATTATATATCGTGATCAACACGGGCAGCACCTGGCCAGGCTTGTCCTGCGTGCGCGCGTTAAACTGCTTGCAGAAGTCCATGATGTTCAGACCCTTGGAGCCGAGGGCTGGACCGATAGGAGGAGCCGGGTTGGCTGAACCGCCTTTAACCTGAAGTTTCAAATAACCTGTTACTTCCTTTGCCATAACTTAAAATGATCAATAAGCCGCTTAATCTAGTTTTTCTACCTGCATGTAGCTGAGTTCTACCGGGGTATTCCGCCCGAAGATTTTCACCGTTACATTCAGTTTCTTCTTGTCTTCAAAAATTTCCTCTACCGTTCCGGTAAAACCGCTGAAAGGACCATCCATCACCTTCACCGACTCGCCTTTGATGAAAGGCTTTTCCAGTTTTTCTTCAAACTGGTCAACCTCATCCACTTTACCGAGGATCCGGTTCACTTCGCTTTGGCGCAGGGCCACCGGATCTTTTGTTTGGTGCGAGCCGTTGGATCCGAGAAACCCGATCACGCCCGGAATATTGTTCACCGCGTGATAGGCCTCTCCATTGGACAGGTCGGCCGACACCAGCACGTAACCCGGGAAAAAGTTTTTCTCGCGTACGCGCTTCTTGCCATTCCGCATTTCGTACACCTTCTCAGAAGGGATGAGAACCTGCGGAATGAACTCGGTTAACTTGGCACGCGCAATTTCATTCTCCAGGTAGGTTTTCACCTTTTTTTCCTGGCCGCTGATCACGCGCAACACATACCACTTCAATTCTCCCATGGCTACCGAATTAGAACGACTCATAAAACTTCGCCAGGGCATTCTTGAAGCCCAAATCCATGGCACCGATAACCAAAGCAAAAATCAAGGAGGCCACCAACACCAAAATGGCGCTGCTCTGCAACTCATTGAATTTCGGCCACGAAACCTTGTTACGGATTTCGTCAATCGACTCCAGAACGTATGTTTTTACCTTTTCCATCGATCGTTGTCTTTCTCTGCACGGGTGGAGAGACTCGAACTCCCAGCCAACGGTTTTGGAGACCGCTACTCTA
>DAIPHR010000218.1:0-5166 GCA_036771215.1 Cyclobacteriaceae bacterium
GACTTGGTGCCCGCCCCATCGGCATGCATGACGGTACAATAATCCGGGTCACCGGCCAGCAGGTCCGGCACAATTTTGCAGAAGGCTTTGGGGAACAACCCTTTATCCAGATCCTTTATGGCCTGGTGTACATCTTCTTTACTGGCGGAAACTCCGCGTTGCTGGTAACGTTCGTGGCTCACGGAAAGCGATGAGCCGCAAAGATGCGAAGAAGAACCCAAATCAACGGTCGATTTGCAAATCCTCCCATCGGTAATACTGGAAGGTTCCATTGTCAGACATGGCCACGAATAGGCCTCTGGGGAAGCCCGGCAGCGGGCAACTGGTAACATCGCTACCATCGCTTTCGTGGGTGGATACAGGGACAATTTTGATCAAGGGGTGGTGATGCGGATTTTCCGCGCTACCCTGCCTCGGAAACACATGGAAGGAGTCATTTTGCTGGTTCGAAACGAGGATATACCCTAAGCCGTTTGGTTCCTTAAAAATTGAAATTCCCTCATGGTCTTGCACGAATTGTTCAGTTGCGAAAAGTGCCAATTGTCGATCCGTACTGTCGGGATGGGCATAGTACTTTCGAACACCAACACCCTCATCGGAGCAGTTCACGTAGCCAAGTTCGGCATCCACCGCAATCGATTCGATCTCCTTCTGCCCACTGTAGGTGCCAAATTTTCTTACCAGAAGACCCTGAATCTGGCCTGTGCTATCCAAGGTCAAATGGTATTGCGCAAGGTATCCGTTCGGGGGGCCGCTTTTGCGTCCAACGATTGCATACAACTCCTGCGTGGTCGGGTCCTTGTAAAGGGCAATTCCCATCGGATCGCGAAGCGAGTCTCCCTCAAAAACCGGCACGCCCCCGCCATCAATAGGCTCCAGCCCCGGCATTTGAAACACCCTGATCTTATTTGTATAGCGTTCGGTGATAACAGCAATTCCCAGCAAACTGTCCGAGGTGACTGTCAAATACCCAACATCAACATTATTTGGGCGCTGCAGGGGCCGAACGTGGTTCACAATCTTCCCGCTCAGATCGAACGCATAAAGTCCACCGTCCCCGGCTTCACCCCCTTTGTCAGTGCCTACAATCAATACGTGGGCTGAGTCGCGGGGGTTAATCCAGATGGCCGGATCATCACTGTCGTGCAATACACGCTCCGTAACCAATACTGGTGCAACGCGTGATTCAGTCGCGGGTTTGGGGTTACAGCCGGTAAGGACAAGCGTGGTAAACGGGATGAGAAAAAATCGCAGCGCTGAGGTCATCTCCGTTTTTTAGTCCTTTTCCAGGGTAAAACTAACGCCCGACTCACGGAAGAACAATTCCTCACCATCGTCAAAGTTATCTTCGTCAATAACTTTGAAATAGCTTATGGTTAAGTCGCTTCCGGTGATTTCGAATTCTGCTTCTACAATAAAGTCCAGTTCATCTTCCACTTCACCATCATCGCCAAAAACCAGATAGCTGCCCTCCAGCTCAAGTTCGCCATCGTCAAAGTCATAATCGGCCTCGATTTCAATTTCTACTTCTTCATCATCGCTGTTCAGATATACAATGACAATTTTCATTTCTTCATACTCGAATTCGTATTCAACTTCGATGACCTCACCAACTTTTACATCGGCAAAGCTCAATTGGGCCAAGTCTGCATTGATTGGCCCAAAAACGTCCTGGAAATCATCTAGCTCACCCTGGTTGGTGATCTCGTACTTCCAACTTCCTGCCAGTTCGTGATCAAGCACTTCGTATTCAAACTCATCGGGATAGCCAAGTACCATATTGGCACCGCCAGCCCTCAAATTTGATATTGTAAATTTGAAACCTCCTGCCGCGAAAAAGGTATCCTCTTCACCAGGAAGTTTAAACACGACCTCCAAGGATTCAGGTAATTCACCAGTTGCGGGAATGTTGAGCGTGATTGTACCTGAGAGCTTATCAGGGCTTTGCGTGAAATTCAGCGCAACTTCATCGTCCTCTACCTCTGCAATGACTTCATCAATCTCAACCGCGCCCACCATGTCATCGGTCAAATCCGACAATTTGTAGTCAATGGTAACTGTCTGTTCAGGCAATTCGCCCAAAAAATCAGCGAATTTGATTTCCAGACCATAGTCCTCCGCATCGGGCAGGTCGCCACCTTCCTCAGCGTCCAGCACGAGCTGGAAAGGGAAGTTGGCGTTGAGGGGTTTTACCTCCAACTCATTGTCTGCACATGAAACCAGCAGGACAGTGATGATCGCGATAGTGAATATACTTTTCATTGCTTTCAAAGATCAATTGAGGTCAAACTTAATTCCAATGCGGCTCCACCAGGAGTAAAACTCCCGCTGAACGTAGCGGCTTTCGCGGCCAAGGTATACTTCGAATGGTTGATCCGTTACATTCAAAAACTCGGCAAACACGCGAATTTTAGGACTTACGGTGTAGGTGGCAGTGACATCTAGCTGTACACGGTCTTTAACGTAGAAGTCTTCATCGGGAACTTCGCCAACTTCTGTGAGGTACTCGCCATTGAAGTTAAGCGCAAACCGGAAGTTGACACGCTTCATGTCATACCCGAGCGCGAAGTTGCCTACGTTTTTGGCCTGGCCGGGCAGCCGCACATCGCCACGCCCCTGAATGCTGGCACTGGATTGGGTGAATGTATAATTCGCATAGGCGGTTATTCCCTTGAGCACACCCGGCAAAAACGTTAGATTTTGCTGATAGGCAATTTCAAATCCCGCGAGATCGGCACTCTCTCCGTTTTGAGCCTGGGTCAGTTCAAGATCAACACCCTGTACCTGAGCATCGAATGTTCTGTTGAAGATGAAGTTGTCCAATTTCTTGTAGAAGAAACCGGCCGAAAGAACACCCACAGTACCGAAGTAACGCTCGACCATCAAATCAATATTGCTCGCCCCTACGGGCTTCAGGGCTGGGTTACCAATTGTACCAGAGCGTCCGCTGAAGTCGATTTCCTGACTGGGGATGATACTCTCAAAATTGGGACGAGCGTAGCTACGGGTAAAAGCGAACCGCAAATTGGTATTTGAATTAACGTTGTAGCGGGCATGAAACTGCGGAAGCAAAAATCCATAATCCGTGCCTCCCGACTCGGGAACTATTTCGTTCAAATCTCCGCTGAAATCGTACACGACAGTGTTGTAGCTATAGTCTACATTGGTTTTCTCATAACGTAAACCACCGAGCAGCATCAGTTTGTTGAATTGCAGGCGGGCCATAGCATACCCGGCATAAACATCTTCGTTGGCCACATAAGATTCAACAGCCTCGGCTGCCAGTTTCGATTCTACATCTAACTCAAATGAATTGAGATTTGAGTTAAAAAACGGGATAAAGCGGTTAATGTCCGCCCCGGGCAAAAATTGATAACGGCCCAGAAAATTGCTGTTTGACGGTCCCCCCTCGAATTGATTCAGCAAGGGCGCGTCACCAGCACCACTCCACGAAAACACATCTTCGGTAACGTCATAGCTTTTTTCTTTAAGCCGAACCTTTCCACCAAACTTGATCAAACCATCGTTGGCTCCTAACCTGAACGGAACACCGATATTGAACTTAGCCGTTTGGTTTACATCGCGGGCATACGTATTGCCAAATTGCACCTCGTCAAACTCATATAGCGTGTTGTCGGAATATAGCGGAGTACTCGAAACGGTCGGAAACTCCGGATCAGTTTCAAAATTGACGCTGAGTTGATCAAATTCTCCAATGAACCCTATTTCGTTATCAAAAGGCGTGTCCTGAATGGCCTCGGCATACGCCAGCTCGTAATCTAGAGTAAACTTGCGCAAGTTGTGTTTGCCCCCCAAGTTAAAGCTGGTTACAAGCTGCTTCTCGAGGCGGTCTTTCGTTAAACGTTCAATTTCATCGCCTTCAAAGGGAGACGCATCTACGTTTGGAACAAAAATGTACCGTGAACGAAGTTCACGATCAGTGAATCGATTGTAGATGGTGCGAAAATAAATCTCGTTGCGATCATTAAACCGGTAGTCGACCGTGCTGCTCAAACCCAGACGAGTGCGCACCAGTTCGTAAAGTCGAAGTTCCATTTCATCATCATCACGTTCCCAGTTGTTCGAGCCGCGATCGGTCTCGTAGTAACTAGAGTTGAGCATGATACCCAACTTATTGTTGAGAAATCGCTGACTGTATTCCAGCGATCCCTGAAAATTATAGCGTTTGACAATATCATTATACCCGGCCAGCGCTGAAGCTCTGATGGTTGGCGTGGTGGTTTGTGCGGTGCGGGTAATCAGGTTTACATTTCCGCCAATCGCGTCACCATCCATATCTGGTGTTAAGGCTTTGGTTACTTCCATTGAGGCCAATTGATCAGCCGGGATCGCGTCAAGCGCTACATATCGAACGCCCGCTTCGGGCGAAGGTATTTGCTCGCCATTGATGCTAATATTAGTAAACTGGGGTGCAAGGCCCCGTACCAGAACGTAACGGCCCTCACCCTGATCGCGCTCAATGTTGACCCCAGGCACCCGTTGCAAGGCTTCCGCAACATTTGGGTCCGGAAATCGACCAATCTGGTCAGCACTCACAACGTTCTTGATGTTATCGGCTGACTTCTGCTGATTTAGCGCCTTCTGTTGGCCTTGCAGAAATCCGGTAACAATAACATCCTGCAGCTGTTGGGTTTCGTCTCTAAGGGTAATCTGAATTTCGGTGATCTGATTTTCTGCTACCTCGAGCGTTTGTCGAACGGATTTGAACCCGATGTAACTGATTTCGAGTTCCAACGTTCCGGGCTGAACCCGAAGAAAGAACTCACCATTCAGGTCTGTCGTGGTTCCGTTGGTAGAGTTGACAATTCGTACGGTGGCGCCCGGCAGACGTTCGCGGGTCAACTCATCGGTAATGGTTCCTTTAATTGTGCCCGATTGTGCCCAGCATAAATGAAGTACCAGTGAAAACGAAATGGTAAGGAATATTCTCATGCGCGATTTAGGTAAGGCGCAATATTCCAACCGCAGGATTACTCGTACATCAGCTAACGATTATCTAACGGGTAAGAAAAAGACCGAATTGTTACCAAATATCAATTCATGGCACGCTCCCATTGTTCAAATTGTGCCAGCTCCGTTGCCGCTGAACGAAACACCCACGTAAGCACGGAGAGGTCATCCAGCAGCCCCGCACCAAGTAGGGCA
>DAIPHR010000219.1:0-5149 GCA_036771215.1 Cyclobacteriaceae bacterium
ATTGTCGAATCCAATCATTAGATCGTTCGAACAGATGATTCCGTTGGACATGTTTAATCGTTGCACCATGTTGTTTGCACGCATGGTCTGTTGCACGGTTTGCGCAATAGCTGGAACGGCTAGCAAAAAACTGATGAAAAGGGTGGATGCGAGTTTTTTCATACAGGTTGGGATTCTCGGTGAAATGCTAAGTCAAATATATAAACCAACGCGTCAACATTTTAAAATGGCATAAATACCACTAGTACAGAACCCGAAATTTTATTGTATTTTCAATGGCTTTTAGTGCCTTAACTACATCCTTTTCATATTCCTTGTTGATGTCGGTAATGACGTAACCGATTTGCTCGTTGGTTTTCAAATACTGACCCACTATGTTAATTCCATGGTTGGCCAATACCTGATTGATGCGCGCCAGAATACCCGGCACGTTTTCATGGATGTGAATCAGGCGATGGGCATTTTCCAGCGTTGGCAGGGTGATGTTGGGAAAATTCACTGCGTTGCTGGTGCTGCCCGTGTTTATGTAGTCCAGGAACTTGCCGGGCACAAAGTGACCGATGTTTTCCTGCGCCTCAGCCGTGCTGCCCCCGATATGAGGCGTTAAAATGGTGTTGGGTAGACAACGAAGCGGAGAATGGAATTCCTCATCGTTGCTTACGTGTTCATAGGGAAATACATCCACTGCGCACCCGCCTACTTTACCGGAGAGAATGGCTTGCTGGAGAGCATCTATGTTGACCACGTGTCCCCGACTGAGGTTGATGAAAATGACACCATCCTTCATTCGATCGAACTCACGTTGCCCGATCAGGTGGGTATTGCTTTCACGGCCATCGACATGCAGGGAAACCACATCGGCCTGATCAAGTACTTCGGCCATGGTGCGGCATTTGATCGCGTTACCCAATGACAACTTTTCTTCACAATCATAGTACAATACCCGCATCCCCAGCGATTCAGCTAGAACGGATAGCTGGGTACCGATGGCACCGTAGCCGATAAGGCCGAGTTTCTTGCCCCGCACCTCAAAACTGTTTTTAGCGCTTTTGTCCCAAACCCCCGCGTGCATCTTATTCGACTTTTCGGTGATGTTTCGCATGAGCATGATCATCTGCGCCAGCGCCAACTCCACCACAGACCGGGTGTTGCTGAATGGGGCATTGAAGACTGCAATTCCCCTGCGCGTGGCCTCCTTTAGGTCAATTTGGTTAGTGCCAATGCAAAAGGCGCCAATGGCCATAAACCGATTGGCATTTTGCAGTACACGGACCGTGACCTGCGTTTTAGATCGGATACCCAACACGGAGACATCACGGATTCGTTCGCAAAGCTCATCTTCCGTTAGGGCTGCGTGATAGCTGTCTACTTTGAACCCTTCATCACGCAGATGTTTGATCGCTACCGGGTGAACATTCTCCAACAGCAGGACGTTGATCCTGTTTTTGGGGTACGAGATCACCGTGTTCAGTTTATTGAGATACAAAAACTCATCCAGGCTGGGCGTTACATGGTCTGCATTATTCACGCCCACCTCGCGCTCTACGTTTTCCGTAAAGGCGTAGAAGCGGTTGGCCAGTCCACTTTGTTTGATTTCATAGTCGGTATAGCCATCGCCAATAACATATACATCGCCCGGCAAATTCAGTTTCTTCAGTTGCTCCACCTTGCCGTTGTTCACCGAAAGGGGATTGCTTTCATCAAACCCAATGACTTTGCCTGACGCATCAAAACGAAATTCATTGGCAAGAATGTTCTCCGGTTTGATACCAAACTCGCTCACCACCGGCTCGATGAATTCCCGAAAGCCATTCGAAATGATGTAAACGTGATCTTTGTACGTGGTAAAAAACTCCCGGTTGCGTTTGAAAGACTCCGACACGCTTGCTTTCAAGCGGCTGACGAGTGGCGGGAGGTGCTTTCGTTCGGCCTGTAAAAGGTGGAGACGCTGCTCCAGCGACTGGCGGAAAGAAATGGAGCCGTCCATGCCCTGCAGCGTAATCTGGTGAATCTGTTTTTTTCGTTCTTCCTTATCCGGAAGGCCCTCCAGGGAGATATCGGCAAGAACGTCAAACGCTTCAACCTTGGTAAAGGTGCTGTCGAAATCGATTACGAAGAATTTTGATGGCGTCATAGAAACACGTGGCGTGCAAAATAAACAAAAAGTCCCCGGCCTTAGCTGACCAGGGACTTCTTTGTGTCCTTCACCCGATGATTACTTCAGGCCTTTTTGAAGTTCTTCGTTCATCATCATGTAATCCCGGTTATTGGCTTTCTTGGCTTCTTCCCAGGATGCCTTTGAGGTCGCCAGGGCACCCGCTTTGTCGCCATTCGCTTTTTGGATTCGCGCTTTCTGATAGAGAATCCAGAAGGCTGTCGGGTTGGCGGCAACCGCTTTGTCGATCCATTCGCTTGCTTGTTTCAGGTCTTTTCCGTTCTCCAGGTAGTAGACTGCGGCATTGAAGTAATTGTTGGGGTTAACTTTTGTGTTTGCTTCGATGCTCTTCATCACCTTGGCATCGTAATCTACCGTGATGCCGAATTTCACAGATGTATTTTCCCAAGCCAGTTGCACTTTGGCCGACTTGCTGTCATCGGAGATATCACCAATATTAAACGTGAGCACTTCCACCTTTTCAGTCAGTTTCTCAGCCTTTACCTTGAAGTTGGCCGCTTCCTGTGCTTTGTCGTACGCTCCGGTGTTGCCACCAATTTTTACATCCTTATACAGAGCGATTGTCCATTCGGTGGCACCGGGCCATGAGAAAATCAGGTATTCACCTTTTGGTACAGCGATGCCTTCCACCTTTACATCATCACCGAATGTAATCTTAGTGCCGCTGTTTGCCCCGGTTCTCCAGATTTGCCCATTGGGCACCACAACGGATGCGTCTGTTCCAAAGATCTTGCGTCCTTTTACTCGCGGGCGGAAGTAATCAATTCGGACATCGGTCAGGCCCACAACCGTGGATACCGAACCTGCCGGAGAGGGCTGGGGTGTTACAACCTGTGCCTCAGCGGCCACAAAGGCAACCATCAGAGCCAGGATTAATACTTTTTTCATGGTGTAATTTGA
Source organism: Cyclobacteriaceae bacterium (assembly GCA_036771215.1). Lineage (GTDB taxonomy): Bacteria > Bacteroidota > Bacteroidia > Cytophagales > Cyclobacteriaceae > ELB16-189. Next base: position 3,077 of record DAIPHR010000219.1, read on the forward strand.
TTTAATTGGGGCGTAAAAATAGTGGTTTGTTTCGATTCCGAAATCGATTGAATCCTTTGAGCTTTGCGTTAACAATTTATTAAGGATGTTACCCGAGTCGTTTTACAGGCGAAACAATGTGCTGGCCATTGCGCGCGGCTTGTTGGGTAAAACGCTGGTGACGAAAATCAATGGTCAGGTCACAGCCGGATGGGTTGTGGAAACGGAAGCGTATTCGTGGCGCGAACGAGGATGCCACGCCTATGACAACAGACGAACAGCCCGCAACGAAGTGATGTTTGGACCCGGCGGCCTCGCGTAGGTTTACCTCAGCTACGGAAGTCACCATCTCTTCAACGTAGTAACTAACGAGGAGGAGAGGGCTGAAGCAATCCTCGTTAGGGCTTTAGAGCCGGTTGAGGGCGCGGAGGTGATGATGAAACGGCTGAATGCCGTTCGTGCTGACCGATTAACCTCTGGGCCAGGTAAACTCACCCGCGCTCTGGGAATTTCGCGGCAGCACAACGGCATTAGCCTGCAAGGGGAAGATATCTGGCTGGAGGAAGGCACGAAAATTTCACCCCGAAGGATTGTGGCCAGCCCGCGCATTGGCATTGATTATGCCGGAGCGGACATGCATCTGCCGTGGCGATTTACCATTCGAGGTAATCATTGGGTGAGTGTTCCTCCCGGCCGTTAACTTTGTGCCATGCGTTTTGCTCTTCTGCTGTTGTTTCCCCTGTCCCTGTGCGCTCAGGCACCCGGCCCCGGCATTTTTAAAACCGTTAATTCGAAATACGATGAATTGAGCCCGGTGGTGAGTCCGGATGGCCTGACGCTTTTTGTTACCGTTGCCAATCATCCGGCCAATGCCGGTGGCGTGAAGGACCCGGGCGATATCTGGATTTCTTCGTGGGAGGGAAGCCAATGGAGCCTGCCCGTTCACGGTGGCCCGTTGTTGAATGACGCTGGCTATAATGGTGTTGCCGGCTTTTCTCCCGATGGTCAGCAACTTTTCCTGTTCAATCACTATGGCAAGTCGGGTTCGCGTGCCACCACCCAGGGTCTGTCCGTTAGTCGGTGGCGCGAGGGCCGGTGGGATGCACCAGAAAACATGGCGATTCCATACTTCTTAAACCGCGAGGCGGAATTGACAGGCTCCATCACCACCGATGGTAATGCGTTTGTTTTTGCGGCTGAAGGTTATGATACGAAAGGTGCCGAAGATCTGCATGTCACGTTACGAAAGCCCAATGGCAGTTGGACGGAGCCACGCAACTTATCCTTTTTAAATACCCGTTTTCAGGAGCTCAGCCCATGGTTGGCTGATGATGGGCGAAAGCTCTACTTTGCCACCAACGGGCGCGAAGGCTACGGCAGTTTCGACATCTTCGTGACTGAGCGGTTGGATGACTCCTGGCTACAGTGGAGTGAACCACAGAACCTCGGGCCCGCCATCAATACGGACGGTCGGGAGTTGTTTTTCAGAGACTACCAATCCACCAGTTTTCTGTTTACCTCCACTAAAGACAGTGATGGCTATGGTGATATCCGGTTGTTTGATCCCGTTGCTGCGCCCGATACGTTGGTTCGGTTGCGTCCGGCTGACCGAACCGTTGCCTTGGACAATGAAGTTGTCATTCGCGGAACCGTGACCAACGCCAAAACGGGTGAAAGTGTGCCGGCCAGTATTCATTTCAAAGCAACGGAGATCAAAACGGCCATTGCCAACCGGGCCGGCCAGTACCAGGTCAAGTTGCCTGCCAGTGGCCAGTACGTGATCACGGTAGAGGCCCCTCGGTACGTGAGTGTCCTCGAGAATTTGGACATTCACACCGTACAGATGAAAGTGCTGGAAATGAATTTTCGGTTGCAACCGGTGGAAGTTGGTACAACCGTGAATTTGAAGAACGTGTTGTTTGAACAAGGTACGACCACATTCCTGACCGAGTCCTATGCGGAGTTGGACCTGGTGGCCGATTTTATGAAGAACAACTCGCGCGTGGTGATTGAATTGGCCGGGCATACCGACAATCGCGGCAATGCCGACAAGAACAAACAGTTATCGAAGGATAGGGTAGAGAAAGTGAAGCA
>DAIPHR010000220.1:0-5117 GCA_036771215.1 Cyclobacteriaceae bacterium
GGCAAGCGGGTACTCTTCGATGAGGTGAACCTGAAATTCGCCAGCGGCAACTGTTATGGTGTTATTGGAGCCAACGGGGCAGGCAAGAGTACATTTCTGAAAATTCTGGCGGGCGATATTGACCCTACCCGCGGCCAGGTGGCGCTGGAACCCGGCAAGCGCATGGCCGTGCTTCGCCAAAACCACTATGAATTTGATGATGTGTCGGTGATCGATACCGTGATGATGGGCCACAAAAAATTGTGGGACGTGATGAAAGCGAAGGACGCCATTTACGAAAAGCCCGATTTTTCCGAAGCCGATGGTATTGAAGCGAGTCACCTCGAAGCCGAGTTTGCCGAGATGGGCGGCTGGAATGCGGTGAGCGATGCCGCTGCCCTGCTGAGCGGCCTGGGCATTGCCGAAGAAGAACACTACAAGTTAATGCGCGAGCTGAGCGGTAATCACAAGGTGCGCGTGTTGCTGGCGCAAGCCATTTATGGCAATCCGGATATTCTCATTCTCGATGAACCCACCAACGATCTCGATCTGAACACCATCGCCTGGTTGGAAGACTTTCTGCTGGAGTTCAAGAACCTGGTGATCGTAGTGTCACACGACCGCCACTTTTTGGATACCGTTTGCACGCATATTGTTGATATCGACTTTGGCGGGATTAAACTGTTCACGGGAAATTATTCCTTCTGGTATCAAAGCAGTCAGTTGGCACTCCAGCAACGCGCCAACCAGAATAAAAAGGCAGAAGAAAAGAAAAAGGAACTCATGGAGTTCATCCTGCGCTTCAGCGCCAACGTCTCAAAATCAAAACAGGCCACCAGCCGCAGAAAGCTGTTGGACAAAATTTCAGTCGATGATATTCAACCGTCTAACCGCAAATACCCGGGCATCATTTTTGGCCAGAAGCGAACAGCCGGGGATCAGATTCTGGAGGTCAATCATCTGAGTTACTCGCTGGACAATGGCACCCGATTGTTTCATGATCTAAGTTTCTTTGTGAACAAGGGCGACAAGATTGCCTTCCTGAGCGAAGAGAGCTTAGCCGTGACCTCCCTCTTCCGGATTTTGATGGGCGAATTGAAAGCTGACCAGGGGGATTTCAAGTACGGGCAGACCATAACGAAAAGTTACCTGCCGCTGAACAACGAATCGTTTTTCACCAGCGATGATAACCTGATGGACTGGCTGCGCCAGTTTTGCGTTACCGATGAAGAAAAAGAGGAAGCCAACATCCGCGGATTTTTAGGCAAGATGCTATTCTCGGGTGAAGAGGTGTTTAAGAAGTGTTCGGTGTTAAGTGGCGGTGAAAAAATGCGCTGCATGATCAGCCGCATGATGCAGCCGGGGGCCAACCTGCTCATTGTGGATGAACCGACTAACCACCTGGACCTGGAATCGATTCAGTCGTTCAACAATGCACTCAAAGATTTTCCCGGCCAGATACTGTTTACCACGCACGACCACGAGTTTGCGCAAACGGTGGCCAACCGGATTATTGAAATCGGCCCGAACGGATTTATGGATAAACTCATGACGTATGATGAGTACGTGGAGAATGAGAAACTGCAGGAACAGAAGATGGCTCTATATCAGGAGTAAGAAGAGAAGCAAGGAGTAAGAAGCAAGGAGTAAGAAGCCAGAATCCAGAATCTAGAATCTAGAATCTAGAATCCAGTATCTAGTATCCAGTAACCAGCCTCCCCGATCAAAAGAAAAGCTGGCTTATGGCATCGGTTGAACTGGCTTTTTTCGGTTTTAGGTTCAGAAACTTCGTGAACTGATCGGCCGAGACGGAACCTTTCAGCTTGTCAAAAAGTGTTTTTTGCTCTGCTTCGAACTTTGACTGGTACTCTGCGGGTTGGGCCTTAGCCAGCGGCATAATCGATGACTTTTTGGTAAGGAATTGCGAGATCAACTGTGTAACAGCCGATACCTGGGCTGTCGATAAGCCCACCTTGCTCGTGAGCGTAGTCATGATACTTTGAGTTAGCTTCTTTACATCGAATCCCGCTGCCGCTTTATTCAGGTCGAGTTGAGCTGATGCAAGGGTTGAAAAACACATTAACAGGCCGGCAACGAGTAGCTTTCTCAGATGGGGTAAATTGTATTGAGTCTCGCAAATAAGCAGTGAAAACGAAATCAACAATGCGAAACACCTACTGGTCACCCCAATCAGTAAAACAAACTATGGCCTTTGCATGATGATTCACCGGCTGTACGCAAAGAGGAGGCAGATCAGTACAGTAACTGTTTTGACTCCGGCTTGCCTGAACCGAATGCAAGTGCATAAAAACAGAAACGGGAACGAATCAATTGCTTGATTGTTCCCGTCTCGCTAAACCAAACAACCGTAGCCGCTGGCCAGCCCTGCCTGATCCTGCTACGTCTTGATGTCCGCCTCTCCTACCTTGCGGTATTCACGCGTTGACTTCGTGCGGTCATCAGCTTGCCCGTGAAGGCGCTCCTTGCTCGCACTATCCTCACCCCGCAGACTTTTTGTCGATCATTTTCCGTAGAAAATCACTCTTTGTTTTTCTGCGCAGCGGATAAATCCGTCAGCAATCAAATAGTGATATGAAGGTAACTCCAGCCCTACATCCCTCCAACTATTTTCTAAAAAAGTAGTACACAACTTTTCAACCACGTTGTGCACATCCGGATTTCACTTCCGATTCGTACTTTCGCTTATCTTAATTTAAATGTTATCCAGTGGCGCGTGCCCGACTTCTTTGCCCATGGCACCTCCGAGCAGCGCATGCGCTGGTTTAAAAAAGGATTCGATACGGGTGATCCCGCCCAGGGCGACACTTTTAGCGCGGCTTCGCTGTAGTTTCCAAGTTGGGCTCTTTTTCTAATTTTACGGCCCGAATTGAGCTGTTATGGGACGTATTTTTGAAAAGCGTAAACACAAGATGTTCGCCCGCTTCGACAAGATGGCGAAGGCGTTCACCCGAATTGGTAAAGACATCGCGATAGCCGTCAAGCAGGGCGGCCCCAACCCGGATAACAATCCCCGCCTGCGCCTGGCCATTCAAAATGCCAAGGGCGTGAATATGCCCAAAGACCGCGTGGAGTCGGCCATTAAGCGTGCCTCCTCCAAAGAAGAAAAGGACTTTACGGAAGTGGTGTATGAGGGCTACGCGCCACATGGGGTGCCGGTATTGGTGGAATGCGCCACCGACAACCCCACCCGCACGGTGGCAAACGTTCGCCTGCACTTTTCCAAGAACGGAGGCAACATGGGTAACTCCGGTTCGGTATCGTTCATGTTCGAACGCAAGGGCGTGTTCAAATTCGACCCTGCGAAACTGAACCTGGACGAATGGGAACTCGACCTGATTGATGCAGGGGCGGAAGATATCCAGCGCGAAGAAGAGGAAATCATCGTGTATACCAAGTTTGCAGACTTCGGGGCGATGCAAAAGTTTCTGGAAGCCAAAAAGCTGGAGGCGAGCTCCTCAACCTTACAATACATTCCCACGACTACAAAAGAACTGAGTGAGGCCGAGCAAGACGAGGTGATGGAATGTATTGGGGCCCTGGAAGAAGATGATGATGTGCAAAACGTGTATCATAATCTGGCCTGAAACTGTCATGCGGTTTATTGCGACCTTTTTTGCTTTCGTAACATTAACCGCCCACGCCCAGACCGATGCACCGGCAAGTGTGCCGGAGGAATTGATTGTCTCGTTCTACGCGAATGTGAGCATTCCCTCGGCTTCATTCAAAGCAGCTATTGACAACCCAAATGGCGGTGCAGGTGTGGGGTTTGGCATGCAATTGTTATTCAACCCAAAAGGAAAACGGGGCTCCTCCCCCTTCTATCCCGGCATCGACTTTTTTTATCTCACCTTCGGCCGCGATAAACAGGACGGTACCGCCACCATACCCCCCTACAAAACCACCTTCAATTATTATAGCGTTGCGCCTTCTATTCGCTTTTTACTCAACCAGAAAACGACCGGCTTCACGCCATTCATCGATGGACAGGTAGGAGCCAAGATATTCAATACCCGCACCAAGATCGACAAGAATGCATTCGATACCATCCTCAATGATGATCAGCCGGAAGTGATCAACACCACGAATGACATCGGTTTAGGCTATGGGCTGGGCGCTGGCTTCTTCGTTCGCAAAGCGAGGGGCGAAAATGGCGTGCACCACCCCTCTTTCACCATTCGGGTACAATACCTCTGGGGTGATGACACCACGTATGTGAAACGGGGCAGTGTTAAAATAGACAATGGCTACGTTAGTTACGACACGGCCACCAGCGATACCAACATGCTCCTGATTCAGTTGGGTATTGCTATTCGCTGAGCCGCTTACCTGGGCACCGTGAGCCGGTTGTCTACCATTCGGTTATTGTAGTGCTGGATGAACGCCTTTAAACGCCTTTCCATGTCATGCGCGATGGTGGGACTATCGGCCAGCTCGTTACGCACAAGCAACTTATCTTCCTGGTAATTGTATAACCCGGTTGTGCGTGCTCCATCAAACAACAACAGGTAGGGCCCTTCAAAAAGCTGGTAGGCATTGTTGAGGTAGTTAAAGGCAAATGGCTTCGTCTTCGGGTCGAACACATTACGGCCGAAGGCGAGGTAGGGCTCATCGTAATTCAGGTAGCCCAGCACCGTGGGCATGATGTCAATCTGCTGGATAATTTCCGGGCGCATGCCGGTATCGGTCCACCCGGAGTGATAGAAAAAAACCGGGATGGCGAAGTAGCCCCATGCCGTATTGTAGGGCTCGTACATGATTTCAGCTGAGGCATGGTCGGCTGTAATCACAAACATCGTGTTGGCAAACCAGGGCATCTTCGAAGCCTTGTCGAAGAAAAGCTTCAGCGCGTGGTCGGCATAGCGCAAGGTCTTGTAAATCGGCTTGGGCCCCTCTTCGAATTCCCCCTCCATCTCCTCGGGAATAATGTACGGATGATGCGAAGATGTAGTAAACACGGAGGTCATAAACGGCTGCGGGAATGAATTCATTTGGTCAGCGAAGTAGTCGAGAAATTTATGATCCCAGATTCCCCAATAACCATCAAAGTCATCATCGTTTCCGTATTCATCCTTGCCGAAATAATGCTGAAAACCGCTCATGTTGGCAAAGGCATCGAA
>DAIPHR010000221.1:0-5116 GCA_036771215.1 Cyclobacteriaceae bacterium
AAGTTCCCGGTAATGAAAAATCTTATCTTTTTTCTGCCAACTCATTTCGAAATGATTTAGGCGTTGATCAAGAAGTGGTATGCTGGACTGGGATTGCAGGATGTTGCGGTTGCGAACGAGCTTTTTATTAATGGAGTCAAGACCAGCAATTCGGAAATTACCATAATTCGAAATGAGGTCAGCTGAAATACTGCTTGTCAGGATGAATTTGGTCTTTCCCAACACGCCATCGATGTAATACATGGTTATGGATTGAACACCTGATGAGAATAACTTGTTTTCCGGATTTTTGATTACATAAAACTCTGCACGATCGTTAAAGAACCGACCGAACAGATGCTCTTCGAGCAAATCCAGTTGACGGTGTTCAGCTGTATTACCGACAGCCGTGTCAACCACCAACAGCCCGCTCGGGACGTTAGGTCCAATTTGATTTTGTTCCGTCTGAATTGATCCCACATCTCGCTGAGTTCCTTGCCTGCGTGAGCACGAACCCAACGACAGCAAAAGCACAGCAATCCAAATGAGCAGGAACCGAGTCATAGCGCTTACATTACCCGCGGTAGGGAGTAACCATTTTGATACTTCGCTCCCATCAATTCATTCGCCTGCGAATCGGTAAACTTTCCGGCTTTATCATCCCAAAACAATTTCTTCCCCGTGCGGTAAGCGATGTTACCCATTTGGGCGATGATGGCCACATGCGCCCCATCCTGAATCGGGCACGCCAGTGTTTCGAACTTTCGGGATTTCACGACTTCGATAAAGTTGCGGGTGTGGTTATCCAGCCCGCTGCCTTTGTTAGGTTGCAACGGCACAGCCTCCATCCTTTTTTCGTCCGGTATCACCTCCCAGCCTCCACGCCACAACACCAGGGTACCGTTGTTTCCAATGAATGAAATGCCGTGGTCTTTGCCATAGTTGCCGTTGCTGATACTCTGCGCCTGCTCCCATACCATTAAATGATTATCGAACTCATAAACGGTAGCCAGCGTATCGGGCGTCTCATGGGCACCATCAGGATAGGCCAGTTTACCACCGGATGCCATCACCGACTTAGGTGTTTTGGCGTTAACACCCATCAGCGCATAGTCAATCACGTGCACGCCCCAGTCCGTCATCAGACCTCCGGCATAATCCCAATACCAGCGGAAGTTGAAGTGAAAGCGATTGGGGTTGAACGGCCGCCTGGTTGCCGGCCCGAGCCACAAATCATAATTCACCCCGGCCGGCACTGAGGCATCCGGTTTCACTTCAATGTTGCGCATCCAGCCCTGGTAAGCCCAGGCCTTGGTCATGCGAATATTGCCCAGCTTACCCGACTTTACAAAATTGATAGCATCGGTAAAATGCGGTGTACTTCGCTGCCATTGCCCGACTTGTACGGCACGTCCATATTTCTTTTGCGCGGCCTCCATGATGCGGCATTCCTCAATCGAATTGCCAATCGGCTTTTCCACATACACGTCTTTGCCTGCCGCGCAGGCCTCTACCATCTGCAAGCAATGCCAGTGATCGGGAGTCCCAATGATCACCACGTCAATATCTTTGTCGGCCAGCATCTTCCGATAATCTTCGAACGTCTTAACCGTGACGCCATTCTTGGCCAGTTCGTATTTGCGCCAATTGAGCACGTTGCTGTCTACATCACACAGTGCCACTAGCTGCACCTCGGGAATTTTATTCATGGAGGTTAGGTTACTCCAACCCATGCCGTTAACACCAATCACCCCAACACGAATTTTGTCCGAGGCAGCTACCGATTGTTTCTGTTTGGCCAATGCCTGCCAGGGCAGCGCGGCTGTTAACGCCAGCCCGGCACCCGCCTGAGCTGATTTTTGGATGAAGTTGCGTCTGTTGAGCATATACTGGATACTGGATACTGGATACTCGATGCTGGATGCAAGATTCTCGATACCGGATTCAATTTGTTAAAAATCCACGACACAGCGAAAGCCTACAGTGGCGTTTCGTTCAAAGCCGGGCGATACCCGCAACAGATGCTGCCGGTAGTGCAGCTCCCGCGGTCCGCCCTGCACATACCACCAACTGGACGAAGGCTTGAAATAACTTCCACCTTTCATCATAATGTACCGGTAGCTCCCGCTCTCGTATTCATCGGCTGTTAGTTGCCACACGCATCCTGACAAATCCAGTAACCCCCAGGGATTCGCCCCCGCCTTATACTTCCCGACCGGGTATAAATGCCCATCGCCCAGGTTGGCGCGCCTCGGATTGATTCCATCGATAGCTGTGACGGTAAGTGTTTCCGTCACGTATTGCTTTTTGCGTGTGACTGGTTTCGTTTGGCGCCACGGCCACTCGCGATCGTCACCCGCCTGTGCCGCGTACTGCCACTCGGCTTCGGTTGGCAGCCGTTTGCCAGCCCAATGTGCGTAGGCGTGTGCGTCCTCCAGGCTCACATAGGTAACCGGAAAATCTTCTTCCCCGCTTGGGGGGCTACCCTGACGCCAATGTGCCAAAAACCGGGTGGTATCAGCCGGCCGATAATTCGTGGCACGAAGGAAAACGGCAAACTGGGCATTGGTGACGGGCGTAAGATCGATTGCAAACTCACGCATCTGCAGAGTCTCTCCGCGCCCGTTGCCGGGATAAGAAATAAAATCATCTCCCTTTGTCGTCTTGAAAACAAACGAACCGGAAGGAACCCGAATCATACCTTTTGGCAACTGCTTGGCTTTTGGGGTGCGGTTCGTTGTCGAGACCAGCCTTGGGGTTCCCGGCATTAAACTGTGAATCATCTCGTCCACCACTTCACCATTTCGAATAGCTTGAACCACTAACTTCCCCTCGAACTTTCCCACCAGGTCAGTCAGCCTAAACCCGTAAGAGCCGCCTTTGAATTGAATCGGTTCTGACTGGTACGATGGATTGCCTTTCCAAATGCGAAGGTCAACATCCCGGGGTGCAGTGATTCGCAGACTATCGGCAGTTGTATGCGAGTGTATGACTTTTGTATACACGGCAACACAAGAAACCGCGCCTTCGTTGTTAGTGCCCAGGTCGCCTGAGTGAAACCCGTCTACCCGAACGCCCAACTTGTTTCCCTTGCGAGTCGGGTATTCATGATTCCAGATATCAACAACCCGATGTTGATTGTCATTCAACGGCAACTCGAGCAAACTTCCCGTGAATCCGGCCGGCCGCAAACTAAAAATGGTGTAGAGGTTCACGTCATCACCTCGCCAGGCATTCACCCAAATACTGTCACGTTGAGTGGGTATCAAGGGTGTTACGTCACCACGCTCAAACACGCGGCTATGCTCGCGCAAAATGCGAGTCGTTCGACCCAGATACTGATATTGCGCGGCTTCCCACTCCGGGTGCCCGGGGGCGAACTGATTGATTTCTGTTCCATAACCGTTAAAGAAGGCAACCGCGTACTCGCGCTGAATTGGTTCCTTGAATACTTCGGCAACGCGAAAAATCGAAAAGCCGGGATGCAACAGCCGGTTCAAATTGAGCATGGGCGGATAGTACAAAGCGTTATGAACACGTCCGGCCACAATGCCGGGCATGTCTTTGGGCACCGCCATGCCCTCGCTGTACATTACTACCCCGGCCCCGGCCTTGTCAGCGGCCTCCTGCAACTCGCGGCTTGATTCACCTTTGGTGTCCAGCACCACCCCGTCAGCGCCAGTTTCGCGAATAAGTCGTGTGAGGCCTGCCAGGTGGTCTTCTTTTCGTGTGCTTTCATCCCAGGGGTTATAGGCAATAAAAAACCGTGTGCCCATCCGGTGCAGCGAATCCACCAACACGCGAAGAGCACGTGTGCCGCCCGGCAAATCGCGATACAAATCAAATTGGTTACGCTGGTCAATGCCCAGGCTTGGCCAGGTGGGCCAAATGCAAACCACATCATCACCACCAAATAATGTTTTACCACGCTTCACAAAATCCAAGAGGGTAAGCCTCCGGGCAGTGCCATCGTAAAAATCCTTATCCCACGCCATCAGCAAATGCATGACATAGGCTTTTCGTATCCATTTCAGATCTGCGCGTTGGTAAAGCGTGGAATCAAAGTCATTAAGGTCGTACAGCTTTTTTGTTGCGAAGGCATGACGCAGGCCACGCTGCCACTCACCGCAGAATCGGTGTAACCAAACCCGGTAGGCAACCTGCCCACCCGGTGCCAGCACGGTCTCAAAACGTTTGCGCGTGCCGGCACGTATGGATGACACGTCTCTGCGGGCCAACGCATACCAACTTGAATCATTCCGGGTGCCCACGATGGCGAAGCCCATTTCCCATGCATTGTCGGGGACAATAACATTCACTGGCAGGCGGCCTTGTTGAAACAAATGCGTCCGGCTAAGCCGGTGGTTGCCCTGGCCGGTGATGTAGACAGCCGGGGCCTCGGTGCCAAATGGCACGACATTGCGGAGCGTGACAGTGTCTTTCAGGTTGTTTTCAAATACCACCTGGAACTGATCCCGGCCCCGGCCCGTGGGTAATATTCTGAAATGAATGGGCAACGTTCCAGGCGAATACTTTTTTTCATTCACTTCGGCCGTGAATGTGGGAACGGAAGTTCCACCTCCCAAATCCCAGGATTTTTGATCGGCCGAAAGCCGCTGCGCCCGTGCATGTGCAGCAACCGAAAAGATGAAAAGAAGAGCAAGCCACCGAGTCACACCTAAACTTAGGGAGGTGCGTTATAAATAAAAAGCCTATTTTAGCCGTTAGGTGATTATGCGTTTTGTACTAATTCTGGTAATGGTGGGTTTGTTGGCGACTGGTTGCGGCTCTTCCGACAGCAACCGCATCGTAAAGCCACGCTACCATCGGGTATTACCGGTTAAGGGAAATGAATACCGCATCAACTGGCGCATCGGAAAACGTCAAATCAAACTCTTTAAACGTCAGCGAACCAAAACTATTCGCACCCGGTAGTCGCTTTACTGGAGGCCTTTCAGCATCAACTCCAGATTCTTCCGGAAGTAGTTCTTCAACGGACTGGCTTGGGAAAGATGGGCACTAAGAATTGTTCCATAGAGTACACTCGTCACCAGTAACGTGATATCGCGGGTAGATGTAGTTTTCTCAATTTCCTTTTTAAAGATGGCCTCGAGGGCAAACCGCTCGGCCATTTGAT
>DAIPHR010000222.1:0-5090 GCA_036771215.1 Cyclobacteriaceae bacterium
TCTATGCCATTGTGTCACCTTTTGGCACAAAAAAGCCGATGGCATAATCCTTGACCCTTCTCCAGCAGATTTGAAATCGTAATCAACAGCTATATGGGAAAGATAATTGGCATTGACTTAGGAACAACCAACAGTTGCGTAGCCGTTATGGAAGGCAACGAACCGGTGGTAATCGCCAACAGCGAAGGCCGCAGAACGACCCCTTCGATCGTAGGCTTTTTGGACAACGGTAAAGGCGAACGCAAAGTGGGCGACCCGGCCAAGCGTCAGGCCATTACCAATCCTAAAAACACCGTACAGTCCATCAAACGCTTCATGGGCAAGAAGTTCGATGATGTGACAGGCGAAATGAAAATGGTAAGCTATCCGGTTGAACGGGGTAACAATGACACCGTGCGTGTGCGTATTGGCGATCGCCTGTACACCCCTCAGGAAATTTCGGCCATGATCCTGCAAAAAATGAAGTCCACGGCCGAAGACTATCTGGGCACAACCATAACGGAAGCCGTTGTAACGGTCCCGGCTTACTTTAACGATGCCGAACGCCAGGCTACAAAAGAAGCCGGGCAAATTGCCGGGCTGGAGGTGAAGCGGATTATCAACGAACCAACAGCCGCAGCCCTTGCTTACGGACTAGACAAGAAGAACAAAGACATGAAAATCGCGGTGTACGACCTGGGCGGGGGTACCTTCGACATTTCCATTCTTGAATTGGGCGATGGCGTTTTTGAAGTGAAGTCGACTAATGGTGACGTGCACCTGGGTGGTGACGACTTCGACATGCGCATCATGAACTGGCTGGCAGATGAGTTAAAGGCCGAGAAAAATATAGACTTGCGCAAAGATACTATTGCCCTGCAAAGCCTCTAGGAAGCTTCATATAAAGCTAAGATTGAGTTGTCCAGCGGCAATGAAACCGAAATCAACCTGCCCTACATCACATCGGTTGATGGAGTGCCCGAACACCTGGTGAAGAAATTGAGCCGGGCGAAGTTTGAGCAACTCTGCGATGACTTGATTCGCAGAACGCTGGAACCCTGCCGGAAAGCCGTAGCCGATGCCGGTTTAAACGTTTCTCAAATTGACGAGGTCATTCTGGTGGGTGGTTCTACCCGCATCCCGCGTATTCAGGAGGAAGTAGAAAAATTCTTCGGTAAAAAACCGTCCAAAGGTGTGAACCCGGATGAAGTGGTAGCCGTAGGTGCTGCTATTCAGGGTGGAGTGCTCACTGGAGAAGTGAAGGATGTGTTGTTGCTTGACGTTACGCCACTGTCGCTGGGTATTGAAACATTAGGTGGTGTGATGACCAAGCTCATCGAGTCGAACACGACCATTCCTTCGAAAAAATCGGAAGTGTTTTCTACCGCAGCTGATAATCAACCCTCCGTTGAGATTCACGTGCTGCAGGGTGAACGCCCGATGGCAAAAGATAACCGCACGATTGGCCGCTTCCATCTGGATGGCATTCCGCCCTCGCCACGTGGCGTACCCCAAATTGAAGTAACCTTTGATATCGATGCGAATGGAATCCTGCACGTATCGGCCAAAGATAAGGGCACCGGCAAAGAGCAGAAGATTCGCATCGAAGCTTCCAGCGGATTAACCGATGCCGAAATCCAGAAGATGAGGCAGGAAGCCCAGGCCAATGCGGAATCGGACAAGAAAACAAAAGAGCGGATTGAAAAGATCAACCAGGCTGATTCACTGATTTTCCAAACTGAAAAGCAGCTAAAAGAGTACGGTGAGAAATTGTCGGATGGTAACAAAAACGCGATCAACGGTGCTTTGGAGAAACTGCGCGAGGCGCACAAGAGCCAGGATCTGACGGCCATTGACAATGCGATGAATGCTTTGAATACGGCCTGGCAGGCAGCCGCATCGGAAATGTACCAGGGAGGCGCCCAGGCTGGCGCGCAACCGGGTGCCGGTGCGCAGGGCGGCCCGGCTACGGGCGGCAACGAAGCAACCGATGTGGAATATGAAGAAGTGAACGATAAGAAGTAAAGTGGTCGATGATGGATTGCTGGAAGGGTCACCGAAAGCGGTGACCCTTCTTTTTTTACAAACTCAGAGGCCTCTGAGCAAAAGGTGATATTGTAATCGTTTGAGATCGAGTGAACCAAATTCGATCCTGCTTTCTGTTTGTTTCGTTGCCTATCTTTGAGGCTCAAATCAGAGCCGATATGATTGTTGTGAAGTTTGGTGGCACGTCCGTGGGCAAGCCGGAGCGGATGAAGAAAGTGGCGGACCTCGTACTGTCGACCCCAGGAAAGAAAATTGTTGTGCTCTCAGCACTTAGCGGTACCACCAATACGCTCGTGCGCATTGGTGATTACTTGATGAACCATCAACCCGGGGAGGCAAGCCGCGAAATTGCATCGCTGGAGAAACATTACCAGGCGTTTGTCGGGGACCTTTATCAGTCGGCCTCGTACCGGGCGATAGGTGAAGAAATTGTCGGGCGCTATTTTAGTCTGTTTCGCTTGCTGGCGGCTGGCCGTTTTGACGACCGGAGCTACCGCGAACTGCTGGCGCAGGGTGAACTGATCTCAACGGAGTTGTTTTATCATCACCTGCAGGAGCGTAAGATTACTGCCCGCCTGCTGCCGGCCCTTCACTTCATGTCCATTGATGAAAACCAGGAGCCTGAACTCGATAAAATCAGCGAACGACTTGAGCCGCTGATTGCCACCCTCGGCAATGTGGAGATCCTGGTGACGCAGGGCTACATCTGCCGAAACCACCTCAATGAAATTGATAATCTGAAAAGAGGCGGCAGCGACTACACGGCTTCATTGATTGGTGCAGCCATTAAGGCCGATGAAATTCAAATCTGGACCGATATTGATGGCATGCACAATAACGACCCACGCGTAGTCAAGAAAACGGTTCCCATTGCGGAGTTAACGTTTGATGAAGCCAGCGAACTCGCCTATTTCGGAGCGAAGATTCTGCACCCCTCCACCATTGTGCCGGCTCAAAAATTTGGTATACCGGTACGTCTGAAAAACACGATGGATGAACAGGCGGCCGGCACGTTGATCAGCGACAAGGGTAGCCGCGGACAAATTAAAGCTGTAGCCGCCAAAGACAATATCACGGCTATCCGCATCAAGTCTTCGCGCATGTTGCTGGCGTACGGGTTTCTTCGCCAGGTATTTGGTATTTTTGAAAAATACCGCACGCCTATTGATATGATTTCCACTTCGGAGGTTGCGGTTTCCATTACAATCGATGACGCGCGTCACCTGGAGGAAATTGAGCGCGAGCTCCGCGCGCTGGGATCAATTGAAATTGATCAGCAGCAAACCATTATCTGCATAGCCGGCCAGGGTCTGGCCGAGAAACCGGACGTTTTAAAGCTTGTTTTTGATGCCCTCCCATCCGTGTCGGTGCGTATGGTCTCCTTTGGCGGAAGTCCAAACAACATTTCCATTCTAGTGCCAACTCCATTTAAAGACCAAGCGCTCCAACAGCTTAATCGAACGGTATTTGGTTTGTAGCGCACGTGCCTCGAAATATCGCGTGCTGGTTTCAGTCTCTTTCGTTACTTTACACCGATGACCGTCTCATCCCGCACGCTTTCCATCCTGTCCGGTATCGCCTTTGCCATCCTGTGGTCTTCCGCGTCAACGGCCGGGAAGTTCGGCTTGCAGTCAGCTGATCCCCTGTGGTTTTTTACGCTTCGCTTCCTCATCGCGGGCGTCTTGTTGCTGTTTTTCGTTCACGGTGTTCAACGCAGCCGCCTACCCCAGAGGCAGGAGTGGGTGCCGTTACTTGTCTTCGGTTGTTTTAATACCGCCCTCTACCTCGGTATTTTCATTATTGCCCTCCAATATGTAGCTGCGGGTATCACTACCCTGAGCATCGCCCTCAATCCACTTTTGATCGGCCTCCTCTCGGCATTCTGGCTGAAGCGACCGATAGCGGGGCGGGCGTGGCTGAGTTTGCTCATCGGGTTGGCTGGCGTTGGCGTGGCAACCTATCCCCTTGTTGCCACCAGCCACGCCACGCCTGGTGGATTAGCCCTTATCGGCCTGAGCATGCTGACGTACTCCATCGGTTCCGTGTATTATTCTTCCGTGCCCTGGCAACTGCCGAGGCTCGCCATCAACGGCTGGCAAGTGTTGTTTGGCGGGGTAATGCTGCTCCCGTTTGCTCTGGCGTGGCCGTTGCGGACAACCGAATACGATCTTCGGTTCTGGGGCTCCCTGCTCTGGCTGGTCGTGCCGGTATCCATGGTTGCCGTGCATTTATGGCTGCAATTGCTTAAGTCGGATGCCGTAAAGGCAGCCATGTGGCTATACCTCTGCCCAGTTTTCGGAATTCTCTTTTCGTGGTGGTTTTTGGATGAGCCCTTTACCTTTTTCACCGTGGTTGGCGGTGGGCTGGTTATTCTCGCCTTATACCTGGGCCAATCCCAAACGTATTCAACCCGAACAGGCAAATAAGATCGGTTCGGCAGTTTCATTTTTTCATTTATCTTTAATGCGACTGACTTAAACCCTCCACTATGGAAACGCTGGTGATCATCGTTTTTGTAATCGGCTACCTGGCGATTGCACTTGAACATCCTATCAAAATCAACAAGACGGCAACCGCACTGCTAACGGGCGTCTTGTTGTGGACCATTTATGCGATGTCATCAACCGAGGGTCATGTAGGCGAACAGTTATCACATCATTTAGCCAAGATTTCCGAAATATTATTTTTTCTACTGGGCGCCATGACCATTGTGGAACTGGTGGATGCCTACCAGGGGTTTCGGTTGATCACGGACCGCATCAACACCAAGAGCCCGGTCAAACTTCTATGGCTCATCTGCTGGGTTACATTCTTCTTGTCCTCCATCCTGGATAACCTGACTACGTCAATTGTCATGGTGTCACTCATCCGCAAACTCATCCCGAACATAGACATGCGCATGTTATTTGCCGGTATGATTGTGATTGCCGCCAATGCCGGGGGGGCCTGGACACCGATTGGGGACGTGACGACTACCATGCTATGGATCGGTGGACAAATCACCACTGTTAACATTATGAAGGTACTGTTCCTGCCCAGCGTGATCTGCATGCTGGTGCCTCTCG
>DAIPHR010000223.1:0-5035 GCA_036771215.1 Cyclobacteriaceae bacterium
ACCGGACTTCGGTACTGCTTGAACTCGGCTAGTCTTAGTTTTGTGAAGGCGAAATGAAAATGTTACCCCGGTGACAACTGCCCGGGTGGTGGACGAAAACTGATAGTAGGTTCGGTGTTCTTTCGGTCTTCCTTTGATGTCAGTTCGGTCTCCTTCGCTCCACGCGAAATTTCAAATAGGGGGGTGCCTGGATAGTAGTCAATCCGTGTCCGAACCCGAGTATCGGGCGTTGATGAATGCCACCACCTCATCGGTAATGTCGTTGCCTTTTGCTGAATACATGAGGCTACCGGAGCCTGAGGCACCAAAAACATAATCGTACCCCCGTTCTTCTCCAAACACGGAAACAAGTCGGTTGATCTCCTTCCAGATATCGGCATCGTAGCGAGCCGCTAACTCCTGCTCCTCAAGGGCAACCCGCTCCATCTCTGCTTGTAGCCAGGAGGCGGGCATCGTCTTTTGAAGAGAGTCCAGCCGCGCCTGGTTATTCGACTTGATCGCTTTGAGTTTTCCTTCCAGATACTTTTTTCCCGCAAAGCCATCGAACACGCGGTGATTTTCGATGTAACCTGAACGCGTTTGCGTTAGTGAGAATAGGGCATATGACGTTAGCGATCCCAACAGTATGCCGGTCACGGCTACCATCAACAGTAACCTAGTTGGGTTTGCCTGCTGCGTTTTCATTCGGTAATTTACTCAGCGGTTCTACAAAAATGGTGCTGATGTTTTTGCCGGCCTGGTCACATACAATCTGCACCATTTTCTTTCCCTGCTTTCCGCAGGCATCCGTTACATACAGCGCCACAAAATAAACAGGTTTTTTATCCACCGAAATCATCATGGTTTTACCTTCGGCCTCGATCTTATCTTCGCGGGGTTGGTACAAAAATTCGTTGCGGTCCGCATTCAATACAAACCACTGTGTGCGGAACGGGGCCCGGCCCCCGGAAAACTGGCCGTAGTACTCAACCAGATTGGGTAAAGTGCCCTCACATTTGAACTGGATCGGATTAACGATGATATTAACTACCGGTTCCTGGCCCGATGGCGGCGCAACTCTGCGCAGAAAAAATTCAATCTTCTGGTTGTTCTCAGCCTGAAACAACAAATGATACACCCTGTTAATCTCAAAACTGCCACCCAACCTCGCCATTTCAATTTTATACGTGTTCAGCCCAAACTGCTTGGATAACTTCACCTCGCCCACCTTCACGCGCTGCCAGCTATAAACGGTCAACAGCATTTCCTTCCACTCTCCGTAGTGGTCGTGGTACTCCAGCGCCAAAACCTCTGAGGTTACCTCGTACACGCGGTTGGGCTGCGCCTGATTGATGTTGATGTAAAAGGGGTTTTCGTTGTCTTGCGCGAACACAACCCCTGCCGCCAGTGTCCCAACTACCACTAGCCAACATCTCAGCGCACGAAGGTTCAACTCTTGTTTCATGGTCATTTCGGTTTCATGGTACTCAATCCGATACGGAACACCCAGGGTGAATCAGGCGTTGTGCCTTCCACATCCATCGGGGTAACCCGATACAACACTTCAATAGTAAGGCCCAAACGACTGGTAATCTGATGAATATACCCACCGCCCACCAGCCACTTGCCTTCCTCAGGTAGTAAGCTCTTGCTATCGATCCGGTAGGGCTTCATCTGGTATTCACCCTGGCCATAGGCGCGTAGCTTCCAAAACTCAGCTTTCGCAAACGACCTCACGCCTACCATGGCAAAATAGGAATCATCGGCTTTCTGAACCGTAATGGCAGGGCCAACGCCTAACGAAATAAATTTGTGAATATGGTAACCCAGCGCGGGTGAAGCCTGGTACAACGTGGCGTCACCGCTGCTGAGCACGCCAATCACGGCATTTACATAAGCCTTATCCCAAAATGAAGGCTTCTCTTTAAATATGGCTTTGGCTTGATCTTCCGCAAATTCCCGATTTAACAGTTTAAGATCCTGCCTGCGCAGGTTCAGTTTTCGCAAGCTATCGACTACACGCAGGTATTTTTCATCCACCACGTTGCCCGAGAGTGCCGGAAGCTCCGCGAGGGTGGCATCCGGCAATTTGAACGAGCCGGGGTTAAACTTGCGCGCCTCGGCCAACGCCTCACTGCGGGCCTCGCGCATTACGTCATTACTGGTTAAGTCGGGTGCGCCTTGGGCCAACTGGCGGGTAAACGAACTGTTGATGGCCGTAAGCATATCGGCTGCGCCCAGCTCCTTCTTGTTCAGCAACGGATTAAGTCGTTTATACAAACTGTCGGCCTTCTTCAACCCCAGTGAATCAATCAACTCCTGAATGTGCCGGTCGGAGAGAATGGTTTGCACATCAAACCGTTGAAGCCATTGCTCGTTTAGCCCAAACCGCTCCCGGCTCAGGCTGTCAGCCGTATTCTTGAAGTGACGTAGCGCCTCCGGCTCAGGTCGTGGTAACGGAACTTCGGGGTTCAACGAATTTGGCTGTGGCAACCCGTTAGCTGAAAAGCCGGGCAACGCCAGATC
Source organism: Cyclobacteriaceae bacterium (assembly GCA_036771215.1). Lineage (GTDB taxonomy): Bacteria > Bacteroidota > Bacteroidia > Cytophagales > Cyclobacteriaceae > ELB16-189. The sequence goes on from DAIPHR010000223.1 coordinate 2,506, forward strand.
GGTATCACGGCCTGGCACGGGTGTAGCAAACGTTGGCGCCTGAACATTGCCCAGTTTGATATCGCCATCCGGTGCCCTCCAATTCTTCAGCGACTCCAGTTGCGGGCTATTCACATTACCCCCCGCACTTCCCCAACTGGCATCGAGGTCGGGGCGCTTGAAGCCATTGATCAATTCTTTAGTCTTTTCTTTCTCCTGATCGACCTGGGTGCGAACACCCGACACCGTGCCGCGGGTTTGCTCTTTCAAAAGGCTGTCCGGCCGGGCATTGCGGATAGTTTGCGTTGCCGACTTCCCGAAACCGACCAACTCATCTTTTTTTCCGCTTATTCCATCGCGCACTTGTTGGGAATAGCCGGTGACCCTTCCGGTATCCAACAACTGTTTCACCTGGGTCTTGACATCCTCGGCTTGTTTTTTCACCACCGTTTGGGCGTGTTGGCCGGCCTGGCGGACCAGCGTATCCGGATTCGATTTTTTTACCGCACGCTCGCCCAGCTTTTTTGCCTCCTCAGTCTCGCGTTTTACATTTTCGGTTGCTGCTCTTCCCTTTTTCTCCCAGGTATTGCCGAGGGTATCCAGTACAGTCACCGGTTTGCGACCGGCTGGTGCGTTTTGCGCCTGCGAAACAAAACCCAACCCCACCACCAATAGGGCAGCCAACACCGCGCGCATAGCAGGGCATACTGCCGCAGTGTGCTTATATGGCGGTGGCAAGCGCATCATTACTTTTGCCCGCGATCGTCCAATTGCTTCTGTAATGCTTTCATGCGCTCATCCATCGCCAGCAAGTGTAACGTCAGCTCCTCCACTTTCTTTAACAGGAGCAAATTCATTTCGCTCAGGTTAAGGCCGTTCGCTTCCATCTCTTTGGCGCTGGGCACTTCCGGCAGGTGTTTGTTCGACTCGATATAGCTGCGGAGGTCCTCGAGTGACAACAAATCATAATCTTTCTCAAACACGTAATCCGGGCCGGGCACGGCAGCATCCACTTTCACCTCGCGACCGTAAATGATGCCATTAACCGTCAGCTTTTGCGTGGGACTGGCGGTGCCGATACCTACATTTCGGTTCCCATCTATTGTGAGTGCGGCATTTCCACCTCCATACAGAGTGGTAATTCCTCCTCCAAAAGCTGCGCCCAAGCTGCCACTTTGAAAAATTCTAACTTGTGAGGATTCATAGCGAATACCGTTTCCATAATAACCAGCTACCCCATCTAAAGAGATTCTCCCCCCTCCTACTTTCAGGTATCCCGTGCCGCCAATCTCCAATGCTTCAGAAGGTGTTGCGGTGCCAATACCAAGTCTACCCAACTCGTCCAAAACCATGTTGGCCACCGGTGTGGCACCGTTGTTTCGTGTAAAGAATTGTAACGCGGCAGTATGCGAAGTATGGTTTTTGACTTGCGCGGCAATACCCGCAACGCCCCAACCCGCAGCATCAGCAAAGTTAAGCACGGTCAAATTATTTGCGGTAGTATTTGTATTTCGCAGAAGCAAACCGCAATCCGGATAACCTACTGAACTAAGCGCTGTCGTAGCGCGGTTAATATCCACGTGTAAACGAGAACCAAGAGGTGAACTCGTACCAATACCTACATCGCCTGCTGAATAGCTGATATTGCCCGTGCCGTTGACCCACTGCGAAGGAGCCACCGAAACCGGTTGACCGTTTACCAATACACTGGTCGCATTAATTGTGCCGGCAACGTCCAACCTATGGGCGGGTGTTGCCGTGCCGATACCCAGATTACCACTGGCGGCCAGCAGGGTCATGCGGTTGGTGCCGTTGATATTGAAACTCATGTTAGTGGTACCGCTGGCGGTGTTCAAGATTCCATTAACAAGGTTCAACTGGTTGGCGCGGGCGATGCCATTGACATGTAACAAATCCGCAGGCGCAGCAATGCCGATACCCAGATTACCACTGGCGGCCAGCAGGGTCATGCGGTTGGTGCCGTTGATGTTGAAACTCATGTTAGTGGTACCGCTGGCGGTGTTCAAAACGCCATTGACCAGATTCAACTGATTGGCACGGGCAATGCCGTTCACATGCAACAAATCACCCGGTGTTGCCGTGCCTATGCCCAGGTTACCACTGGCGGCCAGCAGGGTCATGCGGTTGGTGCCGTTGATGTTAAAGCTCATGTTGGTGGCTGCTGCTGTCGTGTTAAGTGTGCCATTCACCAGATTGAGTTGGTTAGCGCGGGCAATACCATTAACATGCAGCAGATCACCCGGGGTGGTGGTGCCAATGCCTACAAAACCAGCCGTGGCACCAGCAGCACCCAATATGGTGAGGCGGTTGGTGGCCACCGCACTGGTAGTAGTGCGTAGGTTGAGCGCCCCCTCGGCATTGGTGGCGGTAAAATTGCCGGTGGGCGAATCCTGGGCCTGGGCCAGAAAGCCGAAGCCGACAAACCACGCGCCAAGCAGCGCGCGGAAAACCATGTGGTAAGTTGTGGGTCTCATGTCTTCAATAATTTTGGTTCGGTCTACTTTCTATATTGTGTTAATATTACACTCTC
>DAIPHR010000224.1:0-5021 GCA_036771215.1 Cyclobacteriaceae bacterium
CGGCCTGGCCAATGCTCGACATGTCGTTGGGGTCACCCGTTCCGGCACCCACGTTGGCAATCACTGACTCAACCGTTTTACCATAAGGCTCAACGGCCTTGAGTACTTTGTCCTCAATCGCCCGTGTAAACTCATTGGTCTCTTGAATATCTGCACCTACCGGAAACTCGACAAACACATTTACATATTTGGGATCGCTCTCCGGGAAGAAGAGAACTTTAGGCTGCCGAATGCCAAGCAATACAAATGACATGATCAGTAGTACTACCGTTCCGCCAAACACCGTACCTGGCCGTTTCAACGCCCAGGAAATCGTTCGCTCATAGGCGCTCTCCACCTTAGGTAAAAGTGAGTTCTGGAAACGATTGGAAAGCGGCACCAAGACATACACATTCAGGAGCGTGAGGAGGCCAAGGAAGATGATGATGTTACCTAACCAGGTCACTCCTGCTAACAAGATCAGGGCACCGACCACAAACTCGATGACAACAATGCGCAGCAAACTCTTGTGATTTACTACAACTTCATTATCCATGCGCATGTACCGCATGATAAACACCGGGTTGATGACCAACGCGACAAATAGAGAAGAGACAAGCGACACCGTAAGCGTAATCGGCAGGTAGCGCATAAACTGCCCCATGATGCCGGGCCACAACATAAGCGGGATAAAAGCCGCCACGGTAGTAGCCGTTGACGAAATGATCGGCACGGCCACTTCACCCACGCCCATGCGGGTAGCATCCCACATGGAGTAGCCCTCTGAGCGAAGGCGATAAATATTCTCCACCACCACGATACCGTTATCGACCAGCATACCCAGCGCCATAATCAAACCGAACAATACCATCATATTAATGGTCATGCCGAGCCATTGCAGCACAATGAACGTGAGGAACATGGACAACGGGATAGCCATGCCCACGAACAAGGCATTGCGTGTACCGATGAACAACTACAGAATAATCACCACCACAATAACCCCTGTGATGATATTATTCTCCAGGCTGCTCACCATCTCCTGCGTGAACGAAGACTGATCGTTCGTGATGCTCACGCGCAAATCCTTGGGGAAAACATTTTCCTGGGCATCGGCCAGTACGGCACGGATTTTCTCCGTGGCATGAATCAGGTTTTCGCCACTTCGCTTCACCACATCCAGCATAACCACCGGTTCCTTCTTCAGGCGGGCATAACTTACAGCCTCCACGTAGTCGAACTCCACCGTTGCTACATCCTTCAGGTACACAATGTTTCCTTTTTCGTGTTTGATCACGATGTCTTCCAGTTGTTTGGGGTCGCTGAACTCACCCAACACCCGGATGGTTCTGCGTACGCCACCATCCAGCACATTGCCACCCGATTGCGTCAGGTTCTCCGCGCGCACGGCATCTTCAATATCGCGAAAGCTGAGCTGACGCGCCTCAAGCTCGTATGGATTAACCTGAATTTTGACCTCTTTATCATCAATGCCGCGGATATCCGCTTTCGAGATCTCGGAGATCTTCTCAATCTCATCCTCCAGGTACTCGGCATGTTTTTTCAACTCTTCCAGCGTGTAGTTACCCGCCAGGTTGATGTTCATGATGGGGAACTCCGAGAAGTTGATATCAAACACGTTTGGATCGGCCGGAAGATCCTGAGGTAACTTGGGCTTCGCCCGGTCCACGGCATCCTTCACCTTGGTAAGGGCATCCTCCACTTTCACTTTGGGATCAAACTCTACGATGATGGTGGAGTAATCCTGAACGGAAGTGGATTTGATGTTATCTACTTCGGAGATCGTGTTGATCTCTTTTTCGATGGGTCGCGTTACCAGGTTCTCCATATCCACCGGAGAGTTGCCGGGGTAAGGCGTACCGATGTACACAATGGATTGTTTGATCTCCGGGTAGCTGTCTTTCGGGAGCGTGACGTAGGTGAGCACACCCACGACCACGATCAGGAACGTCAGGAACATCACCATGGTACCGTTCTTCAATGAGAACGTGGTGAGGCCGAATTCTTTGTCTACCGTCTTTAACTCAGGTTGGTTCTGTTGGTTCATAGTGGACATGTTTTAACCCTTGGCAATGGGAGTGGTTGACTCCGATACTTGAATTTCTACGCCATCGGCCACTTCGCGTGAGCCGGCACCGACCAGCAACTGGCCGTTCGTCAAGCCGGAGAGTACTTCGGTGTTACCGTTGTAAGAGACCCCGGTCTGTATATACGCTTTACGCGCTACTGTTTCATTCTCCTTTTTATCCACCACATACACAAACTGCCCCTGGCTATCGCGTTGGATTAGCTTGGTTGGTAACGCAATTGTGCGGGGGTTAACATAATCGCGAAACGTAACGGCTGCGATCTGGTTGGGTTGAACACTGGACCCATCGGGTAGTTTAACCTCGACCGAGAATGTGCGGTTTTCCGGATTGATCACCTGACCCACGGACGACACGTACGAATTCAATTCGGAGTCAGGGCCGGGAAAGAAGACTTTGACTTTATCCCCTGCCTTGATTTTACCAATGAAGGCATCTGACACATCGACACTGATGTACAGATCCGATGCGCTGAGCAGCCGTACCAGAGGAAACCCAGGCGATGCGAGCTGGCCTTCCCTGGCTTCTACCCTATCAACTGTTCCGCTGAACGGTGCGCGGAGGATTAACTGATCAAGCTGGGCTTCTGTGGCCGCAATTCGCTTCTCCGTAGACTCCTTCTGATTCTTCGCCTGGAGGTATTGCATTTCCGTTCCGATTTTCTGGTTCCACAATTTCTCCTGGCGTTCAAAAGTAGTGTTCGCCAAATCATACGAGGTTTTCAATTCCGCGAGCGTGCTTTGCAGCACTTCGGCATTCAGGCTCACCAGCACCTGACCTTTAGCCACCGTCTGACCCTCGCGCACGTGTACACGTTGAATTTCACCACCCATTTGCGAGCTGATGGTTACATTCCTGCGGGACTCGGCCGAGCCGCGCACTTCGGTGAACCGTTCAAAAGTGGCTTCGCTCACGGGCATTGCTTCTACTTTTATCGCTGCCGCCTTGCCGAAGGTCGGATCTTCAGCCCGGATTTCGTTCTCCAACTGGCTGATTTTAGACTTTAACTCAGCCAAATCAGTCTTCACTTTTTCAAGCTCTTTCTTTTTGGCTTCCAGCGTGTTGGCATCGTTTTGCCCGCACGCAGCGGCCAGCAAAACCAGGCTAAGAAGTAATAATATGTTTTTCATAGTAGGGGTGTTTTTCGGTTCTTGTATTAATTCGTTGCAGGTATCAGTTTTCCATAGGCTTTGTCCAAATCAACTTTTGCTATCATAGCATCGAACAGCGCGCTGTAATAATTGATTTGAGCTTCTTTCAAGGCATCTTCGGCTGTTACCACTTCCAGGTTGGAGCCTACACCTTGTTCATATTTGATCTTGGTGACGCGGGCTACATTGGCAGCCAGATCTTGATTCTCCCGCTGGGCCGCCAGCGCGATCATCGCATTCTCAAACTTGATTGTCGATTGCCGGATTTCGAGGTCTACGGTATTCTTCAAAGCCTTGAATCCATTCTCAATCTTGGTCAGTGTCAGTTTTTCCTGTTGAATCTTGAAGGAACGCGATGTGCCGGTAAACACGCGCCAGCTCAGGTTGAGCCCAAACAACGAGTAGCCGTACCATTTGTCAGGGCCAATCTGAGGTCCGTCTTCAATCTGCGAGGTGGTACGAAACAGGCCGCCAATGGTGGGTGATTGCGTAGCATAGCCGAGATTGGCAAACGCATTTATAGAGGGCATCGCCCCGGCATATTGGTTCTTCACATTCAACTGCTGTAAGCGGTAATTGGCCTGCAGCACCTGATAGTCGGGACGGATTTTGTAATCCCATTCGCGTCCATATTCGCTGAGGTTCACCTCCACTTTTACATCCTGAATATTGCCCAGAATTTCAATGGGCTGATCCATGGGGTAATTCATTTGGAATTTGAGCAGCACCAGGGCCACGGCATTGAGGTTATTAAACTTTTCGCGCTCGGTAACCAGATTGTTTAACGATACGCGAATACGATCAACGTCAATGCTCTCGCTAAAGCCGGCTGCATTTAATGCTCGTGTGTTGCGCAGGAGAGAATCTACCCGGGCGATGTTACTGTTAAACAAGTCGATGCGTTCGCGGTTGATCAACACCGCGTAATACGCTTTTGTAACATTCTCCACGATTGCCTCCCGCGTTTGAATCGCTTGCTTGGTCGCCAGCGTCTTATAAGCATTCGCAGCCTGAAGGCCCACCAGATAGGATCCATTGAAGATCATCTGATCGATATTGAGGCCGACTTCACCGGCTCCTTTCAACTGAAAAAAGTTCTGGGCCGACACCACATCGCCCACCTGTATGCCGGGCACTCCGCTCAGGTCAATGAATCCTCCCGGCCCGGTGTAAGTCGTGAAAAACCGTCTCAACTGCTCGTTATACTGAACAGAGGCCGATGCATTAATCTGGGGTAGTCCGGTGCCAATCGTTTCTTTTACTTTAGCCGAAGCAATCTGTTCGTCCAGGGCAGCATTTTGGGAATTGATGGCGTTGTCTAGCGCGTATTGAATACACTGTTCAAGGCCAAATGCCGAAGGTCCGCTCTGCGACCTGGCCCCTGTAAAAAGCAGCACAAGGCTCAGCGCAAGGAAAGTTCGTTTCATAGAATAGGGGTTTCTTGGGTACGGGTTTCTTTGTTTTTGTATTTCTCGTAAAGTTTTCTGCCTTTATCGGTGAGCAGGCCCAAAATGAAGTGCTCAAAAATCTGCATCTGAACATCCACCACTTCGAACTTACCCGGAGGGAAAAGTTGATCGCTAAAGCCCAACTCCACCGTGTTGATACGCAAAATGGCCAGCACCTCGGTGTTGATTTCCGGGCGGAAGTATCCTTCGCCAATGCCTTGCGTCAGGTTGCGCATCACCGACTGGCGGATATAGTCATACAAGTAGTCGAGCCATACGTTCCACGCGTTCGGCTGGAACTTCTGAAGATCATACAGCAGGGCCGGGTACATATT
>DAIPHR010000225.1:0-4969 GCA_036771215.1 Cyclobacteriaceae bacterium
TGCTGTGGCTCAATGTTAAGTATGAACGCGAGAAAATGCACAAGAGGAAATACCATCAAACCAGCAAAAAATGCCACCGAGGTATCGGCCAATGAAATCACTCGGGCCGAGGTCGGGATATTTTCAAGTTTGCTGAGATACGATCCGTACGTGATTAAGGCTCCCATACCGAGCGACAGCGAAAAGAACGATTGCTTGAGGGCATCCACAATAGTCTGCACCTTTAGTTCACTAAACTCTGGCACCAAGTAGAACTTTACACCACTCATCGCATTAGGAAGCGTGAGGCTGTAAATGATTATGCCCAACAGAATCGCGTACAGGGAGGGCATCATGATCTTGTTTGATGCTTCGATTCCTTTTTGGATCCCTTGCGCCACGATCAGGGCTGTGAGCACCATGAAAATCAATGAAAAGATGAGATTGGAGTTCGAAAAGCCGGCCCAGCTACTCAGGTCGATGATGTCGTTTACGTACGTTCCAAAGAATCCTCCGAAATCAGGTTCGTTGAGCAAATCGCCAAAGCTGATGTGGAGAAAATACCCGAATGCCCAACCCGCTACTACATTATAAAAGGAGAGGATCATGATGCCGGCCAAAATGCCGAACAGCCCCAGGTAGCCCCATTTGCGGCCGCCCAATTTAGAGTAGGATCCAAACGCATCGCTGTTAGCTGCCCGCCCGATGGCAATTTCGCCAACCATGATGGGGTAACAAAGCAACAAAATACAACCCAGGTAGATCATCAGGAAGATGGCGCCACCGTTTTGGCCGGCCAGATAAGGGAACCTCCAAATGTTACCTAAACCGACAGCTGAACCGGCCGCAGCCAGTATGAATCCAATGCGGCCCGAGAAGTTACCTCTGCTTGACATCCTTCGTAATTAGTTAAAGCGTGGCAAATAAAGGGTTAAACTATTATTATCAAAATGGGGTTTATCCGGTAGTAATGGTAATTGAGGCGCTGACTGATTAACTTTGACAGCGACATAAGGAGGCAGAAATACTATGAATGGTACGTTGGAAAGAAAGAAACTGAGCGCCCAGGAAAAGGCTCTTCAAATTAACCTGAGTCGGGCGATCTACGGATCCTTTGCCGAAATTGGTGCGGGCCAGGAAATTGCTGCGAATTTCTTTAAGGTGGGAGGGGCCTCCGGCACCGTTGCCAAAACCATGTCTGCCTACGACATGAAGTTCAGCGATGCCATCTACGGGCAGTGTGAACGTTATGTTTGTGAGGATCGCCTGCTGAGAATGCTCGACCACGAGTACCCTTTGCTGCCGGAACGTCTGCCGCACCGGATTGAATCTACTCGCTTTTTCGCCCTGGCCGATACGGTTGAGGCGTTGAATTTTGAGCGCACCAATCAGGGGCACGGCTGGATTGGTCTTCGCTTTCAACTTCGGCCGCAAAGCAAGCCCAACGAATGTGTCATCCACGTGAAGATGCACGACAACGATCCGTTGCAACAGCAAATCGCACTTGGCATAGTGGGCGTTAACTTGTTGTACGGTTGTATGTTTTTGAGCAGCCCCGAGGAGATCATGCTGTCGCTCATGGATAACCTGACGGTGCGCAGGATCGAAGTGGATATGTTCCGGCTGTCCGGCCCCGACTTTGAACACGTAGATAACCGGTTGATGGCTCTGAAACTGGTGAAGAGTGGCATGACCAAGGCTGCTATGTTTGGCCCCGATGGCAATGTGATGCATCCCTCCGAGGTGCTGTATAAGAAAAATGTGTTGGTGCTGCGTGGCCGTTTTCGCCCGGTTACCCATGTGAACGTAGCCATGCTGCTCACCTCCCGGAGGCATTTCAAGAATGAGGCCGATGTGGATAAGTCCAAAATTGTAGTATTGACCGAGTTGACCCTGAACGACCTGAGCCTGGATGGCAATATTGATGAACAGGATTTTTTGCACCGGGCCGACATTATCTGCTCACTTGGGCAAAATGTGCTGATCTCCAACTACTTTGAGTACTACCGTTTGGTTGATTACCTGGCCAAAATCACCCGAGGAAAAAAAACCGGCCTGGTATTAGGCATTTTTGCGCTACAGAAAATATTTGAGGAGAAGACCTACGAAAACCTTCGTGGAGGCATTTTGGAAGCCTTCGGACATTTGTTTGGAACGAATGTGAAGTTGTACATCTACCCGGCTACCCGAAAAGATTCGAACCAGTTGTTTACCCTCAAGGATTTTGAGGATCAGTTACCCGAGAACCAAAAGTCGCTGTTCCGCTACCTGATGGCGAACAATAAGTTGGAAGATATTCAGGGGGCAAATGTGAACAACCTGCACATCATATCAGACAACGTGTTGGCCATGGTGAGGAAAGGGGAGGCCGGCTGGGAGAAGTTTGTGCCCCACAAAGTGGTGGAGGCTATCAAGAAAAACGGGCTCTTTGGATACCCGCAAGCCAAGGCCCCCGCATCACCGGCCACTGTAATCAATTAGAGGTTGCCCTTCATGCGGGCGAAATAGGACTTCGCCTCATTCATCACGCGTGGGGCCAAAATAAATCCTGAAATCATGGTCGGGAAGGCCATGATGGCGTACGCAATATCAATCACATTCATCACATCTTTCATGGACGCTACTGCGCCAATGACTATGGTGGCCAGGTAGAAGTAATCGTAGTACCGGCCGGCTTTTACGCCCACCAGAAAGGAAATGGCTTTGTTGCCATAATAACTGTAGCTGAACAGCGAGGTGATGGCAAAGAAAAATGCGCTGATGAGCAAGAGTAACTTGCCAACGCTGCCCAGTGAACTTTCGAATGCGGTGGCGGTTAGCGTTACACCATCGGCTCCACTGGTTTGCCACACTCCGGTGGCCAGGATAGCCAAGGCTGTAAGTGTGCATACGACCAAAGTATCAATAGCTGGGCTCATCATGGATACAAGGCCCTCGCGAATCGGCTCCGAACTCTTGGAGGCTCCGAGCGCCATGGGTGCCGTGCCGATGCCGGCCTCGTTCGAGAAGGACGCCCGTCTCACTCCGGCAACAATCAATCCGCCCACTAACCCACCCAGAGCGGGTTCCCCGCGGTAATGATTCGCTGCGAAGGCATCGGTAACAACCATCCATAATAAGCGCGGCACTTCAGTTATGTGAAGGACCAGGATCGCGAGCACCGAGAAGAAGTAGATCACGATCATCAGCGGTACCATTTTCCCCGCCCAACTGCCAATGCGCTGAATGCCGCCCACGATCACAATGGCCGAAATGATAGTTAGAATGGAGCCAATGATGAACTTGAGTGTGCTCACCGGGTAACCCATGAAGTTAAATTGCGATTTGGCAATAGCGGTTTCGCTGAAGCCGATATCGATGATGACCTGCGTGAGTTGGTTGGCCTGAAAAATGGGCAGGCAGCCGATCATTGCGCACAAACAGAAAATGACGGCCAGTGGGTACCAGGGCTTGCCGAGTGCTTCGCGAATAACGTACATAGGGCCGCCCTGGATTACACCGGCAGAGTCTTTTCCCCGGTACATCACCGACAACGTAGATGTAAAGAAGTTGGTCGACATGCCGACAAAGGCAGCGACCCACATCCAGAACAAAGCGCCCGGCCCACCGATTGAAATCGCAGCTGCTACTCCGGCAATATTGCCCATACCCACCGTAGATGCCAACGCAGTAGAAAGCGCTTCATACGCATTGATTTGTCCCGGATCATTCGGGTTGTTGTATTTGCCTCGCAATATCCTGATGGCGTGACCAAGATATTGGTATTGAACAAATCGGGAGTAAAGCAGGAAGAACACACCGCCCAGAATGAGCAGGAATAAAACGGGCGTCCACACGTTGGTGGCCAAATTGCTGATGAAGTCGCTCATGCGTATCGCGCGAAAGCGGCAAAAAAGGAAAATAACTTGGTTCGGTATTTCAGGCCAGCATGACCTTACACAATTCCCAGAGCACGCGGGCACCTACATTGGCATCCCATTCGCTCTTCCCCGATACTTCTACCAGATCGAAACCGATTATCTTCTTGCCACTCAGCCGTACCTGCTGCAGCAAGTAGGAACATTGATGAAAGGATAAACCACCGGGAACGGGAGTTCCGGTGTTGGGTCCAAGCGATGGATCCAAACCGTCAATATCCAGGCTGATGTACACATGGTCAGGGAGTGCCCCGATGATTTCACGCACAATTGTTTTCCAGGTGTCGCCTTCCATCAGTCGACTTTTGAGTTGGTCATCGAAAAATGTTTGGATTCGCCCACCGGAACGTTTCATCACGTCAACTTCCTCTTCGCAGTAGTCGCGAATGCCTACCTGAACCAGTCGGCTCACAGCCGGTAGTTTCATCACGTTGTACATGATGGATGCATGCGAATACAGGAATCCCTCATACGCTTTGCGCAGATCGGCATGGGCATCGATGTGCAGAATGCCGAAACGTTCATGGCGCTCACTCAATGCCCGGAGAAAACCCAGCGGTGTGCTGTGATCACCACCCAGTAAACCAACCAACTTCCCACGCTGTAAAAGATCAGCGGTGGTGTTCTTCACATAGATGTTCAAACTTTCACACGCAGCATTTATTTGCGGCAGGTGCAACGAAGACTCGCCATTACCCCCGGTATTCAACAAATTGATATGCTCAAGAGCTTTCTGCCGGAACTGTTCACTTTGCTCGCGCAGTGCCTCCGGTAATGGTGAAAGCCATATCCCTTTCTTCCATAGATGAGGTTGATCGATGGAGAACAAATCAACCTGAACGGATGCCTGCAAGACAGCCTTCGGGCCAGCTGCGGTGCCGCTGCCGTACGAAACGGTGACTTCCCAAGGAACGGGAACAACAACCAGTCTCGCCTCTGTTTCGGAAGAGGGCAGACCAAAAAGCCGACCAGCCATGCCCGGGCCATTAAGATCAAATGATGCTATAGTTGACATGTTACTCGGCCGAAATATACTCAACCAATCGCCCGGCACCCGGATAAAAGTGCCATTT
>DAIPHR010000226.1:0-4959 GCA_036771215.1 Cyclobacteriaceae bacterium
GACCGATTTCTACAAGCAGGGAATCGTGCAGGGCCGTGTTGTCGTCTCCGACCGTAATGAGTAGGTCCGTGCGCAGGCCATGGCGTTCTTTGAGGCGTATCGCCACGTTCCGTTTCAAAAAGTTTATTCTTCGGCCCTGAAAAGGTCTCAACAGTCGGTAGAGCTTTTTGTCCGGCAGGGTGTGCCGCTGGAGCCTCTAGCCGGCTTAAATGAAATCAGTTGGGGAACGAACGAGGGCAAGCGGATCACGCCTGACGAGGACGCCTACTACCAGTGGATGTTGCAGCAGTGGCAGCAGGGTGATGTGGAACACCGCATTGAGGGGGGCGAGAGTCCGCTCGATGTGGCGCTGCGTCAACGGGAGGCCCTGGATCTTATCCTTTCGCGCACGCATGAGCAACACGTGCTCATCTGTATGCACGGCCGCGCCCTTCGTATTTTGCTTTGCCAGTTATTGCGTTACCCGCTCCGCAGTATGGATATGTTTGAACACCAGAATCTGGGTCTTTATCAGGTAACCTATTCGGGCTCCCTGTTTTCCGTTATCCGATACAACGACAGCGCTCACCTGCAGTATGTTGGCACCAGTCGTGTGCCCGACCCAGCTCTTACGCTGATTTCTTCGCTTTGAGCATTTCCAGCGCTGATCGGGCTTTTCCATCGATGCTGGTTTTGTATTCGTGCTTCTTGTAAGCGATTGCCTGGTTGAGGTAGGTTTCCGCTGCAGCAAAACGTTTTTCGTCTATACAGATGTAGCCCATTTGCAGCGATGCATTGGCCGCGAAGTACCACGGTTGCTGACCTGCCATAGAGATGGTTTGATCATATAAAACCTTTGCTCCGGCCAGGTTGCCAGTGCGGTGTTCGAGCCGCGCTTTTCGGTAGTAATATTCCGCTTGTTCTTTCAGCGATGTGAGATCGGAAAGCTTGATCTGATCAATCATTTTTCGGGCTTCGGTGTAGTAACCGCCATCGATTGCCAGCCGCACTTTCAGCAGCTTGGCGTTCGGCAGGCGGCCTTCCTCCAGTTGGGCGGTTGCCACCCGATCGGGCTCGGCCACGCTGCGCCCGGTTTGGCGTGCTTTGTCGAAGTAACGTTTGGCGTGGTCGGTGTTTCCGTTCAGCCAGTGGGCAAGTGAAATTTTGTAGTAGGCGTCTTTCTTGAAATTTTCACTCCGGTAGGCAGCCACAAACCGGAGGTAATGCGAAATGGCTCGGTCATATTCTCCTTTCTGCAGAAGTATTTCACCATGGAGATAATCGATATAATGAAGGGGTAAGCCGCTGGTTTGCTGATCCAGCGTTTTGATAAGCCCAAGTGCTTCTTCGCTGCGGGCATCTTTCATCAGCAGGTTGACGCCCAGAAAGAGGAGAAGTTTGTTTTCCGGCTGTTGTTGAAGGCTGGCCAGGATGCCCTGAATGGCCTCAGGGAATTGCTGGTTGATCAGTCCTTTGATAGTGTAATACAGGATGCCGGCCTCCACGCTGAGTGAAGATGCCGATGCCCGCAGCTCGTTGAGTTGCTTTTGACCAACCGCTACGGAACCGCGCATGCCCAGCAGGGTAATAAACCAATGGTACTTGTCGGGTACGGTGCCCACCATCACCTGGATCACTCCGCTGGTTTTTTTGAGCGGAACCCAACCGGGGTATTTTTTGAGGCCATCCTGTACCAGATTGTAAGCCTTCCGAATCGCCAACACGGCATTTACCTCCTGATTCAGGTTGAGCAGGCTGAAGCCCCGCTGCAGGTGTAACTCGGCCTGCAGGAACAACGCGTCCGGGGAGTTGTCCATTGCTTCCAACCGGTGAAGCCGCTCTTTGAAACGCTTGTCGATAATGTCAAACTTAGCGGCATCTTCGCTGATCAGCACATCAAGCGTTTCGCTGAAGCTAAGCAGGTAAATTTGATACAGTTCTTCGCCCCGCGCAGGCGTGCGGCTAAGCAGTTCCTGGGCCTCCCGGGTATGTAGGTTAAGGATGAGTTGATGGATGTGTTGGAGACCGGGGCTGAACTTCCAGGAAAGCCCTTGCGCACCGGCTGTGAGGGCCGCTAACAAAAAAAGGCAAGTGAGTGCACTTGCCTTTTTTGCCAGATATGGTTTCGTGTTAGCCAACCTTTTTACGTTTTGTCAGGGCGGCCTTTTTGGTCTTTGCCTCCTCATCGACAATAACGTCTTCCACCCCGGCCAGGATGCGTCCGGAGTGCTCATCGATCACAATTTTTTTCTTTTCCCGAATCTCGGCAATCTTTTGGGGCGGGATAATGATGTTGCAACCCTGTGCCGCACCGCGCACTACGCTGACCACAGCCAAACCGTTGGAGAGGCTGCCGCGCAAACGCTCGTAATATTTCAGAAACTTGTCTTCGATCTTTTTGGCTGCCTTTTCACGTTCGGCCAGCAAACGCTTTTCTTCCTCTTCGCTTTCGCCCAGCAGATTTTGTAGTTCTTTCTTCTTGTTCTCCAGATCGTCTGCGCGTTCTTTGATCAAGGCTTCGATCTTGGTGATTTCTTCCTTCTTCAGTTCGATTTTTTCCTTGGCTTCCTTGATGCGTTTTTCGCAAATCTGAACTTCCAATTCTTGCAATTCAATTTCTTTGCTGATGGCATCGAACTCGCGGTTATTCTTCACGTTTTTCTGCTGGTCGTTATACTTCTTTACCAGTTTTTCCGCTTCCTTAATTCCCTCTTTGTTTTTTTTGATGCCATCTTCTAACTCCTTTTGGTCAGCTTCGAAACGCGCCATCCGGGTTTTATAACCCTCCAATTCGTCTTCCAGGTCTTGTACCTCATCGGGCAGGTCGCCCCGAAGCTTCTTTAACTCGTCCAGGCTTGAATCTATGCTTTGAAGTTTTACGAGGGCCTCAAGTTTTAGTGCAACTGTCTGATTTTCCATTAGTTAAAAGTAACGTATTGGGTTCGTATCGATTTTTGAAAAATTGACTGCAAAAGTAGGGAATTTTTCCTTCAAAACCTTCGCCACAAGCTCCTTGGTAAACTGCTCACTTTCGTAATGCCCGATGTCGGCAATCATGATTTTCTGCTCAGAATCGAAGAATTCGTGGTATTTGAAATCTGCTGTCACCAGCGCCTGGGCACCTTCGGCTATGGCCTGTTGGAGCAGAAAACTGCCGGCTCCACCGCAAACGGCCACCCGTTCTATAGCTTGAGGTGGCAGCTCGGTATGCCGGATCACCGCGGTTTTCATCTTGTTTTTCAATACGGTCAGGAACTGGTTGGGTTCCAGTGGCCCGGGTAACTCACCCACCATGCCCGCGCCCACATCCGGATTGCTGTTATCGATCAGTTGATAATAATAGGCCACTTCTTCATACGGGTGACTGCTGCGGAGTGCGGCCAGAACATTGTCTTTGTCTTGCCGGGGGAACACAACTTCAATACGTATTTCGTCAACCTGTTCCAATTCACCCCGCTGTCCCAGGTGGGGGTTGGCGTTTTGGTTGGGTCGAAAATACCCTTGCCCAGCCACGCGAAAACTGCAGTATTCATAGTTGCCGATTTGGCCAGCACCGGCCTGATGCAATGCATCCACCACAGCACCTTCGTGCGTGCGGGGTACATACGTCACCAACTTAGCCAGCGTACCGGAGCGGGGCGCCAACACGCGTGTATTGACCAGCCCCAACCGGTTGGCGATCTCCTGATTAACGCCCGTGCGCACGTGATCCAGGTTGGTATGCAGGGCATAGATGGCGATGTCGTTTTTGATTGCACGGATGACGGTACGTTCCACATAATTTCGGCCGGTAAGTCGCTTCAGGCCCCGGAACACGATCGGGTGATGCGCCACGATCAGATTGCAGCGGCTGGCCATGGCTTCCTCAATCACATGTTCGGTGCAATCCAGTGTTGTCAGGATACCGGTAAGTGGCCAATGACTGTTTCCGGTGATTAAGCCGCTGTTGTCGTACTCCTCCTGGTAGGCCGGGGGTGCCCATTGTTCGAGGTGCCGAACCACGTCTTGTATCCGTAGTGAATCCATGAATGTGTAGTTTTGGAGCTCAAAGTAAGTGAGAAAAGGCGAATGGGGTTCCTCCGGCTACTGTTGTTCCCGCTATCCATCCTCTACAACATGGGGAGCCGGCTTCGGAACCATCTCTATACCATTGGTGTCAAGCCATCTGTCGCTTTTGAACTTCCGGTCATTGCCGTTGGTAACCTGAATGTGGGCGGCTCAGGCAAAACACCCATGATCGAATACCTGATCCGGCTCCTGAGTCCACACTATAAAATCGCAACGCTCAGTCGTGGCTATGGCCGGATGACCCGCGGATTTGTGCTGGCCGGAGAAAGTGGTTCGGCCGAAGCATTAGGTGATGAGCCGTTCCAACTGGTTGAAAAATTTGGCTCGCAGGTCTATGTCAGCGTGGGTGAGGATCGCGTGGCCGCGATACCCCAGCTTATTCAGGCTCATCCGGATACGCAGGTTGTGTTGCTGGACGATGCATTTCAGCATCGCGCGGTACGCCCGGCTATGTCCATTCTTGTCACATCCGCAGATCGCCCGTTCTTTACTGATTGGGTTTTGCCGGCCGGCAATCTCCGGGAGAGTCGAACAGGTGCAAGGCGCGCACAGGCCATTGTCGTTACCAAGTGCGATCCGAACCTGTCGGAATCACAGATGGAAAGGCTCGCTGCGGGTATCAGACGATATGCACCGGAGGTGCCTGTCTTTTTCTCCGCTATCCGGTATGGTCAACCGGTCTCTTTCGGTAGCGGGCATGACTTGGGCACCGATGTGGTCCTGATTTCCGGGATTGGTAACCATCGGCCATTTGAACATTACGCCCGGAGCCGGTGTAACGTGGTGGAGCAGTTGACGCTGCCCGACCACCATCGTTATACAAAGGATTTTCTGGAGGAGTTGACCCGTGATTATCCTGGGAAGTGTTTCCTGACTACCGAAAAGGACCGGGCGAAGTTGATTGACGTCAGG
>DAIPHR010000227.1:0-4955 GCA_036771215.1 Cyclobacteriaceae bacterium
GACTGGCCTTCTACAACCGCGGCATTGCCAAACAAAAGGCTGGTGCCTTGCGCGAAGCCTGCCAGGATATTACCAAAGCAGAATTATTGGGGGTAACCATGGATGAAAAAGTGAGGGTAGCGGTGTGCAAGAAGTAACTGGCACTATTCGCGGCTACGTCACCCAATGCAACGTCTGCGGCTTGATCGGGTTCACGAACGGTTCATCGGTCTGTTGGGCTTTGTGCCACAGCCGTTTGATTTCATAGTACCAGCGCGCCTGCATATCTGGCTCGCCAATGAGACTTAACGTAGGGTTGGATTGCAAGCCCTCGTTCAGCTTCTGAAACACGCCCAGATCCTGCCCGATAAACTGCTTGCCCAGCCGCTTGAGCGGTGCCCACAACAGATTGGCTAATCCGATGGACGTATAAAAAATATGCGTCAACTCAGTCTGCTTGTCGTTAATGGGTGTCAACACCGTAATCGATACCACTTCCTTGTTGCCCACCTGGATGTGCTCGGTGCGAATGCCGGGTATCTCAAAAGTGATTTCGGTAGAGGTACCGCCCTTCAAAATGCCGTAGCCTTTGGAGTTGCTTGACGGAGTATGCCGCACCATCTTGAATCCCTTGGCGGTGGGTTCAAAATGCTTTTCTTTCAACTTTAGTTTTTTGGCTGAGCGCCAATACCAGCTTTGGTGCACAAACGTAACGTGGGCCGGGTCAATGAGTCCGATTACCGAATGGTCGATATCAGCCGGCATAATCACCGTCTCAACATGCTTGAACTTTTTATCGGGTGCCAGCAACAGGTTGGGCGCAGGTTCTTTCGGTTTTGTGTTGGGCAGTTTTTTTTCAGGTACATACACCCAAATCGTGTCGTTCTTCTCCTCTACCGGGTATTGAAACACTTTAATCTTGGACGCATCAAACGTGGCATCGGGTGGTATGGCGGGAATACCTGTGCAAACGCCCTGCGTGTTAAACATCCAGCCATGGTAGCAGCATTGATGGGTATCGCCCTTAAACCAACCGTGCGAGAGCGGTACGCCCCGGTGCGGGCAATTGTCGCGCAGGGCGAACACCTTGCCGTTCGAGTCGCGGCCAAAAACGATTTTCTCCCCCACGATTTCACGGCCCACCAGCTTGCCTGGCTTCAGGTGCGAACTGTGGAAAGCAAAGTACCAGAGATTTTTTAGAAAAAGGGCCTGATCGGTCATGCAGCAAAGAAACGAAAATTAGCGCTTACCTCACCGCTTGCGCCTCTTTCGGTAAGTGGCGCGGGGCTCCGCAACCGCCAGTTTATTGGACCGGGGGGCGGTCGGTCGGATCAGCAAATCAACCGGCAGCGTTAGCCTTTCACTTAAGCCACGGATCATGGCCAATGATAAAGACCGCTGGCGGTTAAGAACCTTGGAGGCTGTCCCGCGGTCACCGAAAACGTCCAGCAGATCAGCCACATTCAGGTGAAGTTGCTCCATGCGAACGGATATGGCATCAATCGGATCAAGGTCTGGCTTAACCCATTCCCGATCCTCAAAATCCTGAATGAGGTAGCCGAGTAACTCCAGTTCCCGCCCTTCATTGGAATGAGGTAACGGAGCTTGTTCGGCCAGGTGATCCAGGCGGGCGAGTGCTCTTTTGTAGTCACCGGGGGTATGTAAAACGGTCCATGTCATGGTATCTTATTTATCGTGACAACATCAATACGGTCATATTCAGCGTGAGTGCCAACCCACTTGATCTGAACAATTTTGAACATAAAAAGAACGCGTGCCACCAATCTGTACCGGTTGCCTTTAATGTCAAATACCACACGGTTATCTCCGACAGGGAATGCATCGGGAAAATCTCGAGCTAATTCGTTAAAACTCTCCCACTCCGCCTTCCGACAAACCCAGTACCACGTACCAAGTGCTTGCCTGGAATCGGCATGTTTTTTCCAAAACAACTGAAGTGTGCGGTAGGCAATCACGTTCACAACCCAAAGATAAGCATTGTTGGCAAAATGCCAACAATCAAACAAAGGCGTCTGACGGCTCTTATATACCGCAAATAAGCCGTCTGACGCCTACAACCTTTTATTGAGGTGAGGATAAAATGATTCCAGATTACTTCATCAGCTTCACAAACACCGGTTCGCGGAACATCCCGTCCGCAGTGATCATGGCGAAGCTGATTTCAGCGTTTAGCTTCGGCTGCACCCACACCGTCACCTTCTCATCCATCACCTTGCCGCCTTCCATGGCCGGCTTCCGGGTTTCCTTCAAAGCGCGAATGCGTTTAAAAATCGTCTGAATGGTTTGATCATCAAAGCCCGTACCCACTTTGCCCCTGTACAACCATTTCCCGTCAACGTGCTCCGCCAGTTGCAAGGCGCCAAACAGCGAGTGGCGATTGCCTTTGCCGGGGGTGTAACCGATAATGGCACAGTCCCGGGTATCGCGCACTTTCACTTTCAGCCAGGCATCGCTTCGTTTACCCACGTAATAGCGACTGTCTTTTCGTTTGGCCATGATACCCTCCAAACGGTGCGCACGGGCAGCTTCAAACAGACCATGGCCATCGTCAACGTTTTCGCTGAAGCGGTAGCCATTGTCGGCTTTCAACGCATCTTTGAGCCACGATTTTCTCCAAAGCAACGGCTCGTTTACAATCGGGCGCCCATCCAGGTAAAGGCAATCAAACAAGTAGCAAACTGCGGGATGCTAGCTGCGGGTAGTCGCGATGGCCGTACCCTTGGCGTTCATTCGCTTGATTACATTTTTGAATGACGGCCTGCCTTCTGCATCAAGGCACACAATCTCACCATCAAACACACCACAGGTGGCGCGAAACGACTTCTCGCTTTGGGTTAACTCCGGGAACTGAGCCGTAATGTCGAGGTTGTTGCGCGTGCGAATCGAAATCTGCCCCTCGTTTAGCACAATTAACGCCCGAATGCCGTCCCATTTAACTTCGTAGAGATATTCTTCTTCTCGTTGTGGTGGCCGGTCAACAGCTTCGGCCAACATGGGTTCAAAAGGCTGAGTAAGGAAATCAACCTGCGGCCGGTCTACCCGCTCCAGCAGCCATTCTTTAGCCCGCTGAATCTTATAGATGCGATATTCACCTGTGACCTCCTTGCTTGTAAGCCGGAAATAAAAGCCGTCCTTCTTCTCTTTAGTAATCTGGTATTTACCCAGCGCATAGATCCACATTTCGCCCGCTCCATACTGTCCTTTCGGGATCTTACCATCGAAGGTAAGATACTCCATCGGGTGGTCTTCTGTTTGTACGGCCAACCGTTTGATGCCCGGTAACGGTGGCAGTCCCTTGGGCACGGCCCACGATTTCAGTACACCCTCCTGCTCCAGGCGCAAGTCATAATGCAGATGCGAAGCGTGGTGGCGGTAGACTACAAAGTTGTTTCCTCCGGCTTTCACAATCCGCGCCTCCGGTTCAGGCGTTTTGGAGAAGTCACGCTTCTGCTCATACGATTTAAGCTGCTCGGACGTTTTTCTCTTCTTTGACTTCGGTAGTTTTTTGGCGCTCACCTTCTTGCGATGGGTGTGAATCTCGACCGCAAAAGCATCGAACGTGGCCCAGGCATCGCCCTGACGGGTAACGAGCTCAATTGCGTTGTGAATAGTGTATTCGCCTGGCGACTGCGTGGCCTTCAATTGTTCCCACGTCAGTGGCATGCTAACGGGCGCCCCCACCCGCCCCCGAAGGCTGTAGGGCGATACAATGCTTTGTCCCGCCCGAATACGGTAAATGTCAATCAACACTCTTCCTTTACGCGCATCCTTTTTGATATGGAGTGTGGTTTCCTTCCCGTTCGCATCAACAAAGGGTTGTGCAATGGCCTGCGCAGCCTCAAACACGTCATGAAAATGGTGGTGCGGAATCAGCGGACAACAAATGTGCACGCCTTTGCCGCCCGTTGTTTTAACAAAGGGTGTGTAGCCAAAGTCCTCCACGTGCGTCTTGAGCCGGATGGCTAAATCAACGATCTTTTTAAAGGAATAGCCTTCCGGTGGATCAAGATCGAACACCATGTAGTCCGGCTTATCAAAGTGCGGTTTTCGGGAATGAATCTGATGTAACTCCAGGGCAGCAAGGTTCGCCAGCCATACCAGCAAGGCTGGCTCAGTGGCCACGATGTAGTCCTTCTTTTCTTCTGAGCCCAGTTCGGCAAACTCAACCCAGTTTGGGGCCCACTCGGGCCGGTTCTTTTGGTAAAACATCTCACCGTGAATACCATCGGGATAGCGGATGAGCGTGAGTGCCCGGTTTTTTACATGCTGCAGCAATGTCGGGGCAATGGAGAGATAGTATTCAATGACCTGGGCTTTTACAATGCCGTCTTCCGGAAACAGTACTTTGTCCAGGTTGGAGATCTCCAGCTTGCGTTTGTCCACCTGCACCCACTGCTTTTGCTTAGCCATGCGCAGACGATTTTCGATGCCAGATTCCCGCAAGTGTCAACCCTACACAACCGGCCGAGATGAATGATACCACACGATTGCCAATTTGTTCGTTCCATCCGTTTTGAAAACGCAGCACCAACACCAGGATCACTGAAAATGCTACGAGCGGCCAAAACGTCCAATGGCCTGACGCGCGTGCATAACGGGTATTCGGAAAACGCCAAAAAAAAACCGCGATCAAAGCCAGGCCAACAACGGTAGATACATGCTGCAGCGCATAGTAAAGCGGATACCGCGCGCCATCGAAGGGAACAATCGTATGAACTAAGGCAGGGAATTGCTGAACCATGAACCCGTGGGCGTGCGTGAAGCTATCCCATAACACATGAGATGCTGCCCCCACCCAGGCCGACACCAAAAAACTAACCGGATTATCTCGGAAGTAAGTGACAAAATTCAATTCATAAAGAGGTCGCAGTCGATCAGCAACGAAGCCGGGCACATTCTCCAAAAGATGTCGCTTCTCCAACAGATGAAAAATAAATGCCAGCGCAACGGTAATG
>DAIPHR010000228.1:0-4924 GCA_036771215.1 Cyclobacteriaceae bacterium
GGGGCCATTAGTTCAGGGGACATCAGCTGATTTGTGCGGTGATGCCCAGGTCAAATACCTCGTTTGTGACCGATAAAAAATGCCCGCTTGCGCGGGCACTTAAAATCCGGACTGATGATTTAAGAATCTACTTACCCAACTTATCAAGCACATCCATCACTTCTTTCACATGCTTGCGGCTGGTTTCCAGCAGAGCTTTTTCATCGGAGTTCAAATCCAGTTCAATAACTTTCTCCACTCCGTTTTTGCCCAGCACGACCGGAACACCGAGGTAACAGTTCTTAATACCGTATTCGCCATCCAGTTGAATACACACCGGCAGGATTCGATGTTGGTCTTTCACGATGGATTCGACCATTTGGGCGGCTGCCGAACCGGGCGCATACCACGCGGAGGTGCCCATGAGTTTCACCAACTCGCCACCACCCACTTTGGTACGTTCCACAATGGCGTTCAACTTGTCTTTGTCGATCAGCTCGGTTACCGGAATACCCGAAACCGTGGTATAGCGCGGCAGTGGCACCATGGTGTCACCGTGCCCACCCAGAATCATCGCCTGAATATCTTTTGGAGATACGTTTAGTGCCTCGGCCAGGAACGCGCGATACCGGGCCGTATCCAGAATGCCGGCCATACCCATAATGCGGGTCCGTGGCAGTTTAGATGTGATGTGCGCCTGATAGGTCATCACATCCAGCGGGTTGGAAACCACAATGATGATGGCGTTCGGAGAATGCTTTACCACATTTTCGGTTACCGACTTCACAATCGTGGCGTTGGTTCCGATCAAATCATCGCGGCTCATGCCCGGCTTGCGCGGCAGCCCCGAGGTGATCACCACAACATCCGAGTTGGCCGATTTCGCATAGTCGTTGGTCGAGCCGATGGTGCGGCTGTCATACAAATCGATGGGCGCCTTTTGCCAGATGTCGAGCGCCTTGCCTTCGGCCAAGCCCTCTTTGATATCAACCAGAACAATTTCATTGGCCACCTCGCGGTAGGCCAGCACATCGGCACAGGTAGCGCCTACATTACCCGCGCCAACAACCGTAATTTTCATAGTGTTAGAGTTTGAATCCGTAGTTAAGTAGTGCTTAAAAGCGCTCCAAGTTAGGGGTAGGACGGCAAACCAAAAAACTTATTCGACCATTTCGCGCGACCATTGGACTCTTAACATCTGGCGGGTGTTGGGGGTTATCCGGGCCCACTCCGCCACGCGGTGACCGACTAGCCAAACCACCCGGCCACCGGACTCCAACACGGTGACTTCGGGCTTATGCGAGCGTGGCACTTTCGCGTCAATCAACATATCGCTGACTTTGCGCGTACCCGTCATGCCAAACGGCTGTAGTACATCGCCCTCCCGCCATCCGCGCCAGGTCAGCGGGAACGACAGGCAATCCAAATCGAGGCAAGCAGTGGCAGCGTCAGCATCCACTGCGGGAGGTTCTACAAAAAAATGCAACTGCTGTGAACCGAGACGTGCAACGGTTTCGCCTTGATCGATCAAAGCCTCGCCCGGTGAATCGGACAGGGGGCCAACCAGAATGGCACCCCGATCAACAACGGCCACGTGGGTATGGGTCAAAAAACGGGCACCCACATGATCTCTCGCATCCGTCAGTTGCTGAACCTGCGAAAGGGTAAATCCATGACCCCGCATGAGTTCATACAACACCGAAACCGGTTCAGGCTGCCCGGTCAGCCAACGCTTGCCAATTCGCATTTCAGAGCCAACCACGGTAATCCCTTCCTGACCGGCCGCAGCCAAACCCGCTTTAATCAAAAAGGGCAACGCCTGCGTTTTGGCGAGGCCGCGTTGGAATGTATCCATCAGCGAAGGGTTGATTTTAAGCAACTCGGGCACCACGTGGTGGCGGACCGCATTGCGCTGGTAGTCATCGCGCAGGTTGCTTTCATCCTCACGCCAGGTAATACCCTGGCTGGCGGCATAGGTCAGCACTTGTTCGCGTGAAAACGGCAACAGCGGACGTATGATCAATTCGTTTTGCTCGGGTATACCCAACCAGCCATCCCAACCTTTTCCATGAATCCAGTTCAGCAAGACAGTTTCCAGGTTATCGTTTGCCTGATGGGCCGTCACAATATGGGTATACCCCGCCCTTCGGGCCTCCTCCACCAGCCATTGGTACCGAAGTTCACGGGCCGCGACCTGTACCGACACACGCTGACGGATGGCATAGTTATTGGTGTCTACGCGCGTGCTATGAAAGGGTATCTTCCTTTGCTCACACGTTTCGCAGACGAATCGTTCATCTTCGTCAGCGGCAGCTCCTCGCAACTGAAAATTCACATGCCCCACACCCATCGGGCAGCCCGCCTGCTGCAACAGGTGGAGCAAGACCATCGAATCGAGCCCGCCACTGACGGCCACCAGCAGGCGTTGATGGGCGGTGCCCCAGTCCTTTTTCCGGATATGCGCGCGAAAGGCTTCCAACATCGTGTAAAATTAAGTTTTATCTACTTTTGAGCCCGATGATTGAGCGACTACCGTTTGGAATCTGCGTAAGCATCACCGCCATGGCTTTGCTGGCCGAGCCGGTAAACGCGCAGCGCAAGGTAAAACTGCAGCATGCCGATCGTACGAAAGGGCGCATCGTGAATGGAGAGCGTATCGATCGCATGATTGGCAACGTAGTATTTGTTCAAAATCAAACGACCATTTACTGCGACTCCGCGATCTTCTACCGGTCACAAAATGCTATGGATGCCTTTGGTCGTGTGCGGATTGTCGATGGCGACTCGGTGACCATTACAGCTTCTTTGTTGAAGTACAATGGCAATACCAAAATCGCCAACCTGCGCAGGAACGTGGTGTTCACCAAACTGAATACGACCACCCTGTACACAGACTATCTCGACTATGATCGCGTGCAGAACGAAGCCCGGTATTTCAATGGCGGCAAGCTGGTCGACAGCACCAACACCCTAACCAGTTCCAAAGGGTACTACGACATCCCGCGTAACCTGGCCTCCTTCAAGAAAGATGTGGTGGGCGTTAACCAGGATTACACGCTGACGTCCGACACGTTGCAATACAACTCGCGCACCAAGACGTTGCTTTTTCAGGACGTCACCACCATCATTGATAGTAAAGGGGATAAGGCAATTTATCTTGAGGGATTTTATGACACCCGCTCCAAAACGTCAGACCTGAAAAAGGGCCAGTTTGAGACACCTTCCTATCGCGTTACCGGGGACAAATACCTCATAGACGACAAGCGAAAAGTATACAAAGCGCGAACCAACGTGGTGATGGTTGCCAAGGAAGATCAACTCAACATTTATGGCGACTTTGGTGATTACGACAAAGGGGCTGGTATTTCCAAAGTGTGGGGAAATGCCTACCTGGCCAAGATCACCGAGGAACAAGACACACTCTTTCTGGCAGCCGACACCTTGATCTCGATCGAGAGTGCGGACCCCGCCAAAAAAAGACTTCTCGCCTACCCCAACGTGCGGGTTTTCCGAAGCGACCTTCAGGGCATTGCCGACTCACTGGTATATGTAGCAGCCGACTCCATGATGTATTTCTACGGTGATCCGGTGTTGTGGAGCAACGGCAACCAGATGACAGCCGACTCCATCCGCATGTTGATCCTGAAAAAGAAGATCGACAAAGTGTACATGATCAATAACTCATTTGTTATTTCACAGGATTCGCTGGGGAATTTCAATCAGATCAAGGGCCGAAAAATGGTGGCGAATTTCCGCCAAGACGCCATTGACCACGTAAATGTGACGGGCAATGGCGAAAGCCTGTATTTTGCCTTGCAGGAGGAAGAAATCAAATCTGACACGGTAGCCGTGGGTAAGATCCTGTTCGTAACCGGCCTGAACAAGATCATCTGCAGCAACATGAAGATTAATTTCAAGCGAGGCACGGTGAATAACGTGACCTTTTATGTAAAGCCGGATGCCGAGTTTATTCCTCCACACGAAATCAAAGAAGCCGACACCCGCCTGAAGAACTTCACCTGGCGTATCAACGACAGGCCACGTAAACGGGACGTTACCGGAAAGTGACCCAAACGTTGTTCTTTGCTTGAAATTGTCTGGGCGAACAACTTTTTGTACTCGTGCGCTGGATTTCCTTAACTTTTTATTCTACCTTTCTTTTGCATACGTGTATCCATGGCAAAACGGGCATTTTGGGTGTTTTTGCTGGCTGGGTTTATGATTTCGGGGGCGAGTCAGGCGCAGGAACTCCTCGATCTGCAAGCTACCTACGCCACCACGATAGGCGATCAGGCGCACATCCCCTTACGGCTGCATAACGCGTCCGACAAAACACAAGTATTGATTATTCGCCTGGTTCAAAACGACTTGCATTCCGGCCAGCGGGGTGTTTTTTGCCTGGACAAGCCTTGCCTTGAGAATGACGTATCCGAGTTTACACGAAGGCTGGAGACTGGTGCAACGCTTACCGGGCTTTCGTTTGTGGTAGAGCCGGGGCTTCTCCCGATCAACAACAACCTGAAATTTGAGATCATCAGCAAGGGCACGATGACTACAAACCCAGCCGAGTACGAAGTTTCACTTGTGATCAATGAAAAACCCTCAAAACCTTTGGTTTTCCAGTCTAAGGAGATCACCATTCAAGACGTGTACCCTAACCCCGTTTCGGATCAGGCATTCATCGACTATACTCTTCACAATGAGCATGTTAAGGCGAAAGTGATTGTCCATAATATTCTGGGAATGGCCATGGGCGAGTACTCGCTGCCCCACACCGAACAGCGTGCAAAAATCGCTGCGGACAACCTGACCCCGGGCGTCTATTTCTATACCCTTTACCTGGATAACAAAGGGGTGCTCACCCGAAAAATAATCGTAAGAAAATAACGCCCACAGCGGGGCGTTTTAGTCGTGGGCAGATTTACACAGGTATCGTATATTTGCA
>DAIPHR010000229.1:0-4888 GCA_036771215.1 Cyclobacteriaceae bacterium
CAATGGCTCGTGTAGCCAAATCTAATTCGCCATCAAAATTGCGCAGCACGGCCTTAACGTGGCGCGCCAGGCCCTCGCGCCAGTACGTCACTTCTACGGATTGCCCCGGACGATTGCGGGCCACACGCTCCTGCAATTCGGAAACCGTATTAACCGGGTTGCGGTCAACCTGAGTGATGACGTCTCCGGCCGTCAGCCCCGCCATGTCGGCTGCACTTCCGCGGTTGACGCGCAAAATGTAAACACCTTGTACAAGAGGCAGATTTTCTTCCTCCGCCAGTTCGGGCGTAACATCCCGAATTTCAACTCCCAGCAGGCCGCGTTGAACCTGGCCGAACTCCAACAGGTCGTCCATGATTTTCTTCACAAGGTTAACCGGAATGGCAAACGAGTAACCGGCATAGTTGCCCGTGTTGGTGGCAATGGCCGAATTGATGCCAATTAATTCCCCTTTCAAATTGACTAAGGCACCTCCGCTGTTTCCCGGGTTTACGGCTGCATCGGTTTGAATGAAAGACTCAACTTGCAGATTATTGCGGTCGCGCAGAATGCCAATGTTACGCGCCTTCGCGCTGACAATCCCGGCCGTTACGGTCGAATTCAAATCGAATGGATTCCCAACCGCCAACACCCATTCTCCGGGCGTCACCAAATCTGAATTACCGTAGCGCACAAACGGCAATTCGCTGGCTTTAATTTTAAGCAGAGCCAAATCGGTGCTTTCATCGCGGCCGACCACGCGGGCATAGTAGCGTTGATTAGTAGACGTGACCACTTCAATGTTGCTGGCGTCTTCAATCACGTGGTAGTTGGTTACCACATAACCATCATCCGTCAGAATAACGCCCGAGCCGGAGGAGTGCGCCTCGGGGTTGAAATGATATTCGAGCGGATTGAGACTGAAGGACCCTGCTCCAAGATTGGTGCGGATGTGCACCACGGCCGGGATGGCGGCAGCGGAGGCATCCCGAAAACTTACGGGGGCGTGGCGAAAGGCGATGGAATCGCGGGTGGAAATGAACCGCACGCGCTGGCGCTGCTGAATGGACGAGTAGCCAGCGTCCGTCTCGATCATGCGCAGCGTAAAAAATGACCCCACCACAGCGCCAAACGTAGCCAGGCCAACCACTAAGACAATAAACAATAGGCGGTTGCGCATTCGATTTTCTCCTCGTCACACAAATAACGGCAAAAGCCCCTCAAAAGATGAGCGGAACAAAACAAAAAAGGCGCCCCCGCTTGCGCGGGGACGCCCAACCCTCTACCTAAACCCTGCTCTTCAACGCATGGGTAACCTTAGCTAACCTTGATGGTCTGCTTCAGTGCCTTTTTCTCGTCTTTCGGAATGGTAACTTCCAGTATTCCGTTGACGTAACGAGCCGAGATCTTGGCACCATCCACATTCTCAGGTAAACTGAACGAGCGGCTGAAGCTGCCGTACTGCGTTTCGAGGCTGTGGAAATTGCGCTCTTTCGTTTCGTTGGTGAACTTCCGCTCGCCACTGATGGTGAGGAACTGATCTTTCACCTCCAGTTGAAAATCCTCCTTGTTCATGCCGGGCGCGGCCACATGAATTTCATAACTGTTGTCGTTTTCCACGATGTCCACCCGCGGCACAAATGTGCTGCCGCCCATGCGCGTCATGTTCTCATTGAAGAACCGGTCGATCAGGCTGCTGAATGATGTCGGTACGAAATCATTAGCGTTGTATCGGATGATGCTCATATGTTTTTATGTTTTGGTTGATTTTGTTGTCTGATCTCCCCAACCGAAAAACCATGCCGCTGCATTTTTCAGTCCAATAGCAGACAAAATGACTTCCTTTATCAGCCAAAACACAGACAAAGGTGACATAATGTCTTATTTCGCTACTTGTACCAGGCAATTCGCCTGGAGAAGTACATGATCACCGCGATAATGGCAAACAACCCCATGCTGCCAATCAGCAGGGAGTAGTCTTGTGCCTGCACGATCACGAAAATGAATCCGTAAAAAGCCACCATCAACCCGGTGAAGAGCCCCACCATGGACTTACCGGGCAGGAACGTGGAGGCGTACAGCGCCACAAGGATAACCGTTGCCACCGATGAAATGGCATAAGCTGCGTTGTAGCCCAGGTGTTCCGAAATGGAGAGGAGAAGCGAGTAATAGATGATCAACGCCACGCCAACCAAAATGTATTGAAACGGATGAATGCGCACACGGCTGGTGATTTCCACCAGGAACAGCGCGGTGAAAGCCAGGATGATAATGAGGATACCGTATTTGGCTGTGCGAATACTCTTCTGATACTGGTCGGCTGGCAGATCCAACCGAACGCCAAACGAAGAGCCAACGAGGTTTTGCTCCTCGTTAATCCATTGTTGTGCAAAGGGCCGGTTAAACGACAGCACCTTCCATTTCGCGCTGAATCGCTCTGCGGTAATGTCGGGTGCCTGAACCGGTAATAGGGCGCCTTCAAAACTGGGTGACGACCAACTGCCTGCCAGCGTAACGTCCGTAGTCTTGCCGGCTGGCACCACATAGAGGCGTTCGCTGCCTTTCAATTGCAGATCAAGTGTAACGGAGAGGGCACTGTCAGGTCTTTGGGTCCACGGAAGTTTCGTCACGATGCCCGACTCGTTCGAGCCGTCCTGAAGGTTGTTTACGTTCACCCCGATGTCGTTGATGGGCTCGGACGGGAGATTCACGCTACTCAACCGAATGACCGGGTTCTCACTGATGCCGCGCAAATCGGAGATACCGGTGAGCAGTTCGGCTTTGGCCCAATGCACCCGGCCGTCCTCAATATTCCAGCGGGCAAAATCAAGGTCGGGAAATTTTGCCCTCACGCTGAGGCGCGAATCGTACACAATAGCATCGAAAATGCCGCGGTGGCGCACGTGCGGGCTGAGGTCACCCGAAATCATGAGCTCATCGGGCAGGAAGTAAGCGAACTCCGTGCTCTCAAAAACTTCTTCAATGGGTTTGCCGTCTTCCCACCGTTTGTTTTTCACAACACGCGTATAGGGTACGCGCAGGAGAGGGCCGGCCAGGGTTTGAGGGCCCGACCACTTGCTCGAGATTTCGGCAATTACTTCGGTGGCGCGCGACTGCCGCTCGTCCATGAGCGACATCACCCAACTGGCGGGGATGAGCAAAATCAGGCTGAGGAGCCCGATGGAGACCAGCTTGAGCATGATAGACTCCTTCACCCAGTGTTGGAGCCGATCGAGGGGAGTGGGATTGTTTTCCATAACTTAAAAAAACTTTGATTTTAAAAGTGAATAGGTAAAAAACTATTTTCGTTGCGCGCGGATGACTTCTTCCATGGCATCGAGGTGTTTGCGGAAAGCCTGTTTACCGCGCTCGGTTACCTTGTAGCGCGTATTGGGCTTACGGTCGACAAACGACTTCTGCACGAGGATGTACTTTTCGCGCTCCAGCGCCTTCAGGTGGGTGGCCAGGTTGCCGTCTGACGTTTGCAGCAATTCTTTCAGACTCACAAAGTCGAACGAATCGTTGGCCGTAAGCACGCCCATGATTTGCAGGCGCACCCGGTGCTCCAGTATTCGGTCGAGATGATCAAACGGGTTTTTCATCGATCGTACTTTCGGTACATCACGGCTCCGTACACGATGTGTAACACGCCAAACCCCAGGGCCCAGAACAACAGACCGTAGCCGGGCCACAGGGCGGCCGCGAGGCCAATCAGAATTTCGCTGTAACCCAGGTAGCGTATTTCGCCATAGAGGTTGGGACTGGCGTTAATCAGGGCCAGCCCGTAGAAGATCAGAAGGGAAGGGGCAACGACACCAAAGTGGCCATTCAGCAAAAGCAACAGCGTAAACAGGCCTCCGGTCGCCAACGGTATGAGCAGATTGATCACGAGCCGCCTGCTGGTTTCATTCCAAAACGGCTGCCCCGCTTTTTCGGCCTTTCGCCTGCTGAGCCAGTAGCCGCTGGCCAGTGAGGCTACCAGTACGGCTGCTGCAATCGCCAGCAGGGGCACCAGATTGGCGCCACGCACGGACTCCTGCCGGTAGTCGATGGGTGCCAGCGGGAATTGAATCAGGTAATAGGCAGCCGAGGCGCCCAGCAGGGCAAAGGTGCCCGCCAGTATGCCCGACAAGCCACTGAGCGACAGAAATTTGGAAGATTGCTCCATCATTTTGCGGATGGAGGCCAGGTCTTCCTGGTAGTGATCGGCCGGCTTCATTTAAAAGTACTTTTTTTTTCAAAGTAAATATACGTTCGGCACTGCGACAAGTTTCAGGCAAAATCTTTTTTCTGAGCGGGCCGCGTTTGGCCAATCAAATGAATCGTCCTAATATTGCAGCCCCATTCCTCCTTAGCTCATCCCGACTTGGTCGGGAGGTTAGAGCGTCCGAAAGGGTAGAATGGTAAGTAGTAGAAAAATTCCTCCTTAGCTCAGCTGGTTAGAGCATCTGACTGTTAATCAGAGGGTCGCTGGTTCAAGTCCAGCAGGGGGAGCAAGAGATCCCGCGAAAGCGGGATTTTTTTTCTGACTGTTTTTTAGACCAATGCGCGGGATTAATTCAGAGGGTCGTCCCGGAGGTCCGGGATCCAGCAGGGGGAGCAAGAGATCCCGCGAAAGCGGGATTTTTGTTTTTGTGTATTACCTCTATCTGCTTTACTCGCCCAGTTCGGACAAATACTACGTTGGTTACTCCACCGATCCTTTTCGCAGGTTGGACGAACATAATTCAACGGAACGAAACACCTTCACGTCACGCTTCCGGCCATGGAAGTTGGTAGCCCTGTTTGCATGTGGTGAACATGAGAAAGATGCGGTAAAACTGGAACGCTTCATTAAACGACAAAAAAGTCGCCATCTCCTCGAAAGATTGGCAAACCCTGATTTTGTTCCGGAGGCAAAACTGGCTCA
>DAIPHR010000230.1:0-4862 GCA_036771215.1 Cyclobacteriaceae bacterium
GATGCCGCGAGTTATGCCAATGTCAGGCGTTTCATTAGCCAGGGTCAGCGCCCTCCCGTTGATGCCGTGCGGGTTGAGGAAATGATCAACTATTTTGATTACGACTACGCGCAGCCCAAAGGCGAAGATCCGTTTTCGATCTATACCGAAATTTCGGAGGCGCCCTGGAACCGCCAGCACAAACTGGTACACATCGGGTTACAGGGCAAAAAGATAGCAACCGACAAACTGCCACCGTCCAACCTTGTATTTCTTATTGATGTGTCGGGCTCTATGGCCGATCCTAACAAACTGCCGCTGTTGAAGTCGTCCTTTAAGATATTGGCAGAACAACTGCGCGACCAGGATCGCGTGGCGATTGTCGTGTATGCGGGGGCGGCCGGGGTCGTGTTGCCTTCGACCAGCGGAGACGACAAACGAAAAATTCTGGAGAGCCTGGAGCAATTGGAGGCCGGGGGCTCTACGGCCGGTGGTGCGGGCATCAAGCTGGCCTACAAAATTGCAAGACAAAACTTTGTCGAAGGCGGTAACAACCGGGTGATTCTGGCTACGGATGGTGACTTCAATGTGGGCGAATCCAGCAACGAAGCCATGGAGCGGCTGATCGAAGAAAAACGTGAAGAAGGTGTGTTTCTGACCGTGTTGGGTTTTGGCATGGGGAACTACAAGGATTCCAAGATGGAAGTGCTGGCCGATAAGGGCAATGGCAATTATGCGTACATCGATAATATTCTGGAGGCCCAGAAAGTGCTGGTCAATGAATTTGGAGGCACACTCTTCACCATTGCCAAAGATGTAAAACTGCAGATTGAGTTTAACCCCGCCCGTGTGCAGGCCTACCGGTTGATTGGGTACGAAAACCGGTTGTTAAAAGATGAGGACTTTAGCAACGACAAGAAAGATGCCGGTGAGTTGGGTTGCGGTCATACGGTGACGGCTCTGTACGAAGTGATACCCGTTGGCGTGAAAAGCAACTTTCCCGGTGTTGATCCGCTGAAGTATCAATCGAACAAGAAGAAAGAGCCGGTGGTAATCAATGATTCAAATGAAATCATGACGATCAAGTTTCGGTATAAGAAGCCGGACGGTATCACCAGCAAGCTCATGGTGCATGCATTGGTAGATGAGCAGGTGTCCTTGATGAAATCCAGCGACAACTTTCGCTGGTCGGCTGCCGTGGCTGCCTTCGGCATGTTGTTGCGCGACTCGGAGTATGTGAAGGGGTACACGTGGGAGGAGGTTGCGCAACTGGCCGGGGGCGCCCGTGGCCGCGATGAACAGGGCTACCGCATTGAGTTTATCAATTTGGTGAAGTCACAGAATTGGTTGGTAAGCCGTAGGTAGGGTTTGTTCAAGCTGCCCCGCGTTTCGCGGGGCAGCTTCCCGGTTTCTTTCTAGCTGAGCACCAATTCCATCATTTCCTTTTGCACGCTCCAGTCCTTCGCCAGCCGCATCATGGCGGTGGCCTCCATTTCGGTTACATACCCTTTCAAATTGTTCGCCTTCCAAATCATGTCAATGAGCTCCAGGCGTTTTGGTTTGGGGTAGTCGCCAACCGGCACACTCAGGTACTCGCGTGCCCGGTCAAATGCCGTAATGTAATCCTTCGCTACAAACTGGCTGGCCCAATCCAACTCGGCCTGCGCATCCATCTGGCGCGATGATTCGTCAAGATCCCGCTGCTCACGCTCGTCAATGCCGTGGTAATTATAGATTACCACCTTTAGCAAAAAGTACACGCGTTTTTCTTCTGCCGTCATACAATTGCCACGAAGTTATGATTTTTTCTGACCGCCTTCAGACAAACAAGTCGGCTGCGATTTTATCCGCCTGAAATTTTCCCTGCCGGGTGAGCAACAGGCGGTCGTCTTCCAGCACCAGCAACTTCTGTTCCAGAAGTTGCTGCGCGTAGGGCACGGCCAGCAAATCGTAACCCCACGTTTCGTTCAATTTTTGAAGGCTGCAACCCCACCGGGTACGGAGGCCCGTAAAGAGATATTCGTTCACCTGATTTTCCCGGGTTAAGATCTCTCGTTCGGCTGGTATTTCGTGCCGCGCTATGGCTTTTATATACAGGTGGTTATTGGCAACATTAAACTGCCGGCTGATACCGTTGTACGAGTGGGCGCTTGGACCAATGCCCAGATAGTGTTCACCGTTCCAGTAGTTGCTGTTGTGAAGCCCGTACCTGCCCGCCCGGGCAAAGTTGCTGATCTCGTAGTGTTCGTATCCCGCCTTTTCGAGTTGATCCATCAGATGCTCGAACTCCCATGCGGCTTGCTCATCGGTAGCCTCAACCAGTTTCCCCCTTTTTTTCCAGCTGCCAAAAGCAGTTCGGTCTTCAATGGTAAGGTGGTAGGCCGAAATGTGTTCGGGATCCAGCGCGATAGCTTGCCGTACCGTGTTGGCCCAGTACCCGTCTGCCTGATTCGGAATGCCGTAGATAAGGTCGATGCTGATTACAGAAAAGCCGATGGCGCGTGCAGCTCGGTACGAAGTGAAGATTTGATCGGCCGTGTGTCCGCGGTTCATCCAGCCCAATACCCCATCATCAAAACTTTGCACCCCGATGCTTAATCGGTTGATACCGGCTTCCTTCAGCCCCTGCAGCGTTTCTGGCATTAAGTCATCCGGATTGGCCTCCAGCGTAACTTCGCCACCCGGCTTGATGCCAAATAACTCGTTTGCTTTCGCTATGAGGTTCGCCAACGGGGCAACGGACAGCAGGGAGGGTGTACCCCCACCGAAGTACAATGTTTCAACGGTGTGCCCACTCAGGTATAGGCGCTGCAATTCCATTTCGCGCAGCAGACTTTCCGTCATCTTCTCCCGCAGGTCGGTTTGAGTGGAGAAATGAAAATCGCAATAATGGCAAGCCTGTTTGCAAAAAGGGATATGAATGTAAATTCCTGCCACGCCTCTGTCGGTTTTTTGCGTACTTGCATCGCAAAGTAAAGAACTTAATGCGCGTTGTTTTGGGTCTGCTGGCTTTTTGCTGCGTTCATGCACTGGCAGCCCAAAATCATACCTATCCGGATAGCGCTCTGGTGTATGATTACCGGCCCGACTGGCGGGTTTACAGGGGCGATGCTTACCAGCCGCTGGTAGAGGATGCCCGGGCGATTTATTTTCAGATTACACGATCAAACGAAGCCGGGGCCCAAGTTTGCATTTCACAACCCACGCGCTTTTCCCTTCTTGTCAATGGCCGGTTGTGGCGTGCCGATTTGAAGGGCTCGCATTGCCTGCGGGTTGATTCGCTGGCGGCAAACCCGGGCCTTCCGCTAACCCTTGGCGTGTATAGCGAAGCGGGCGTTAGTCGCCTCGTAACGCACCGGGTGGCGGCCTCAGGCGCCCGGGAGGAGTTACGGGTTCCGCGTCCGTCCGATGATTTTTATCAGTTCTCCATTCTGGCGGCTTTGTTGTTGTTTACATTTTTCGCGGTGCTGCTCAGAGCCAGCCCGAAGTTGATGCAGGATTATGTTGATGTATCGCGCGTGTTTGCCATTCGCGAACGGGATGAAAATTTACAGGCCACCCGAATTACGTCCAGCATCAATATTCTTTTTTTGTTCTTTTGTTGCCTGCTGTGCGCCTATGTTTTTTTGATCAGTTTCAACTACAAACAAACACAAGCCGACACACTGGGCGGATTTTTTTGGCTTTGGCTTATTTTTAGCCTTCTTCTCTCCGGGTCATTCGCCATTAAGTTCTTCCTTACCCGGATGTGGGCCGCGGTGTTCCTGATGGATGAGTTCAGCAGCCTTCAGTTCTTCAACTTTGTGCGCATGCTAATCCAGACCTGCGCGGCTATGGCTCTCATCGGCTTGGTGTTTTATGGATTTGGTCTATCGCGGCAGGCCCTTTTCCAGGCGTTGCAGCCCATTATCAACATTGCCCTCACGGTGGCTACCGTGTTTCTCTTTCTCAAGCTGATGGGGCGCACGCGGCAATCGCTATTCCATTTATTTTTCTACCTTTGCGTTTCGGAAATTATTCCGTTGGTTGTTTTGATTAAGGTGTTTTTGTATTAATTGCCCGAACCCCGACTGGTGCTGATATGACGGAAATTGCAACCGACCGAATGCGAAAAGTGAAGAGCATCTTGGTCACCCAGGAAGCCCCCACGGACCTCAACTCTCCCTACTACAAACTGGCGGAAAAATATAATCTGAAAATCGATTTCCGTCCTTTTATTCAGGTGGCTGCGTTACCCATCAAAGATTTCCGCAGGCAGAAAGTAGATATCCTCCAGCATACTGCTGTGATTTTCACCAGCCGCCATGCGGTGGATCATTTCTTCACCATTTGCAAAGAATTGAAACTTGAGATGCCTCCGGAGATGAAGTATTTTTGTATCTCCGACCAGACGTCTAACTACCTGCAGAAGTACATCGTAATCCGCAAGCGAAAAATTTTTACGGGACTAAAAAATACGGAGGAGCTTCTGGAGATCATCAAGAAGCACAAAAACGAAAAGTTCCTTTTCCCTTGTTCCGACATTCGCAAAGCGGATATCCCGGATTTCCTCACGGCCAACGGATTCACCTTCACCGAAGCGGTTATGTACCAGACCGTGGCCGCCAACCTGACGGATCTGAAGGAAGTGTTTTATGACATAGTAGCCTTTTTCAGCCCTTCCGGAATTCATTCCCTGTACGCCAACTTCCCGGACTTCAGGCAAAACAATACGCGTATTGCATCCTTTGGCCCGGCAACGGCAAAAGCCGTGCGCGAAGCCAATCTCATTCTGGACATTGAAGCCCCGCTGCCCAATGCCCCCTCCATGACCGGTGCGCTGGAGCTCTACGTAAAAAAAGCAAACGGCATTAAATAAGAAGAGGCTGTCGCTCGTTTTTTAG
>DAIPHR010000231.1:0-4852 GCA_036771215.1 Cyclobacteriaceae bacterium
CTTTTAGATGCGGACGTCCAACAGTTTCTGCGGGACCATGAAAACGCAGACGAGCGGAAGTTGGTGCTCAGCGGCCAGATACCAGCCGGGGTTACTGCGGCTGACATCGGACGACAGTTGGTTGGGCGAAGAAAAGCGCGCACCAAGCTGCCGCTTTGGTACCACGCTGTGGGTGCGCTGTATCCCCCCTTGGTCAATCTCGAACAAAGTTCCTCCGAAATTACCGCGCGCTTCAAAGCATTTCTCGCCAGGGAGCTGATACCAGAACGCAAGCGTGGTGTTGACCTTACCCAGGGTTTTGGCGTAGATAGTCATTTTCTGGCTCAACAGTTCAGCGAGTGGCACAGTGTAGAGCCGGACAAAAGCCTTCTCGACATGGCGGCTCATAACCATCAGCTGCTTGCCGTGTCAAACACTCACTACCATCCCATACCGGCCGTGGATTTTATCAACGACCAGCACCAACCCTTCGACTTCATTTACATCGACCCCTCGCGAAGAAAGGGCTCCCAACGTTCGGTACTACTGGCCGACCATGAACCCAATGTGGTGGCACTGCAAGACCGGATCTGGTCAGTTACAAACCACGGATTGATCAAGGCATCGCCTATGCTGGATCTCAGTCAGATGATGCGCGAGATTCGGCACCTCACCCATCTGGTAGTGGTTGGCGTGGACAATGAAGTGAAGGAGTTGCTGGGTTGGGCTAAAAAGGACTTTGCAGGCGGGCCTTCCATTGTCGCAATCAATCTTTCCGGTAACGATCCGCTGGCGAACGGCTGGGCCAATCGATTCTCCTTTACTCCGGACGAGGAAATGGCAGCTCAGTCCACCTTCGGCCCATTAAAGCCATACGTGTATGAGCCGTGGGCGCCCTTGTTAAAGGCAGGGCCTTTCAAATTACTGGGTCAGCGTTTTGGGCTCACCAAGCTGGATGTAAACACTCATTTCTACACCAGCGCTGAACGGCAAACTCATTTCCCGGGGCGAATATTCGAAGTGGTCACCTCGTTGAAACTCGACAAACACGTTTCTGCCCAATTTGAAGGGCAACAGGCCAACATCATTTCCCGAAATCATCCGCTTAGCGTGGCTGAAATTTGCCGAAAGACGCAACTCACCGAGGGCGGAACGGAATATGTGCTGGCCTTTCGCGCGGGGGGAAAACCAATGGCGGTAAAGGCAATTCGCATCCAATAGAAGCCCTTGATGCAAATCGCTGTTTGAATTTTGCCACAGCTTCGTTAACTCGAAAAGCTAAAAGCGAGTCCGCCATGAAATATTTCGTTCCTGTCCTCTTGTTATCGGCCTGCATTACCGCATTGGCCCAACCCATCACGCTCGAAGCCATCAAAAGCTACCCGTTTCCTACTGAGCTGACGGCTGCAGCCACCGGCTCCCGCATCGCCTGGGCGCTAGATGAACAAGGCCGAAGGAATGTGTATGTAGCCGAAGGGCCTGAATTCAAACCCCGAAAACTCACAAGCTATTCAACCGATGATGGTCAGGAAATCACGAGCCTCTCAATCTCTGCCAACGGGCAATGGGTTGTATACGTGCGCGGGGGCGATCACGGCTCGAATTGGGACGATGACCTGATCGTAAATCCCACTTTCTCAACTAACCCGGCTAAGACTCAAATCTATTCGATTCCTTTTAGCGGTGGTGAACCGAAGTCGCTTAGCGAGGGTGATTACCCGGTTATTTCCCCAAACAGCAACACGGTAGCCTTTATTAAAGGCAACCAGGCATGGACCGTTCCGGTGGATGGCTCCTCTGCCGCCAAGAGCCTTTTCCATACACGAGGTTCTGTTGGTTCCCTGAACTGGTCGCCCGATGGTTCGCGTCTTGCATTCGTCACTAACCGAAGTGATCATTCATTTGTTGGGGTCTATTCGGCTGCAGACAAACCTCTTCAGTGGATCGCGCCTTCGTTTTATCATGATGGTTCTCCGCGTTGGTCACCCGATGGAACCCGATTGGCTTTTGTGCGCACACCGGGAAGCGGTGGTA
Organism: Cyclobacteriaceae bacterium; assembly: GCA_036771215.1. Classification (GTDB taxonomy): domain Bacteria; phylum Bacteroidota; class Bacteroidia; order Cytophagales; family Cyclobacteriaceae; genus ELB16-189. The sequence continues at coordinate 2,014 of DAIPHR010000231.1, forward strand.
AGCCCGATTCTATTCTCGCCCGAAGGCATCAACCCTGGAGCATTTGGACGGCTGATGTTAATACCGGCAAGGCTGCGGTATTGTGGAAAGCGCCTGCCACGCTTGCGGGATCCTATCCCACTACGCATGGCACCACTAATCTCAATTGGGCAGCGGGCAACCGTATCGTTTTTCTTTCCTACCACGATGGCTGGCCGCATTTGTATTCAATTGCAGCACAAGGTGGCTCCCCTTTGTTGCTCACGGCCGGGCCGTTTATGTGCGAACATATTCAACTGAGTGCGGATCGCAAGTGGCTTGTGTTTAGCGCAAACACCGGCCCCGACAAACTTGACCTCGACCGAAGACATGTGGCGCGGGTGCCGGTAGACAAAGCTGCGCTGGACGTAATGACACCTGGAGCCGGATTGGAGTGGATGCCCATTGTAACAGGCGATGGATCGCATGTTGCATTTGTCAGCGCCACCGCTCAGCGTGCACCGCTGCCCGCAGTCATGAGCTTTTCGGCTAATCAACCCTTGCGGCTAATCGGGCGCGAAATGTTGCCCGCTGCATTTCCAGAAAAGAATCTGGTAATACCCCGGAAAGTCACCTTCAAGGCCCCCGATGGTGTGCTGGTGCACGCTGATGTTTTTGAACCGGTTAATAAAAGCGGGAAGAGCCCGGCCATCGTGTATATCCACGGGGGCCCGCCCCGGCAAATGTTACTCGGCTGGCATTACTCGGATTACTATTCCAATGCCTACGCTTCGAATCAATACCTGGCCAGCCTGGGTTTCGTTGTTTTGTCAGTGAATTACCGCCTTGGCATCGGCTATGGCTACGATTTTCATCAACCGGCCAACGCGGGTATGCGCGGTTGCTCCGAGTATCAGGACATCAAAGCGGCTGGCGAATGGCTGGCTGCACAGCCCAACGTAGACGCCAACCGCATCGGTGTCTATGGTGGTTCGTATGGTGGCTACCTGACGGCTATGGCCCTTGGGCGCGACTCAAAACTATTTGCGGCCGGGGTTGATATTCATGGCGTTCACGACTACACCACCGAACGCTTTCGCGGATTTTTAAATCCAGACCGGATGGAAAAAGCTCCTGATCTGGAGAAAGCGATGCAGGTCGCCTGGCATTCGTCACCGGTGGCTTCGGTTGATACGTGGACGTCACCCGTGTTTATTATCCATGGCGATGATGACCGAAACGTACGATTCAATCAAAGCACAGACTTGGTGAAACGATTGGAGAAAAAAGGCGTGGCGATGGAAACGTTGGTGATTGTAGATGACACCCACCATTGGATGACCTACCAGAATGCCGTTGCCGTGTATCAGTCCACCGCAGACTACTTCGTGAAAATGCTGATGCGAAAATGATCCGATTCGCTTATACCCCGGATTGAGCAGTAACCGACTAGACTAAAACTGGCGACAATACGTCAAGAGCATTATGCATACCATCTTAGGCGCCAACGGCATCATTGGCATTGAAACCTCCCGGCAGTTGGTTCAACATACCAGCCACATCCGGCAAGTAAGCCGTAACCCAAAAAAAGTAAACGAGACGGACGAACTCGTTCATGCCGATTTGCTCAACTACGTGCAAACCGAAAAAGCGGTGGCTGGCAGTGAAGTGGTTTACTTGCTTGCTGGGCTCAAGTACGACACGAAAGTTTGGCAGCGCGATTGGCCCGTGGTGATGAAAAATGCCATAGACGCCTGCAAAAAGCACAATGCCAAACTGGTGTTCTTCGACAATGTGTATGCCTACGGCAAGGTGACCGGGCCCATGACCGAACAAACACCTTTTAACCCGTGTAGCAAAAAAGGAGAAGTACGCGCCCGCATTGCCACCCATCTGCTTGAAGAAATCAAAGCAAACAATCTCGCGGGTATGGTCATACGCGCAGCTGATTTTTACGGGCCGGGCGCGCTTCTTAGCCTCACCCATGCCACCGTTACGGAGCGTCTTCGCGCGGGAAAGGGGGCACAATGGATTGGCAACCCAAAGGCTGTTCACACCTTCACCTACACCCCTGATGCCGGTAAAACGGTAGCCAGGCTCGGCACCACGTCTTCGGCCTTCAACCAAACGTGGCATGCCCTCACCAGCAAGTTCGAGATGACAGGTGAACACTATGTGCGCATGGCATGCGAAATCACCAAACGGAAGTATTCTATACAAGCCATGCCCAAATGGGGTGTGGGGCTGCTGGGGGTTTTTATCCCGGTGCTGCGCGAGTTTGTGGAGATGATGTACCAGTTTGAGAGCGATTATCGCTTTGACAGCACCAAGTTTGAACAGGCTTTTAACCAGCAGGCAACCGAATACCGGGTGGGCATTGAAGCAACCTTGCAGTAGCTTTCGGTCGGCATTAAAAACCCTTATCTTCGTCCGTGGCTAACACGGAAAAGAAATCGGCTTTCTTCCGAATCGCTTTTTTTGGTGTTCTGCTTCTGCAATTATTCGCCATCAACGGGTTTACGCAGGAGAAAGACACCACCAAAACATCGTTAACAAAAAAAGCCTGGAAGCTCGGGATGAGTTACATTACCACCTCAGCCGAAGATACGGTTATTAACGAATCCAGTGTGGCTAATCTGAAAAGTTTCGAGGGTCGCATCATTCGAAACATCCATGTCAACTTTTTTGCGCTCGAAAAATCGATATACGACAGCACGCGAAACGCCAGCCGCTTTATTCAAAAGGCATCCCGCGCGCTGCACTACCCCACTCGTGAAAAAATTATTCGAAACCATCTTTTCGTTTACACTAATCAGGTTTTCAACCCGTACCGTGTAGCCGACAATGAGCGTTTTCTTCGCGACCTCGACTTCATTCTGGA
>DAIPHR010000232.1:0-4841 GCA_036771215.1 Cyclobacteriaceae bacterium
AAGCATAGTGACTTTGCCAACCCATTCTGATCCACTGGATTCCAAGACTCTTAGCTCGATTTCATTTCCTCCCGAGTAAAGTAGGCTAGCCCTTGAACCATTTACTTTTGATTTCTCACGTCCATCAATATCATAGCAAATCCAGTCAAACTGACCTTTGGAACTCTCTAAAGGCCGAAAAAGCTTTTTTAACCGCCTTTGTTTTCGTGAATTGATCAAGTGCTCATAAAAAAGGACGAGACCCAAGCCAATAATCCCACCAATTACGCCACCTGCAAACAGATTTATCAATTCGCATTTGTCGAAATAGCAAATGGTAGTCATTTGATTAGCGCTAACAAAAATAGGTTAAAAAAAGCCAATTTAACTTGCCAACTACAAAAATTCATAGCTTACTTCCGCACCGGGTAGTAAACTTCGGTTACCCATTTGGCCGTGTCTTTCTCTACTTCCGGGTCGGTGATGTAGACCTCCCAAGGGGCACCATTGATTTCCAGTTTGCGCCACGTGATATACTGGTTGAGCTGACTGTGCGTACTTGTCAATGAATTATAATCACCCTGGTGAATGGCCTTGACGGCCGGCCCGCCCGTGGTTTGCATCACTTTGTATTTGGCGGGCAATTTCGCGTTGGCTGGCACAGGTACAGAGGCAATCAAATCCATGCCCGTCTCATCCAGGCGCGGATAGAAGCAATAGGGACGCCCGGGCATCTCTACCCTTGTTCTTGTCAATGCACTCATTAATTCGCCATACAACCGTATCATCTGTTCGCCTATGACGGCCTGGTCGTTGGTGTTCATCGTGTGTGCCATGCCGATGTAGCTGATGGCGGGTACTTCCACCTCGGTAATCGACACGGAAAATTTTGGTTTCGCCTCTGCGATTTCTTTCAGTTTGGTACCTTCATAGTCCATCGCCTTCGAAACTTCCCTTGAAATAAAGACAAAGCCCATCCAGCGCGAGATTACATTCATGCCATGTTCGTAGGTAAAATTGGATATCAAAGTCACGCCATCGGGTCCTGGCTCTAACTTGTGCGTGGCAATACCGGCACCCGATTCACTAAAGGCCACAGAGCACGCCAGCCAGCGATCGGGTTCACTGGCCGTAATCGTCAACTTCCCTTTACCAGTATGGGCTCCGTCCCACGTGTAATGGGCGCCTGTTCCCAGGCTAGGATCACTGTACGTTGTTTTCATGTCTGGATCAATGCTGTTCCAGTACGACCACCGCGGCCAGTTTTTCAAACCGTTCATCTCTTCAAAAACGTAGCGGGCCGGTGCGGTGATCACAACGGTGTTATCAACTACGGTGGCGGTGGGTAACAGAAATCCGGCCAGGATGAGCACCACAATAACTCCAGCGAGGCCAATCAGGATCTTCTTTATCATAGCGGTTTTGGTTTTGCCTCTTACCGGGTGGCTGAGGCGTTTTTTGTTTTATTGATTCAAGGTATCGGCTGGTACCGGTTGGCTCTCCACCACCTGCTTCAGGCTCGTGAGCCCATCTTCGTAAAATGGACCGAGCGCACGGTCGATAAATAAGCCAAATGCTTTTCCAAGGGCCGAGTTCACCATCCCGGTTCCCTTCACGTCCCCATCATAATGCCAGGTCACCTTTGTGCCCTCGGGCACTTCTTCCAGTTCCAACGTGGCGAAATAGTCACCTTTCATATCGCCAAATGCCATTCCGTTCTTTACCATTTTATTTTCAACGGCTTCAACGATCCATTGTGAGCCACTGCCTACGTTGGGGTTTTCGCTCACCCAACTCATTCTGGCACCTACTCCGCTCTCGGGTCCCTCGTAGGTATAGCGCGTGTTGGGGTCCAGTTTAGCCCAGGGTGACCACGCATTGAAATTATTGAAGCTGATGAGCTGTTGATACACGCTGGCCGGGGGTGCTTGAATGACTACCGAGCGTTGCATGTGACTTTGGGGAGATTTAAATACCAGCACCATGGCAATGACAGCCACAACACCGGCAAATGCGAAACCAAGGGTTTTTAGGGCTTTCATACAGTTGGGGTTATGTTTTGGGGATGACGAAGATAAAAATTCCCCGGAATTTCCAAAGGCCCAGCGGGCTTGGGTTGCCGTGTTGCTGACGTTCGGTGTAACCGGCCTGTTGTTATTGTCTGAAAAAAGTTGATACTTAGGGAAACTTAATCCCACCCTATGAGCTTGTTTACTGATCCCAACCGCATTCCGGAGAACTATGGGCTACGCATTGCCGGAGGCCTTACGGTGTATTTTGTTGTTATGCATTTTGCAGGCCTTGGCCATCACGTGGAATTGCGCCTGCTCAACCTGCTTATCCAGGCGGCCGGAATCTACTTTGCCCTCAAAAAATTTAAGCAAACGCACGAAGATCATATGAACTACTTCCGCGGCTTGGTGACGGGCGTAGCCACGGGCGCTATTGGTTCAATTCTGTTTGCCGTTTTCATGTTTATTTGGATGAAAGCGGATGCTTCGCTGATGGCATCCATTATTGAAAACGAACCGATGGGGCGCTATCTCAATGCCTACATGGCATCATTCATCGTAGCGCTCGAGGGTGTGTTTAGCGGCTTGCTGGTGACTTTCGTGCTGATCAACTACGTGGATACCGATGAATTGACCGAGTCGTAAGGAGGCTTTGAGCCGGGTTTGCAAAAGCCTTTTGGTTTTTTCCCCGGGTCGGGCATCGGTTCAGTCAGGCAATTGTTCAATAAATCGAGTAAATTTCAGCTCCTGATTTTTACGCCCATGCGCTATTCACCGGCCCCTGCTGCCCTGTACATCCGAAACCGGAAAAGGTTAACTCAAAAACTGAAGTTAAATGCACTGGCGTTGTTTAACAGCAACGACATCATGCCGACTAATGCCGATGGCACGATGGCGTTCCGGCAGAATAACAATTTACTCTATCTCAGTGGAGTTGATCAGGAAGAAAGCATCCTCATTCTCTGTCCGGATTTCCCGGACAAACGGTATCGCGAGGTTTTGTTTCTGCGCGAAACGAGTGAGCAAATTGCCATTTGGGAGGGCCACAAGCTGACCAAGGAGGAGGCGCGTCAACTTTCCGGGGTGGAGACTGTGCTGTGGCTTTCCGAATTCCCCAAATTGTTCCATCACCTGATGGCTATGGGGGGTGTGCAGCAAGTCTATCTCGATACAAATGAGCACTACCGGGCCGATGTGGTGGTGGAAACACGCAACGCCCGCTTCATCGAGTGGTGCCAAAAGCAATACCCGTTGCACACGTATGAACGTGCCGCACCGCTGCTGGCCGAACTCCGGGCCGTGAAACAACCCGAAGAAATCAAACAACTTCAAAAGGCGTGTGACATTACGAACCTCGCTTTTCGAAGAGTATTGAGGTTTGTGAATCCCGGGGTTAAGGAATACGAAATCGAGGCCGAGTTTATTCATGAATTCATCCGGCATGGTTCACGCGGGTTTGCCTACACACCCATTATTGCCTCCGGTGCCAACGCGTGTGTACTGCATTACATCGAAAATGATCAAGCGTGCAAACCGGGCGATGTATTGTTATTGGATGTGGGTGCGGAATACGGAAACTATAATGCTGATATGACGCGCTGCGTGCCCGTGAGCGGGCGCTTCACCAAACGCCAGAAGGACGTATACCAGGCGGTGTTGAGGGTGATGCGCGGGGCCATGAAACTACTGCGCCCCGGGGCATTGTATTTCGAGTATCACCGGGAAGTGCAGCGCTTGATGGAAGCGGAGTTGCTCAAGCTGAAACTCATCGACAAGACGGATATCAAAAACCAGACAAAAGAAAAACCGGTGGTGGCGAAGTATTTCATGCATGGTACGGGGCACCATTTAGGCCTGGATGTTCACGATGTGGGCAACATGTACCACAAAATGGTGGAGGGCATGGTGTGGACGGTGGAGCCTGGAATCTACATTCGGGAGGAGAAGCTCGGCATCCGGTTGGAAAACAATGTCGTGATTGGCAAAAGCGGATTGTTAGATCTGATGAAAAACATTCCGTTGGAGGCCGAGGAAATTGAAGATCTGATGAATGCAAGATAATATGAAATCCGTGCTTCCGTTGTTGGCTTTGGTTCTGCTGGGCTTTGTCTGCCAAAGTCATGAATTCTGGCTGGAGCCGAAAAAATTTCGCTTTGCCGTGGGTGACGTGATGAACGTGAACTTTCGCGTGGGCGAGAACTTTCGGGGTGAACTCTGGGACATGAAACGCCACAAAGCGGAGAACGTAACCCTGTACACAACGGTCGGGCCGTCCGATCTCACCAAAACGGTGAAAGCAACCAAAGACAACCACCTGAGTTACAAGTTTACGCGGGCGGGTACCCATCTGTTGACGCTTCGGAGTAATGCAGCATTTATCAAATTGTCGGGTAGTGACTTTAATGCCTACCTGAAGGAGGACGGACTGGAGGATATTTTGGCGCAACGCCAGCACGCCAATGTACAAGATTCGGTGCGCGAGTTCTACACGCGTTTTGCCAAGTTACTCGTACAAGTGGGGCCGACCACAGATAATACGTATATGAAAAGGGCGGGATTGGATCATGAGATTGTGCCCTTGTTGAATCCCTACACTATAAAACCAGGTGCCTACATGAAATGTCAGGTTTGGCTGAATGGCCAACTGAGAAAGCATGCCTTGGTGAAAGTGTGGAGTTCGTTTAACGGTACCACGTTCCTGCAAAACATCTACACGGAGAGTGACGGTACCGTCACCTTTCCGATTGGCACACCGGGGCGCTGGATGGTGAGTTCAGTCGCGATGGCTGCCTCCACCAAGGCAGGAGCTGACTACGAAAGCAAATGGGCGAGTTTAGTGTTTGAAATACA
>DAIPHR010000233.1:0-4833 GCA_036771215.1 Cyclobacteriaceae bacterium
GTCGGGCAACGGGGCGGAGTTTGAGCTGACCCCCACCTAATACAAGCTTCTGGCATTTCGTTTGGTGCGTTCGGCCACCAAAAAATTCTCCCACAGCGCCCCAAAATCTGACCGCAAATTCAACGGATTAAAATTCTTGATAATGGCGTTGCGAACGCCAATATCCCAAAAGTAGATTTTTCGGGCCCGTTTCAACTCGCTTCTCAGGTTGCGACTTAAACTCCCGAGCCGGAAAATGACGAACGATTTCTCCAACAGATCGATGTAGCGTTCCACGGTCTCTTTATCGGCCCCCACCAACTGGGCCAATTCAAGAAACGAAACTTCATGACCGATTTGAAGCGCCAGCGCCTGAAGAATATCCTCCAGCAATTTGGGCCTCCTGACCTGCTGCCAATCAAACAAGTCGCGATACAAATAGCTGCTGGAGATTAATTCCAAAAGTGTCTTTGCCTCATGGGGTTTCGTCACGATTTCCGGATAGTAGCCATATATCAAGCGCTGCTCCAACAGGCGCATCTCCTCCAGTGGGGTCGTATGGCTTGCCATCTCTGAGAATGAGATCGGGAACAGGGTGAACTCATACTTTCTTCCGGTCAGCGGTTCATTGATTTTGTTAGCCAGTTCAAAAGATGAGGAGCCCGTGGCCACAATCTGAACTGTGGGGAGGTGCTCCACCATCAACTTCAAGGTAAGACCAATGTTCTCAACCCGCTGAGCCTCGTCAATAACGACAAACCGGTAGGGCCCCACCAACTGCTTCAATTGCGTGGAAGTGGCGTCCTGAAGCTGGTAACGAACATCGCGCTCATCTCCATTCAGCCATAAGACGTTACCCCAACCTTTTGCCAACTCTCGAAGGAGGGTGCTCTTGCCCGTTTGGCGCGGACCTAAAATCTGAATCACCTTGCCCTTGAAAAGGACGCTTTCAATCTGGCTGGACAAAAATCGACCAATCATAACCGAGATTTTTTATCAAAATTAGTGGTTTAAAACGAGATTTCTTATAAATTTTAATGGTTTAAACCGAAGTAATAAAATTAAAAATGGTGGTTTTTTGGTTTTGACAAAGATGTTTTTCAGGTAAGGCCGATCGCCCAAATGGTCGAATTTTTGGCGCTTAATCTCCGTCACCTTCCATGATCGTCTTCTTTCGTGCTGAGTCCAACCTGCTGTATGCCGTTGGACACGCGCAACCCTTTTCTGTTGCTGACCTGGAAAAACTGATCTGGCTTTTTGGCGGGGCCAAACCGCTGGCGGAAAAAGAACTCACCGGCAGTTTCATCGGCCCGCGCAAAGAAATGATCACGCCCTGGAGTACCAATGCCGTGGAAATCACCCAAACGATGGGCATTGCGGGAATCACGCGCATCGAGGAATTTTTTGAAGCGGATGCCGCTCACGCCAGTCACGACCGCATGCTGCAGCATGTGTACCCCATTTTAGACCAAGAACTCTTTACGATTCACCACGCACCGGAACCCATACGCGAGATTGATGATATCGCCAGCTACAGCGAGCGCGAAGGGCTGGCCCTGAGCGCGGAGGAAATCGACTACCTGAAGGAAGTGAGTTGGCAACTCGGGCGAAAGCTAACCGACAGTGAGGTATTCGGTTTTTCACAAGTGAACAGCGAACACTGCCGGCATAAAATTTTCAACGGCACGTTCGTCATTGATGGTAAGGAAAAGCCATCCACCCTCTTTCAACTGATCAAGAAAACATCCAGCGAGAAACCCAACTACATTGTATCGGCTTACAAAGACAACGTGGCCTTCATCAAAGGACCCCTCGTGGAACAGTTTGCACCGGCCCGTCAGGACAGGCCAGACTTCTTTGAGGTAACAGATTTTGATTCGGTGATTTCACTAAAAGCAGAGACACATAATTTCCCTACCACCGTGGAACCGTTCAACGGAGCGGCCACGGGTTCGGGCGGTGAAATTCGTGATCGCCTGGCTGGCGGTAAAGGTTCGCTCCCCTTAGCGGGCACCGCAGTGTACATGACTTCGTACCCGCGCCTGACCGCCTCCCGCCCCTGGGAACAAAATATTGAGCCACGAAAATGGTTGTATCAAACCCCGGCTGAAATTCTGATTAAAGCATCCGATGGTGCCAGTGACTTTGGAAACAAATTCGGTCAACCGTTAATCTGTGGCAGTGTACTCACCTTCGAGCATGTAGAGCGAACGCGGAAGTTCGGTTACGACAAAGTGATTATGCTGGCCGGTGGCATTGGCTTCGGCAAAGAAAAAGACAGCAAAAAAGAAAAACTGAAGGCGGGCGATCAGATCGTGATGATGGGGGGCGACAACTACCGCATCGGCATGGGGGGCGGTGCCGTTTCTTCCGTTGCCACAGGTGAGTATGCGAATGCCATTGAACTGAACGCCATTCAGCGTTCGAACCCCGAAATGCAAAAGCGTGTGATGAATGCCATCCGGGCGATGGTCGAATCAGACCAAAATCCGATCGTTTCCATTCACGACCACGGAGCCGGAGGGCATTTGAACTGCTTCAGCGAATTGCTCGAGGATACAGGCGGAAAAATCATGATTGATCAACTGCCCGTTGGTGACCCAACCCTCTCGGACAAGGAAATCATCAGCAACGAATCGCAGGAGCGAATGGGCATTGCCATTGGTGCGGCCCATACCGAGTTGCTGAAGAAAGTGGCCGACCGCGAGCGCGCCCCGATGTACGTGGTAGGTGAAGCCACCGGTGACCACCGGTTTGTTTTCGCCCGGCAGAACAAAAGCCAATCACCGGTAGATCTTGAGGTGAAGCACTTGTTTGGTTCATCACCCAAAACCGTGTTGAATGATGTCACCCCATCCACCGGGTATGGCAACGTGTCGTACGATGTGGCGAAGATACGGGACTACGTGAGGCAGGTTCTGCAATTGGAATCCGTGGCCTGCAAAGATTGGTTAACGAACAAAGTTGATCGCTCCGTTACCGGCAAAGTGGCCACGCAGCAGACGTGCGGGGCGCTGCAACTGCCGCTCAATAACGTGAGCGTGATGGCCATCGATTTTCTCAGTCATAAAGGAATAGCCACATCCATCGGGCATGCCCCGGTCGCTGCGTTGGTGAATGCCGCTGCCGGCAGCCGTCTGGCCATTGCCGAAGCGTTAACCAATCTGGTATGGGCGCCACTTACCCATGGCCTAAAGGGCGTGTCGCTCAGTGCCAACTGGATGTGGCCGGCTAAAAATGAAGGCGAAAACGCACGCCTTTACCAGGCGGTGGAAGCGGTGAGTCAGTTTGCGATTGAACTTGGCATTAATATTCCGACCGGTAAGGACTCGCTGTCGATGACGCAGAAGTATCCGAACGGTGATATCGTGTACTCACCCGGCACGGTGATTATTTCCTCGGTGGCGGAAGTACAGGATATTCGCCAAACCGTGTCGCCCGATCTCGCCCCCCTGGAGGGCTCGTCATTACTGTACATTGATTTCTCAAAAGACGCGCGCCACCTGGGCGGCAGCAGCCTCGCCCAGGTTGTCAATGCATTAGGCACTGACGTGCCAACCGTGCGCGATGCCCAATACTTCGCAGCTTGTTTTGGTGCCATCCAAAATCTCATTCGCGAGAACCAGATTTTGTCCGGACATGATATTTCGTCTGGCGGGTTGATCACGACTCTCCTGGAAATGTGCTTTGCTGTACCGGGAGCAGGCCTGCGCCTTCAAATCAACCCGGGCGATGACCTCCTGCGCAGACTTTTTGCCGAAAATCCGGGAGTCGTTATTCAGGTGGCCAACGCGGAAACGGTTCGCCAGGCGTTAACCGATCAGGGCATTGCCGTGGAAACGCTGGGCACCGTGATCATGAATGAAAAGGTCACCCTGGTATCAGGTGCTAGTCAAATTGAATTGGCCGTGGCAGAGCATCGCGAAGTGTGGTTTAATACCTCCTACCTGTTCGATAAGATTCAACGTCCGAAAGGACACGCGGACCTGCGCAAGAAGAATCTGGGGCATCAACCCCTGGCCTACCAATTTCAACCGCGCTTCAATGGCACATTCGCGACCTACGGCATTGACCCGCGCAGAAGAAACTCAAGTGGAATCAAAGCCGCCATCATTCGGGAGAAGGGTGTGAACGGAGACCGGGAAATGGCTTACGCCTTGTACCTGGCGGGCTTCGATGTAAAAGACGTGCACATGACCGATCTGGTGAGTGGCCGCGAAGATCTCCGGGATGTCAACCTGATCGTGTTCGTGGGCGGGTTTAGCAACTCCGATGTGCTGGGCTCGGCCAAAGGCTGGGCGGGGGCGTTCCTGTATAATGCGAAAGCCAAGACTGCCCTGGAAAATTTCTACAACCGGCCGGATACGCTAAGTCTCGGTGTGTGTAACGGTTGCCAGGTGATGATGGAGTTAGGACTTGTCTATCGTGAGTTGGATATTCAGCAGCACCCTAAAATGCACCACAATGGCTCGGGTAAGTTTGAATCCGCTTTTATCAATGTTACCATTCCGCAGAACCACTCGGTCATGTTGCAAAGTTATGCCGGTGCGCGGTTAGGGGTTTGGCTGGCCCACGGTGAAGGTCGCTTCCGTTTACCGACCGACCTCAAGGTCAATATTGGAGCCACATTTTCCTATGCCCAATATCCGGGAAACCCGAACGACTCCGATCGCGCAGTAGCGGCTTTGTACTCGCACGATGGCCGGCATCTGGCGATTATGCCGCACATTGAACGCTCGCTGTTCACGTGGAACTGGCCGCACTATCCGGAAAGCAAACTGGCTCACGAAGTATCGCCCTGGATCGAAGCGTTTGTGAATGCGCGCGACTGGGTAGCGGCCCGCGTGAAATAAA
>DAIPHR010000234.1:0-4817 GCA_036771215.1 Cyclobacteriaceae bacterium
CTGAAGGATCGGAAGGATTTCAAAATTATCGGCAAGCCGATACGCAACGTAGACAATCAGGCGATGCTTACCGGCAAGCCGTTGTACGGCCTTGACTTTTACCGCGAAGGCATGTTGACGGCCATGATTCAGCGCCCGCGTTCATTTGGCATGAAGGTGAAATCATTTGACGGCACAGCCGCCAAGGCGGTTCCGGGCATCATGGATGTCATTCAGTTTAAGAATAATGTTGCCGTCATCGGGAAGAATACGTGGTCGATCATCAAGGCGCGCAAACTGTTGAAGATTGAATACGAGAAGGAGGCAGCCATTGAAAGCACTCCCGATCACGATGCCTTATTCAGAAAGCTGCTGGACGCGAAGGAAGCTACGGTTCGAAGAAAAGATGGCGATGTAGACACCGCTTTTTCGGGTGCGGCCAAGGTGATAAAGCGCGAATACCAGTGCCCGTTCCTGCCACACAACCCGATGGAGCCCATGAACTTCTTCGCGCATGTTCGGGCAGACGGAGTAGAGTGGGTGGGACCGGCTAAAACACAGGCCATGGCCAGCTATGAGGAGGCCAAGTTGTTGGGTATAGCAACAGACAAAATTACACTTGAGCTGACGAGATTGGGCGGTGGCTTTGGAAGAAGACTGAAAGCCGATTATGTGGTCGAAGCGGCTGAGCTGTCAAGCCTGGTTAAAGCTCCCGTCAAGGTAATCTGGACCCGTGAAGACGATATGGGGGGCGGCAGCTACCGGCCTGCTGTGCGTTATCGGTTTGAAGCTGCGCTGGATAAAGACGGCAACCTGATTGGGTATAAACTGCGTGGCGTAGGCATTAATTCCGGAAATCCTACGCGGGAGCATAACTTCCCTTCCGGTGCGGTGGACCACTTGTTGATTGACTCCATCGAGCATCAGTCACCCATCACCACGGGTGCGTGGCGTGCCCCCATAACCAATTTCCTCGCGTTTGCTGAACAGGCATTTCTCGATGAGGTTGCGGTGGAAGCCAAGAGAGACCCGGTACAGTTCCGGCTCGATCTTCTGGATCGGGCAAAGAAATCACCGGTTGGTGAGATACGGTACGACATTGACCGAATGAAAACGGTAATTCAATTAGCAGCCGAGAAGGCCCATTGGGGAAAGAAGAAAAATGTAGCTCAGGGTTTCAGCGTCTACTTTTCGCACCGCTCGTACGTGGCGCAAGTAGCCGAAGTGGAAGTCAAGGGTGGCAAACCTGCCGTTAAGCGGATCATTGCTGCATCCGACTGTGGCATCGTGGTGAATAAATCAGGTGCCGAGCAACAGGTGCGTGGCGGTATTGTGGATGGCATGGGCCATGCTTTCTTTGGTAACCTCACGTTCAAAGATGGGGCAGCGGAACAACTCAATTTCAACTCGTTCCGTCTCATTCGTTTCAAAGAAGTGCCGGAAATTGATGTTCATTTTGTTGATAACGGCATTGATCCAACTGGCTTGGGTGAACCTGCGTTGCCGCCTACCGGTGGCGCTATTGCAAATGCCCTGTTCAAAGCAACCGGCAAGCGCCTTTACAACCAACCCTTTAATAAACAACCGGATCTGGAGGGCGTAAGCCTCGGCCGCAGTATTTAAATTATTTCATCTGTTTCATGAGTAAAATTATTCGTCAGGGGATGAGCATTGCATTGCTCATCCCTTTTTTTGTTATCGGTGCATTCGCACAGAACATACCCCGCGACCACTATCAGGACCTCAGCTGGCGCATGATCGGCCCGTTTCGGGCGGGCCGCACCGTGGGTGCCGTGGGCGTGCCATCGCAGCCGAATGTTTTTTACATGGGGGTGAACAACGGTGGCGTTTGGAAGACAGACGACTTTGGTCGCACCTGGCGGCCGATTTTTGATCGCGAATCCACAGGCTCCATAGGCGACATCGCGGTGTCGCCCTCGAATCCCAACATCGTATATGTCGGCACAGGCGAGGGACTTCACCGCCCCGACCTGGCCATTGGCGAGGGAATTTTTAAATCCGCCGATGGTGGCATAACCTGGCAGCATGTGGGCCTCAAAGACGTACAGCAGGTGGGCCGGTTGGTGGTACATCCCACCAATCCGGATTTAGTCTTCGTTGCCGGCCTGGGTCACCCGTACGGGGCAAATGAGGAGCGCGGGGTGTTTCGCACCACCGATGGCGGCAAGACGTGGACAAAAGTGCTCTACCTCAATGCTAATACAGGAGCCATTCAGGTTGAACTCGATCCCAACACCCCCAATACCGTTTATGCTGATCTGTGGGAACACCGCGAAGGCCCGTGGGAGAACGGGTCGTTCAGTGGACCCAATAGCGGCTTATACAAGTCCACCGATGGCGGCAGCACGTGGCGAAAACTGACAGCAGGTTTGCCAACAGGCGAACAGGGCCTTGGCCGCATCGGCATCGCCATCGCACCCGGCAACTCGCAGCGGCTCTATGCCACAGTGGATGCTCGCCAGCAAAGCGGCATTTACCGCAGCGAGGATGGCGGTGAGTCGTGGCAGCGCGTGTCAACCGATGGCCGTGTGTTTGGGCGCGGCAGCGACTTTGCCGAGTTGAAAGTGCATCCAAAAAATCCTGACATTGTTTTTTCGGCCAACGTGGCGTCCTACAAATCACTTGATGGCGGCAAAACGTGGTTTAGTTTCAAAGGCGCCCCGGGTGGTGATGACTACCACCGCATCTGGATCAATCCCGCTAACCCGGACATCATGATTTTTGCGGCCGATCAGGGTGCTGTGGTGACCGTTAACGGAGGCAAATCATGGGGAACGTGGTACAACCAACCCACGGCTCAGTTGTATCACGTTTCCACCGACAACCAGTTTCCCTACTGGGTCTATGGCGGCCAGCAGGAGAGTGGCGCCATTGGTGTAGCAAGTCGCGGTCCGGGCGGACAGATTTCCTTTCGGGATTGGATGGGCGTGGGGGCCGATGAGTACGCTTACGTTGTGGCTGATCCCAAAGACGCGAATATCATTTACGGAGGGCGTCTCACGCGTTTCGACAAACGTACCGGGCAGTCGCAAAACGTAGCGCCCGAGGCCCTGAGATCCGGAAAGTATCGCTTGTTGCGCACACTACCGGTATTGTTTCATCCGGCCGACAACACCATGCTGCTGTTTGCCACAAACGTGTTGTGGAAGTCGCACACGGGTGGCAACAGTTGGGAAGTCATCAGCCCGGATTTATCGCGACCCAATCCCGAGGTACCCGCCAGTGTGGGTGACTTCCGTAAAGAGCCTACGATCCCGCAGCGTGGTGTGATTTATTCGGTGGCCGGATCGAAGTTCAGCAAAGATGTGATCTGGGCCGGCACAGATGATGGAAGGGTGCACGTTACGACCGATGGCGGCAAAAACTGGCGGGAGGTAACACCCGAAGGACTCACTTCGTGGGACAAAATTTCACAGATCGATGCCGGGCAGCATGACGTCAACACCGCTTACATTTCGGTGAACGCGTTGCGAAAAGATGATTTACGCCCGCACATCTACAAGACAACAGACGGAGGCCGCAACTGGACGCGCATAGTGACGGGCCTACCGAACGAGCCGGTGAATGTGGTGCGCGAAGACCCGGTGCAGCCCGGTTTGCTATTCGCAGGCACTGAGAAAGCCGTTTACTTCTCTGCCGATGCCGGGGCCACCTGGCATCCGCTGCGTCAGAACATGCCCGCAACTTCCATTCGCGATCTGGTCATCCACGAACGTGATCTGGTAGTGGGCACGCACGGTCGATCCATCTGGATCTTGGATAACTTCTCTCCGCTGCGCCAACTCGCACAACTGAGTAACCGCGAAGCCAAACTGTTTGCGCCTGAAAAATCTGTTCGGGTGCGTTTCAACATATTCAGCGATACACCACAGCCACCCGAAGAGCCGGCAGGCCAAAATCCACCAGACGGTGCCGCTTTGGATTATTACTTGCCCAAAGCTGCTACGCGGGTTCAACTTGAAATCCGAAATGCGCAGGGTGAGTTGGTGCGCTCATTCAGTTCTGCTGATCACAGCGAACAACCGGATACGGCAGCGCTGGCCTACCCAACCTACTGGTTTCGCCAGCCTGAAACACTCTCTATAAAACCAGGACATCACCGGTTTATTTGGGATTTGTCGTACGCACCGCCCCGAGGTGCGAAACGGGAGTTATCTATTGCTGCCAACTACCGGAATACGGCCACATCTCCGAAAGGAATTTTTGTACCGCCCGGTGAGTATGAAGTTACGCTGGTTGTTGATGGTCAGTCCTTCAAACAGAAAATTTCAGTTGTGATGGATCCGCGGGTTACCGCTTCCGCGGATGACATTGGGTTACAGAGCAGCAAATCGCTGCAGGGTTACCAGTTGTACCATGAGGTACAATCGTTACGCGAGGCAATCGATGGCCGGCTGGCCGATGCCAAAGTAAAATGGAAGAAGGGCCAGAAAGAGAAGTGGCTCGCGCTGCGGGGAGAAGGTCAGCCGGAAAATCCGGACGTATTGTATGGCGCTGCAACTGAAACGCCATTGGAAAAGGAAACACTCGTAGGTCTTCAGGATAAGTTGCTGCACGTCATCGCGTTGATCCAGGGTGCGGATGCCCGTCCTACACAGGCCGTATTGGATGCGGTTGAGCGGTTGGCCAAACGGACAGAGGAGATGAAGCAACGCTACCAGGCGATCCGATGACGGCTCCGTTGCTGCTGGTAAACCGAGTCGGATTAACCGATCAGCGCGGCTTTTCCTTGCGCAATATTCAGTTTACGCAGGGGCAAGGTCAGCACATTGTCATCGCTGGCGAAACCGGATCTGGAAAAAGCACGCTATTAAAAA
>DAIPHR010000235.1:0-4804 GCA_036771215.1 Cyclobacteriaceae bacterium
CCGGCTGGCCATTTGTTAAGACTGTGCCGATGCGGTCAGCGCGGTACCAAAACCGTACGTTGGTCGAGGAGCCTACACCGGCCGGCCCACTTTGACCAAAAGTATTTGAGAGGATGGTTAGGGTGGTCAAAAGGACGCATAAAGCCTTGCGCATTTGGATGTTTAATTTAAATTCTTCCCCGATCCATACCTATGTAAGAATTATTGTAACCCCACAAAGATAAATGATTAGCAACCGCATAAAATAAAAAAAGTAACCTTTGGTGGGTTACTTTTCTTGACCGTTAAGGATATTTCACAGCAGGTCAAACCTGTCGAGGTTCATCACCTTCACCCAGGCCGCAATGAAATCCTCAATAAACTTCGCCTGCGAATCGGAACTGCCGTACACTTCGGCCAGCGCGCGCAGCTCGGAGTTTGAACCAAAGATGAGATCAACCCGGGTTCCGGTCCATTTTACCGCCCCCGTCTTGCGGTCGCGCCCTTCAAACGTCTCCTGGTCTTTACCGGTGGCCTGCCACGTAGTATTCAAATCCAGAAGGTTGACGAAGAAATCATTCGACAGCGTTCCCGGCTTCCGGGTAAACACGCCATGTTTCGAGTTGTCGAAGTTGGTATTCAGCACACGCAGGCCGCCCACCAGCACCGTCATTTCCGGAGCGGTAAGCGTCAGCAATTGTGCTTTGTCCACCAGCATGTCCTCGGCCGCTGCCTTGTGCTTTTTGTTTTTATAGTTGCGGAAGCCATCGGCTGCCGGTTCGAGCACGGCAAAAGACTCTACATCGGTATGTTCCTGAGTGGCGTCTACGCGACCAGGCGTAAACGGAACTTTAACCGAAAGCTTGGCCTTCTTGGCCGCCATCTCGATACCCACGCCACCGGCCAACACGATGAGGTCGGCCATGGAAACTACTTTCTTACCCTTGTTGAATTTTGCCTGAATCGCTTCGAGCGCCTTGAGCACTTTATTCAAACGAGCCGGGTTATTGACTTCCCAGTTGCGTTGAGGGGCCAGCCGGATGCGTGCCCCGTTGGCACCCCCGCGCTTGTCGGAGCCCCGGAACGTGGAAGCCGAGGCCCAGGCGGTGGATACCAACTCGCCTACCGAAAGCCCTGATGCCGCCACTTTCGTCTTCAACCCCGCAATATCACCGGGGGTTAATTTGTATTTCTTAGCTGCCGGGAGTGGATCTTGCCAGATCAGAACTTCCTTCGGCACCTCAGGACCGAGGTAGCGTGGCAACGGACCCATATCGCGGTGCGTGAGCTTGAACCAGGCCCGTGCAAAGGCGTCCGCAAATTTCTTCGGGTTCTGGAAAAAGTCGCGCGAAATTTTTTGATAGGCCGGATCAACCCGCAGAGCCAGATCAGTGGTGAGCATCATCGGGGCATGGCGTTTTGAGGCATCGTGTGCATCGGGCACAGTACCGGCACCGGCATTGCCCTTCGGATTCCATTGGTGAGCGCCAGCCGGGCTCTTGGTTAACTCCCACTCGAACCCAAACAAGTTCTCGAAGTAGTTATTGCTCCACTGGGTGGGTGTGGTGGTCCAGGCGCCTTCCAACCCACTGGTGATGGTATGTGCGCCATTGCCCGGTCCAAACGAGTTCTTCCAACCCAGGCCCTGCTCTTCAATGGATGCAGCGGCCGGTTCGGGGCCTACATGTTTCGAGGGATCGGCCGCTCCGTGTGTTTTGCCAAACGTGTGACCACCGGCAATAAGAGCCACGGTTTCTTCATCATTCATGGCCATGCGACCGAACGTTTCGCGGATGTCGCGCGCAGCTGCCAGCGGGTCGGGTTTACCGTTGGGGCCTTCGGGGTTCACATAAATTAAACCCATTTGAACTGCGGCCAGCGGATTTTCCAGTTCGCGATCGCCCGTGTAACGCTTGTCGTCCAACCATTTGCTTTCTGAACCCCAATACACATCTTCCTCCGGCTGCCAGACATCTTCCCGGCCGCCTGCAAAGCCAAACGTTTTGAATCCCATCGACTCCAGCGCACAGTTACCGGCCAGAATCATCAGATCGGCCCAGGAGATCTTATTGCCATACTTTTGCTTAATCGGCCAAAGCAGGAGTCGGGCCTTGTCCAGATTCGTGTTGTCGGGCCAACTGTTGAGCGGAGCACAACGCTGTGTGCCGGAACCGGCACCACCGCGTCCGTCCGAAATCCGGTATGTACCGGCCGAATGCCAGGCCATGCGGATGAAGAGCGGGCCGTAATGCCCGTAGTCAGCCGGCCACCAGCTTTGGGAGGTGGTCATCAATTTGAAAATATCCTTCTTGAGCGCTTTGAGGTTCAGTTTCTTAAACTCCTTGGCGTAGTCGAACTTTTCGCCCATGGGGTTGGCCAACGATGAATGCTGCCGCAGGATATTGAGCTTCAACTGATTGGGCCACCAGTCGCGGTTGTGGGTTCCCGTGCCACCGGCTTTTTTCACTTCACCGCCATGAAACGGGCATTTGGCTTCCCCGTTTGTCGTGTTCTTTTTTGTGATCGTAGTAGTATCCATTTTTTAACGTTTGATGTAATACCTCAATTTTTTAACAAGTTTACAGAGGGCTTGTTAACCGATCAACTTGTTTTTATCGTTCGGCAGGTTTTTATGCAAGATGCAGCTAAACTGCGCCTGCCAACCGTGATCTGACCGAAATCTAACGAATAACAAAGACAGCTGGGGTGGTCTTTTCGCTGGGCCGAGGTACCGGGGGACTCCCCGCGTAACAGCGCCACGGAAACAATCGATGCACACAAACTCAAAAAAAAAACCAAACGTTGCCGTTTGGTCTTCACGAGGTTCCGAGCGGATTCCCCGCCTGACTGCGTCACGCGGGCAGGGAACCGCTGTCGCAGTAACAACCGATGCACGCAAACTCATGTCAAAACAGAATCTTTTTAGTCAGGTGTACGGGCGGGCGTACCGACACCTCACTGGACCTCCGTCAACTTTCCGGCTTCTTTTAGCTTACGAATGAAGGCCCTGCGCTGATCTTTTTGCAACGAAAAAGTAAAGCCAAAACGAAGCAGCACTTTAGAGGCATACGGATTGTCGTGGGCATGAAGGGTATTGTACAACAACTGCGTATTCATGCGCAGCAGCCGGTTGAGTGGAAACTCCCGGCCGGTGCCCACGAGCAGCGTGTTCGTCCACAGGCGCTGCTCCGAATAGGCCGCGGCTGTAGTGGGGCGCAACCGGAAATTCACGCGCTCGGCTTCCACCCGCGCATACCACCCTTTGAAAGCAATGAAGTTGGTAAACACTTTGTACCCCCACATTTCATCCGGATTGGGAAACGTGCGCTGATCGACATTTACATTAACGCGATAAACCAACCCCGCGCCCGGCTGCCAACGCGGCCGCCAATGGTAATAGAACTGCGGAGCGAAATCCACCGAGTAATAGTCCCGCTTCACCATCTGCATCATTAACCCCGGAAAAAACCGCTCGCGAAAGGGCTTTTCTTTCATTGGATTAGGCGGCCGCTTCGGCAGGGTGTGAATGCTCTGGATATCCGAATACTTTTTCTTATACCGGGCGAGTTGCCCCTGTGCCTGCTCCAGTTGCTGCGCCTGACTTTCAAACTGCTCATGAGCGAGGTTCTTCAATTTTTCCTCCGTCTCGCGGGTAAGGCGGGCGGAATCGCGAAACTGCTCTACCTGCTGCATATACTGCTGCTGCATCTGCTGGATTTTTTCCAACTGCTTTTGATGCTGCTGAATGGTGGCTATTTCCTCCAACTTACCCACGTGCTGTTCGGCCAGCTCCGGAAGCTTCTCCGCACCTGTAAGCCCCTCCTGTTTCAGGCGCTGGGCTTCCTCGGCATAAGCTCCCGCCTCCTGCTGCCAGCCGCTGACCTTGTCCAGGCTGCTTTTCAGATCGTCCACCTGTCCCAGTTGATCTGCCCCCGGCAGGTTGGCTTGTGGTAAACCGCCCGCTGCATTTTCCGGTAGGTTCAGGTCAGGCGTGCCGGGTAGATTCATGTTCGGCAACCCGGGCAGGTTCGCGTTCAGCCCGGACCCTAACTCCGGCAAATTCAAATTCTGCAACTCTGGTAGACTGAGTCCATTCAGTTCTGGTATTTTGGCCGACATAGACGGAGACGTGAGCGAAAGCTTCTCGGCAATGCCGCCTTCATACTGGCCAAAGCGATCTCCGGCTTTTTCGCGGAAACGCGCATACAACTCCTCCGCCTTCTGCGTATATGCCTTTTGCAGGCTATCTGCTTTTTGCCCGATAACATCGGCCTTACCCTCCAGACGCTGCTGCAGTTCCTGCATCCTCTCGTTCACCACACGCTTAAGCGAATCCACCTGGCGCAGTTGGGCATCAAAAACAAAGAGGCTATCCGGCACGGTCAGGCCACTCAACCGCTGCCGCAGCGAATCCTGACGGCCGGTGAGCCGGGCGGACCACTGCCCCACCCCCGAGTGAACACGCTGACCAACAGCGTTGGCACGCTGCCGCAATGAATCCAACTGTTGCTGGCGTGCGTTCACTAATGAATCGGCCCGCGAGGTTACTTCTTCAATATTTTGATTAGCACGCCCGGCCAGTGAATCCACGCGTTGGCTCAGCACACTATCCGGCCGTGGCACTGCGGGCGTTTGCGCTTGCACTACACCCGACAGGCACAACATCAATAATGCGAGTGTTGTTGCAAACCCAGGCCATTTTGATCTACCGTATCGTTGCCGGTCGTTCACTACTCCGTGTTATATCGCTTGATGGCGTTGGCAAACTTGCCGCGGTCAATCATCTTTTGCAGCTTGGGGTCTTGGGTGCCCACCATGGCGAGTA